>JARRNY010000165.1:0-13251 GCA_037384445.1 Candidatus Thiodiazotropha sp.
CTGTTCTCCTGCGTGGAGAGAGAGGCGTCAGATGGGGTGTTGCTCTCCTGTGAGGGGAGAGGCTCGTTGGTCTGGTTGGCTCTTTTCCGCCGGATGGATGCACCACTGTCCCCCTCTCCCCTGGCGGGAGAGGGGTTAGGGGAGAGGGGGTTAAGAAAGGCATAAATGGCGCTAAGCATTGACTCTGTTTGGTTCAGGATATCGTGGTTCCAGAAACGCAGGACCGTGAAGCCCTGCGCCTCAAGCCAGGCATCGCGCCGGAGATCATGCTGACTCTCATTGTGCTGCCCGCCATCGCATTCGACGACCAGTCGTGCCCTGAAGTGTACGAAATCCACGATGTAGGGTCCGATGGGTTGCTGGCGGCGGAACTTCGGACCCAAGTAACGATGGGCGCGCAGGTGTTTCCATAAAAGCCTTTCGGCATCGGTCATGTTTTGACGCAGGGTCTTGGCGAAATCTCTCTGATTCATGGTCATCTTCCTTGATGAGCGGTTGTTTGGGTTTCCTGGCAGGCTTCTCCCCCTCTCCGGCTTTTTCCCCCTCTCCCCTAACCCCTCTCCCGCAAGGGGAGAGGGGGACAGGAGCGGTTTCATCCGCAGGTGAGCCGGTGGTCGTATCACCCCCCTCTCCCCTTGTGGGAGAGGGGCTGGGGGAGAGGGGGTAAATCAGGCGAAAAGGGGGAATATGCCATCAAGCCGCCCCCGCCTCCAGAAAGTCTTGCGCAAACCTCTGCAGTACACCGCCCGCGCCATAGACCGAGACCTCCTCGGCGGTGTCGAGGCGGCAGGTCACTGGAATCTCCACCCGCTCGCCGTTGCGTCGATGCATCACCACGGTCAGATCGGCCCGTGGTGTGGGTTCGCCGATGACGTCGAAGGTCTCGGTGCCGTCGATGTTGTAGCTCTGGCGTTTCTCGCCCCACTTGAACTCCAGTGGTAGCACGCCCATGCCGACCAGGTTGGTGCGGTGGATGCGCTCAAAGCCTTCGGCCAGGATCGCTTCCACTCCGGCCAGACGCACGCCTTTGGCTGCCCAGTCGCGCGACGAACCCTGGCCGTAATCGGCCCCTGCGACAATGATCAGTGGCTGTTTGCGCTGCATGTAGGCCTCGATCACCTCCCACATGCGCATCGACTCGCCTTCCGGTTCGAGGCGAGCCAGGGAGCCCTGGATGACTTCACCCTTTTCATCCCGGCACATCTCGTTGAGCAGCTTCGGGTTGGCGAAGGTGGCGCGCTGGGCGGTCAGGTGATCGCCACGATGGGTGGCATAGGAGTTGAAGTCGGCCTCCGGCAGGCCCATTTTTGCCAGGTACTCCCCGGCGGCGCTGCTGGCCAGGATAGCGTTGGAGGGCGACAGGTGGTCGGTGGTGATGTTGTCGCCCAGCAGCGCCAGCGGGCGCATGCCCTTGAGGCTGCGTTCGCCCGCGAGTGCACCCTCCCAGTAGGGCGGACGGCGGATGTAGGTGCTCTGGGGGCGCCAGTCGTAGAGTGGGCTCTCGGACGCTTCGGCGGCTTTGATCTCGAACATGGGGTTGTAGATCTGCTGGAACTGCTCCGGTCTGACCGATGTCTTGATGATGTCGTCGATCTCCTCATCACTGGGCCAGATATCTTTCAGCGTGATCGGCTTGCCCTCTTTGTCGTATCCCAGCGCGTCCTTTTCGATGTCGAAACGCAGGGTGCCGGCGATGGCGTAGGCCACCACCAGCGGTGGCGAGGCGAGGAAGGCCTGCTTGGCATAGGGGTGGATGCGGCCATCGAAGTTACGGTTGCCCGAGAGCACGGCGGTGGCGTAGAGGTCGCGGTCAATGATCTCCTGCTGGATCTTCGGGTCGAGCGCGCCACTCATGCCGTTGCAGGTGGTGCAGGCATAGGCGACGATGCCGAAGCCAAGCTTCTCCAGTTCGGTCAGCAGTCCGGCCTCTTCCAGGTAGAGCTTCGCCACTTTGGAGCCTGGCGCGAAGGAGGACTTCACCCAGGGTTTGCGTACCAATCCCAGCTCGTTGGCCTTGCGCGCCAGCAGGGCGGCGGCTACCACGTTGCGCGGATTGGAGGTGTTGGTACAGCTGGTGATGGCGGCGATGATCACCGCGCCGTCAGGCATTTTGCCTGCCTGCTCCTCGGCCAGGGCCTTGTCCAGGTCGAGTGCGATGCCGCGTTCGTGCAGGGCACTGGTGGGCAGACGGCGGTGCGGGTTGGAGGGGCCGGCCATGTTGCGGTCCACCTGGGACAGGTCGAACTCCAGCACACGTTCGTACTCAGCATGTTGCAATCCATCGACCCAGAGGCCGGTGGTCTTGGCGTAGCTCTCAACCAGGGCGACCTGTTCCGGCTCGCGGCCGGTCAGCTTCAGGTAGTCGAGGGTCTGTGCGTCGATATAGAAGAGGCCGGCGGAGGCGCCGAACTCAGGTGTCATGTTAGAGATGGTTGCCCGGTCGCCCAGGGTGAGGCTCTCGGCACCTTCGCCGAAGAACTCCAGATAGGCGGAGACCACCCGCTCTGTGCGCAGGAACTCGGTCAGCGCCAACACAATGTCGGTTGCTGTGATGCCGGGCTGTCGTTTCCCCGTCAGTTTGACACCGACGATCTCCGGCAGGCGCATCATGGTGGGACGGCCGAGCATCACGGTCTCCGCCTCCAGACCGCCAACGCCGATCGCGATTACCCCCAGGGCGTCGATGTGGGGTGTATGACTGTCGGTGCCGACACAGGTATCGGGGTAGGCCACGAGCCTGCCGTTCTCATCCGGCCGTGTCTGAATGACCGGTGACATCTTCTCCAGATTGATCTGGTGCATGATGCCGTTGCCGGCGGGGATCACATTGACGTTATCGAAGGCGCTCTTGCACCACTCGATGAAGTGAAAGCGGTCTTCGTTGCGGCGGTCCTCGATGGCGCGGTTCTTCTCGAAGGCATCCGGCTCGAAGCCTGCATGCTCGACTGCCAGGGAGTGATCGACTATCAGTTGGGTCGGCACCACGGGGTTCACTTTTGCCGGGTCGCCGCCCTTGTCAGCAATGGCGTCACGCAGACCGGCCAGGTCGACCAACGCGGTCTGGCCGAGGATGTCGTGGCAGACCACCCGCGCCGGGTACCAGGGGAAGTCGAGATCCTGTTTGCGTTCGATGATCTGCTTCAGCGCATCGGTCAGCAGTTCGGGATCGCAGCGGCGCACCAGTTGTTCGGCCAGCACTCGCGAGGTGTAGGGTAGCTTGTCGTAGGCGCCGGGCTGGATCGCCTCGATCGCCTCGCGGGTGTCGAAGTAGTCCAGATCGGTATTGGGTAGTCGCTTTCTGAATTCGGTGTTCATGGGGTTCTCGATCGTTGCACTAGCACGGTATATAGCGTGTTGAGTTATGAGTTTTTTTGAGTTGATGTGTTCTCTGCGCTCTTGGGTTGTTTTCTTCCCCCTCTCCCTGGCCCTCTCCCGCGAGGGGAGAGGGGATGTTCTGTTCTAGGTATCCCATGAGGATCTACTATCACGTTGTCCGGTTTACATCCTTGGCTGATCCGTGAGTCCCCTCTCCCCTCGCGGGAGAGGGTCAGGGAGAGGGGGAGACGAACCGCGTGCGCAAAGCGCACACCGAAACTCAAAAACTCATCACTAAAAACTCAAAACTTCTTTCAGCCTCGTTCGCCGATCGGCACGTACTTCCGGTTCTCCGGCCCGGTGTAGTTTGCCGAAGGACGAATGATCTTGCCGTCCTCGCGCTGCTCGATCACATGCGCGCCCCAGCCGCTGACGCGGGAGATGACGAAGAGCGGAGTGAACATGTCGGTGGGTACGCCCATCTGGTTGTAGGAGACGGCGGAGAACCAGTCCAGGTTGGGGAACATCTTCTTGATCTCCCACATCACGGATTCCAGGCGATCGGCCACACTGAACATGGTCATGTTGCCAGCCTCTTCTGAGAGCCCCTTGGCGACCCGTTTGATCACTTCATTGCGCGGATCACCCACGGTGTAAACCGGATGACCGAAACCGATGACGATCTCCTTGCGCCCGACGCGTTCACGGATGTCGGCTTCAGCCTCATCGGCATTGTGGTAGCGGCTCTGGATGCGGAAGGCCTCCTCGTTGGCGCCGCCATGCTTTGGGCCTCGCAGGGCGCCGATAGCGCCGGTGATGGCCGAGTACATGTCGGAGTTGGTGCCGGCGATCACACGAGCCGCAAAGGTGGAGGCGTTGAACTCATGTTCGGCATAGAGCACCAGCGAGGTGTGCATGGCGCGCACCCAACTCTGCTTCGGTTTCTCTCCATGTAGCAGATGGAGGAAATGGCCGCCGATGGAATCATCATCGGTCTCTACCTCGATACGTTTGCCGTTGAAGGCATAGTGATACCAGTAGAGCAGGGCGGAGCCGAAGCTGGCCATCAGTCGGTCGATGATCTGGCGTGCCTCGCTGGCCGGGTGAGTCTCTTTCTCCGGGATGCAGCTACCCATCACCGAGCAGGCGGTACGCATCACGTCCATCGGATGGGCGGAGGCGGGGATCGCCTCCAGCGCCTGCTTCACTGCCTGGGGCAGGCCACGCATAGCCTTCAGCTTGGTCTTGTAAGCCTTAAGCTCGGACGGGGTCGGCAGGCTGCCATGAATCAGTAGGTAGGCGATCTCTTCGAACTCGGCGGTCTCGGCGAAATCGAGAATGTCGTAGCCGCGATAGTGTGCGGCCGACGGTGCAGATGGCGGTGTTGCCGGCGGCGGTACCGGAGAGGGCAACCGACTTCTTGGCCTTGGGCAGAACTTGGTTTGGCTCGCTCATGGGGAGATCCTCCTGTTGGGCGATGGTTAACTTCTACAGTTAAGTTTTACGAATAAACGCGTTTTGAATTTTGTGATGAGTTTTAGTTGTTGAGTTCGCTGCGCTCACAAATTTTACCCCCCTCTCCCTGGCCCTCTCCCGCGAGGGGAGAGGGGACGTTCTGTTCGGGTGCATCGTAAACGTCCAGTCTGGTTGCAGCTGCAAGCTGTCCGGTTAGCTCACTCCCTGATCCCTGCATTCCCTCTCCCCTCGCGGGAGAGGGCCAGGGAGAGGGGGAACAAACAACCGTGAGCGCAGCGAACTCAATCGTTCAAAACTAAAAACTCATAACTTCTAACCGTTTTCCTCCGATGCAAACAGCGAATCGAGCTTCTGTTCGAAGTCGTGGTAGCCGAGATAGTCGTAGAGATCCATCCGGCTCTGCATGGTGTCGATAACTCCCTGCTGAGTACCCTCGGCGCGCAGGCGGCGCGCAGGGTCTTATAAACATTCAGCGCCGCAGCATTGGCGGCGCGGAAGGCGCTCAGGGGATAGAGGGCGATACTGACGCCGGCACTCGCCAACTCTTCGACGGTGAAGAGTGGGGTGGAGCCGAACTCGGTGATGTTGGCCAGTACCGGGACCTTCACTGCAGCGACGAACTCCCGGTACTGCTCGAGCTCGGTCATCGCTTCGGGGAAGATCATGTCGGCGCCCGCCTCGACACAGGCGCAGGCCCGGTCGATGGCCGACTGCATGCCTTCGACTGCCAGTGCGTCGGTGCGTGCCATGACAACGAAGTCGTCATCCAGTTTGGCATCCACTGCCGCCTTGATGCGGTCGACCATCTCCGGTTGGGTAACGATGGCTTTGTTCGGGCGATGACCGCAGCGCTTCTGTTGAACCTGGTCCTCGATATGCACAGCGGCCGCGCCGGACTTGTTCATGTTGCGAATGGCCCGCGCGATGTTGAAGGCGCCACCCCAGCCGGTATCGATATCGACCAGCACCGGCAGGTCGGTGACGTCGGTGATGCGGCGCAGGTCGGTCAATACATCCTCCATCGTGGTGATGCCCAGATCGGGGATGCCGCAGGAACCGGCGGCCACGCCCCCACCCGAGATGTAGAGTGAACGGTAACCTGAAGCCTCCGCCAGGCGGGCGTGGTAGGCGTTGATCGCGCCCACGCACTGCAGCGGCTTCTCCTGCTCGATGGCGGCGCGGAAACGGGCGCCTGGGTTCTGCTGGTTGGTCATTTCATGTCCTCGCTGATATCAAAATCGGTTTTGAGTTTTTCCTGATGAGTTTTCAGTTTCGGTGTGCGCTTTGCGCACGCTGTTTCTGGCCCCCTCTCCCTGGCCCTCTCCCGCGAGGGGAGAGGGGATGTGATTGTCGAGCGCATCGTAAACGGCCCGTAAGGATGTAAAGACAAACTGCCCGGTTCCATCCATTGCTGATCCGTGCTTTCCCTCTCCCCTCGCGGGAGATGGCCAGGGAGAGGGGAAGCTCCACAACTCAAAACTACAAACTCAACATTCATAACTTTTCAAGAATCACCTCTTCTACATTGCGGCGTGACGAGCGGATGTGCTGCCGCATCAGCAGCTCTGCCATCTCCGCATCGTGGGCGGCGATGGCATTGAGCAGGTAGTGGTGCTCCTCATAGGCCTGCTGAGAGCGCTTGCTGCGCATGCCGAACTGGTAGCGATACATGCGCAGCAGGTGGTAGAGATCGTTGCAGAGCAGACTGATCAGCTGATGGTTCCTGCTGCCCTGGACGATGCGGTAGTGGAAGTCGAGATCGCCCTGTTTCTGGAAGTAGGCCTGGCCGTGCTGTTCGGCGATCTGTTCACCGTGCTGCTTCAGCAGGGCCTGCAACTCCTCGATCTCCCGGTCAGACATATTCTGTGCCGCCAGGCGGGCCGCCATGCCCTCCAGCGCCTCACGCAGCTGAAAGATTTCGATCAGCTGTTCATAGGAGAGGGTCACTACCCGTGCCCCCAGGTTGGGTTTGCGCTCGACCAGCTTGCGCGCCTCCAGACGGGCGATGGCCTCGCGCAGGGAACCGCGGCTGACGCCGTGCTGACGGGCCAGTTCCGGCTCGCTGATCTTACTTCCCTGGGGGATCTCCCCTTCGACAATGGCCCGTTGCAGGGCGTCGAAGAGGCGGTCGGTCAGGGTCAGATTGGCCGGCTCGTCTGCTGTGATAGGTGAGCTGTTTTTTTTCCTCTTCCCTCGCGGGAGAGGGCCAAAACCATAAACTCATCAATTAACCTGTTCAGTTCTTCGCATACCCGATCTCCTTCAAAGAGGAGGAGATCTCATCCAGAATCGCCGGGTCATCGATGGTGGCCGGCATATTCCAGGTATCGCCATCGGCGATCTTGACCATGGTGCTGCGCAGGATTTTGCCGGAGCGGGTCTTGGGCAGGCGCTTGACGATGGAGAGATGTTTGAAGGCGGCTACCGGGCCGATCTGTTCGCGCACCAGCTTGATCATCTCTGCCGCGAGCTCGTCCGCTGTGCGATTCACTCCCGACTTGAGCACCACCAGGCCCAGCGGTAGCTGCCCCTTGAGGTCGTCGTGGACTCCGATTACAGCGCACTCTGCGACGTCGGGGTGGCCGGCCAGGACCTCTTCCATCTGACCGGTGGAGAGACGGTGGCCGGCTACATTGATGACATCGTCGGTACGGCTCATGATCCAGAGGTAGCCGTCCTCGTCCTTGTAGCCCGCATCGCCGGTCAGGTAGTAGCCGGGGTGGGCGCGCAGGTAGGCATCCACGAAGCGCTCTTCATTGTTCCACAGGGTCGGCAGACATGAGGGAGGCATGGGCAGTTTGATGACGATATCGCCCATCTCGCCAGCCGCTTTCTCCTGACCCTGATCGTCGAGGATCTGCACGTTGTAGCCAACCATGGCGACGGTGGGTGAGCCCGCCTTCACCGGCATCGGTTCGATGCCCATGGGGTTGGCCGCGATGCCCCAGCCCGTCTCGGTCTGCCACCAGTGGTCGATGACCGGCTTCTGCAGCATGGTCTCGGCCCAGTTCAGGGTGTCGGGGTCGCAACGCTCGCCGGCCAGATAGAGGGTCTCCATGCAGCCCAGATCATAGCGCGACATATAGGCGCCCTGAGGGTCCTCTTTTTTGATGGCGCGGAAGGCGGTCGGGGCGGTGAAGAGTACCTTCACATTGTATTCGCTGATGACCCGCCAGAAGGCGCCGGGATCGGGGGTGCCGACCGGTTTGCCTTCGTACATGACGGTGGTGCAGCCGGCCAGCAGCGGGCCGTAGACGATGTAGCTGTGGCCGACCACCCAGCCCACATCAGAGGCGGCCCAGTAGACGTCGCCGGCCTCCACGTTGTAGATGTTCTTCATCGACCAGAGGATGGCGGTGGCGTGACCGCCGTTGTCGCGCACCACCCCTTTGGGCTGACCGGTGGTGCCGGAGGTGTAGAGGATATAGAGCGGATCGGTGGCTTCAACCGGTACGCACTCGGCGGGGGCGGCGGCCTCGATCGCGGCATCCCAGTCCAGGTCGCGGCCATCCTGTAGCTCAGCAGTGAGTTGGGGGCGCTGTTTGATGATCACTGTCGATGGCTTGTTCTGGGCGATCTCGATCGCCTCGTCCAGCAGCGGCTTATAGGCGACCTGACGGTTGGGCTCGATGCCGCAGGAGGCGGAGAGCACCATCTTCGGTTGGCAGTCATCGATGCGGGTAGCCAGCTCTTTGGCGGCGAATCCGCCGAATACCACCGAGTGGATGGCGCCGATGCGGGCGCAGGCCAGCATCGCCATGGCGGCCTCGGGGATCATCGGCATGTAGATGATGACCCTGTCGCCCTTACCGACGCCGTTGGCGGCGATTGCGCCAGCCAGTTTGGCAACGGTGTCGAGCATCTCCTGGTAGCTATAGCTGCGCTTCTGGTCGGTGACCGGGCTGTCGTAGATCAGTGCCAGGCGATCGCCGTGTCCTGCCTCCACATGGCGGTCGAGAGCGTTGTAACAGGTGTTGAACATGCCGCCGGGAAACCAGCGTGGGGTGGGTTTGGCCTCGCTATCGAGCACCTTGTCCCAGGGCTTGTACCAGTGCAGGGCCTGGGCCGCTTCACCCCAGAACTCATCGGGATTTTCGAGTGAGCGTTGATAGATCTCGGCGTAGCTGGGCATGTTGAGCTCCTTTGGTTGTTCTGCGATGGCGCCGATCTAAAGTGTCGACAGTTATTGTGCAAAAAGCAGAAATGTGGGGTATTTATAGACGATAATTTCCAATGTGTCGACACTTTGCGGTATTGATTTTTTCTATTCGCTTCGTTTTCGCCGTTGAAAGGACGACGATGGTCCGCTGTCGGGAGAGCTGAAAAAGAGCGCCTGGTTATGGCTGAGGAACCGTTAAAGAGGGTTGGCCGAACAGATTATTTGAGTTTTTGTAAGGTGCGGCAAGCCGCACCCTACGAAATATCGAAGCGTAGGGTGCCGGCTTGCCGCACCGTGGCGGTGGATGGGAGGGGGGGCTAGCGGAAAAGCTGAGAGATCGGTTTGAAAGTGGGCTGGGAGGCGTCTCCCATCCACTCAAAAGCGACCGATTCGCTGTTGGTTATCTGGATGCCGCCCTGGCGCATGCGGTTGAGGGCGTTCATGCGGTGCTCGATATTGCGCGATGAGATGGCGTCCTCCACCACGAAAACCTGATAGCCCCACTGTTGGAGCCCTGAGGCGGTCTGCAGTACACAGATGTGGGCTTCAAGGCCGACAATGACGATCTGCTTGCGCTCATCGTGAGCGCCCAGCTCCTCTTCGAAACCGGGTGCCGTGCAACAGGAGAAGGTCACTTTGTCCTTCGCTTTGGTGTGCTTGGGGAGATGCTGAGCGATCTCAGGCAGGGTCTTGCCCAGTCCCTTGCCATAGTGTTCTGACAGAATGATGGGGATATCGAGCAGGCTGGCGGCCTGACTCAGACGGGTGACGTTGGATACCATCAGGTCCCGTTCCGTCTTGGGCATGGCCCGGGCCAGCTTCTCCTGGATGTTGATTATCAGTAGCTGGCTACTTCTGGAGTGGCTCAGCGGCAGGGTGTTCTTGTTGTTCGTCATGATCGTCCTCCGTTAACTTTCTCCGGTCTGCATGATCGATCATGAGGGCAGAACCGGGGATTAGAATTCGAATGTCCTGGGGGGTTCAGCGTTGGTCAGGTTATTGATATCGGTTTCGAAGATGCCTTCTTCGCTGAAGGCTTTTTCGCTGGTGCGCGTGATCAGCATCGCCTCCATCGCTGGTGGCGTGCCGACGACGACAAAGAGTCGGCCGCCGATGCGCAGCTGCTGGCGGAAAATCTCCACCTGTTCGCTGGTGCCGACCGAGCCGGTGACGGCAATGACATCAAAAGGGCCTTCTTCGAGAGGGGCGGCGAGAGCATCACCGCTCTTGAGCAACACATTTGTGATGCCAACCTGCTGCAGCTTTTCGCCGGCGGCCTGAGTGAAATCCTCGTGAATGTCGATGCTGACCACACGTTGGCAGAGTTGTGCCAGGCAAGCTGTCAGATAGGCGCTACCAGTGCCGACTTCGAGCACCTGATCGCCGGGCATCAGATCGAGGGCCTGCATCAAGCGTGCCTCGACTCGGGGAAACATCATGTGTTCGCCATGGGCCAGCGGAATCTCAATGTCGGCATAGGCCAGTGCACGATAGGCGTCGGGTACGAAGGCGTCGCGAGGGAGGCTCTCCATCAGTCCCAGCACCCGTGAATCAATCACATCCCAAGGGCGGATCTGTTGCTGGACCATATTGAATCGGGCCTTGTCGACGCTGTGAGCCATCATGCGGGATATCCTGGTTTGTCTCGTGGTTAATTCAAACGGAGGAATAAGACTACGGATTTTGCCTCTTCTGGGCAAGTTGTTAGCGACGCGCTTTTGACCTGACAGCAGGCGTGACTGCATTAAGACCAGGCAAATCGGGGGGTTGGCGGCTGTGCACTGCACAATATGTTGGTGTTGATTTTAGTTGTTAATAGTATAAATGGGAGTCTGGCAGGCCGTGGCAGACGCTAGTAGAGTCGCTTTCTATGCGCAGTAGCAAAGCTAACAGAGTTACCAGGTATCTGCCTTGAGTGCGCGGTGGTGTGGAGTGGGTTAGAAGAAATCCAAATGGATTTGCACGCAGGTCTTTCATGAACTGGAAAAATAAAATATGGAAGTACGTAACAGCATGTGTCGTGCTGCTTATTTGGTTTGGAAGTGTTCCTGATGTTGTTAGAGGTTCAATTTCTCGCCTTTCTAGGGTTGTTTTTTGGTGCGGCAATAAAGCCAATATTATCTTATATCATCAGCTCATACTCTCAACGCTTACCTCTATTCTCATGGGAAGCTATTAGAGAACTTCCAAGATATTTTATTCTAGCGCTACCTGCCCCGGTATTTCTTATGAATATGTTAGTTGTTATGGTGAGTATTGGTATCATATTCGATGTTCATTGAAGCAAGGAGAGAGTTCAGTGTTGTTGAAAGATAGTGTCGCATATTCATAGTTAGGCATCAGAACTACCAATGAGAAAGAGGCTCATAATATTCCTGGTGTGCACCCTATTTTCTGGCATACCGATACTCATCTCCTTCGATATATTTCCATCAAGTATAGCGAGGCTTCTTTCAAAGTATGGAGCATCGTGTTTTGACAATGCCTGGTGTGCAAAAAAGCTTACTTCGACAGTTCTATTAGGGATTTTAGTATGGGTCGCATGGGGGTTCTATTTCATTATTAATTACAGATGGATTCGCTTTGGCTATGTAGAAAAAAATATTAGATTAGTCGGTGCGTTAGTTGGAACTTGCGCGCTCTTGTTTTCTCATCCGTACGGCGTTCTCTTTGTGTTGCCGGCCGTATGTTTAATGCTATATATCCACTTTAAGGTTCCTTATGCCAATAAGGCCTAACCAGTCCATCAAATCCTAGGCTCGTGCTTCGTGCGGCTTATGGCAACGTAAGGGAATAGAAAGCTCCATGGAAGGATTCACAAACTACCAGGATTATGATGCATTAGGGCTGGCTGAGCAGGTTAGGGCAGGCTTTGTATCGGCAAGTGAATTACTGCAAGAGGCGCGGTCGCGTCTGTCAGTCGTGAACCCTGCGCTGAATGCGGTCATCTGCCCGATGGATTCGCTGGCGGATACCCTGGCCGCGACAACGGATGTCCACGCCCCCTTCTGTGGCGTGCCTTTTCTGGTGAAGGATCTCATGCTGCCGTTCGAGGGTTATCCTTTATCGAATGGCAGTGTCGCCATGAAGAGCTATACACCGGATGCAAACAGCGAATTGGCCAATCGATTTGCCCAGGTCGGCCTGGTTACTTTTGGAAAAACTAATGCAGCCGAGTTGGGGGCCTCATCACTTACTGTCCCCAGTGCTTTCGGTGAAACAAGGAATCCATGGGATCTCAGTCTCAACGCAGGCGGTTCTAGCGGCGGTAGTTCTGCTGCTGTTGCTGCGAGAGTGGTACCCATGGCCTACGCCAGTGATGGTGGGGGCTCAATCAGGCTGCCTGCCTCTTACTGCGGAGTCTTTGGTTTTAAGCCGTCTCGTGGTCTTAATCGCTTCGAGGATATGTCGAAAGCCTGGGGTGATGCGGTAGTAAGCCATGTCACAACCATCAGTATCAGAGATAGTGCGGCTTATCTCGATGTGGTGTCCGGCCTTACGGACCCCGGATATTCGGTGGCTTCACCACCGGAAAACTCCTACCTGTGCGCGACGTTAAAACCTCCGCGCCGGTTGAAGATCGCACTGATTACCGATCCCCCGACGAATACCTCTGTTGCTCCTGATTGCGTCGAGGCGGCACAGGTTGCAGCACGATATTGCGAGCAACTGGGTCACCGCATCGAGACTTCATCATGGGGTTTCGATGGGATGGAGTTGATGCGAGCCTTTCTGATCGTTGTCTTCCGCTTTACCTCGCGGGATGTATCCGATATGGCGCGCCTGCTTGGACTGCCTCTCAAGCAAATATCCGTCGAGTTGAATACCCGTTTCATGGCGACTATAGGTTCAGGTATCAGTGACAAGCGTTTGAACTCGGCCTTGGGTATTTGGAAAAAAGCGGCCAACTGCATGTCTGACCTGCACAGGAAGTACGATGTGGTATTGACGCCTTCTGTCGCTACGGCGCCGCTGCCATCCGATGCACTTGATCCCAATGCCTTGGAGCGTTTTGCGATGCGTCTTCTGGTCTCGACGGGGTTGGGGAGATATGTATCCTCTGATAGCTTCCTGGACACTGCCATTTATAAGTCTCTCTACCCAACGCCATATACGCCCATCGCCAATATGACGGGTCAGCCCGCTATGTCGATTCCCCTTTATTGGGATCGTGACAACTTGCCTCATGGGGCGCATTTTATGGCCGCAGAAGGTAATGACAAGTTGTTGTTCGCGCTTGCAGCGGAGTTGGAGTCTGCTCATCCATGGCGTAACAAGTTGCCTGACATGCCGTTATCTAG
>JARRNY010000166.1:0-4642 GCA_037384445.1 Candidatus Thiodiazotropha sp.
CTATGCCAGTCCCATCGTTATCGAAGGCAAACAGATGGCCACCCTCTACTTCGGCCAGGTCCTGCACGAGGCGCCGGACATGGCGTTCTTTCGTCGACATGCGCAAACATGCGGTTTCGACGAGGAGGCCTACCTGGAGGCGATCCGAAAAGTGCCTATTGTCCCGCGCGAGCGGGTCGAGCCGATCATGGCCTTCTTTTGCCAGCTGGCGCAGATGCTGGCGCGCAGCGGTCTCGATCATATGCGTGAACTTGAAGCCGAACAAGAATTGGAAAAACTCAACAAGGAACTGATCCAACGTGTCGAGGAACGCACCCAGGAACTCGCGACAAAGAATCGTCAGCTGGCGACCGATGTCGCTCTGCGCCGGAGGACGGAAGAGGAATTGCGTGAAAACCGCACCCAACTCCAGGCGATTCTGGACTCCTCGCCCATCGGTATCGGCTGGTCACGCCATGGCAAGATGGAATACATAAACACCAAGGTTACCGAACTGTTCGGCTATGAGTTAGGGGAGATCTCCACCATCGAGCGTATGGATCTGCTCGCCTTCCCTGATCAAACCTTCCGCAAGCAGGTCATCGAACCCTGGTCTCGTGAGGTGGCGGCAGCCAAGGAGGCCGGCATCGAGACACCCGTCCTGGAAGCCCCGGTCGTTTGCAAGGATGGCAGTGTGCGTTACGGCATGATCAGCGTCTCCTGGGTCGGCGATCGCCGCCTGTTTAACTTCAGCGATATCACCGATCGCTGGAGAGCCGAGCAGCACAACCAGGCGCGTAACAGAGTCCTGGAGTTGATCGCCAGCGGCGCCTCGTTGACGCAAACCCTGAACACCATCATTCTGAGCCTGGAGGCGGAGGAGCAGGACATGATCAGCTCCATTCTGCTGCTCGACAGTGATGGCAGGCATCTGAACAACGGCGCCGCCCCCAGTCTGCCCGATTTCTACAATCGCGCCATCAACGGCATCGAGATTGGCGAGAGCGTCGGTTCCTGCGGCACTGCTGCCTACACCCGACAGCGGGTGATAGTGGCCGATATCCAGAGCCACCCCTTTTGGGAGAATTATCGGGATCTGGCGGCGAGAGCCGGTCTGGCCGCCTGTTGGTCGGAGCCGGTGTTCTCCTCGCGGGGGCACCTGCTGGGAACCTTCGCCATCTACTCCCGGCAGCCGCGTGAACCCGCAGCTCATGATCTCTATCTGATCCAGCAGGCCGCCAATCTCGCCAGCATCGCGATCGAACATCATAAGGTCTTGGACGAATTGGAGCATCGCGCACATACAGACAGTCTGACCGGCCTGGCAAACAGGGGCCGCTTCATGGAACTGGCTGAAATCGAAATAGCGCGGGCAAAACGCTATCAGAGTCCCTATGCGGTCATGCTGCTGGATATCGACCACTTCAAAGGCATCAACGATAAATATGGCCATAAAGCGGGGGATGTGGTTCTGCAGGAACTGGCGAAGATCATGCGACGCACCTTACGGGAGGTCGACATCATCGGACGAATTGGCGGGGAGGAGTTTGCCTTTCTGCTACCGGAAACCGGGGTAGAAGAGGCCTCACGAGTGGCGGAGCGGCTGCGACAGGAAATCGCGCATTCCGAGTTGTCGACTGGCGACAGCTTACCGCTGCACATTACCGTATCGATCGGCGTGGCGCAGATGCTCGATCAGCCCAAGCCAATCGATTACATCCTGCGCATGGCGGATAGCGCGCTTTACGAGGCCAAGAACAATGGTCGCAATCGCGTCTGCGTTGCCAATGTCGCTTGAGTCATCCGTGGCGGACAACTGGGCGGTTAACGGCGTCAGCTCCCCTTCGCACATGACCCTCCCCTGATGGAGAGGGGGCCAAATGGGACCGTAACCAGTGAGATACGCGGTCAGGTCTTGCAATCACGCATTTGCGGCTAAAGTAACGGGGCACGAGTAAAGTATGGAAGAATAAACGCAACACCCTTGTACATCGAGGCAGGAAACTGGAGGAAGGATACGCCATCCTGTTGTACGTGCAGGGGCAAGGGCTTGTCCTGCGCGGTCATCACATCCCTGAACCCGGGGTAGTGCCGGTCCACAATCCAGTATAGGAGTGTTTGTTTCTGTCGGTGGCGCCAATATGACGTACCGGGTGGCGCGACTTCCTCGATCGCGACATGAGACATATCACTCTCCATTCCAGGGGGATCACCAAGCTCTCATGATGTTCTCTTTCTGTATAGATGAGTGCTCGATGCCTGTCAGTGCCATTAACCCGACAGCCACCTATGTCGCGCTCAGCCGTCAGGTTGGAGAATTTTCATCCACCCAGTCGTACGAGCGCTCGACACATTTCTTCCAGGAGCGGAATAGTCTCTCTCTCTCACTACTGCTCATCTTGCTCTGCCACTGTTTCTGCACCGACCATTGCGCCACTAAATCATCGCGACTTTTCCAATAGCCGACGGCCAGACCGGCTGCGTATGCCGCTCCCAGTGCGGTGGTCTCGGATACCTGAGGCCGCACTACGGTCGCGTCGAGAATGTCGGCCTGGAATTGCATCAGAAAGTTGTTGACGCTCATGCCGCCGTCTACCCGCAACTCGGTCAGCGATATGCCGGAATCGGCGACCATTGCCTCCAAGACTTCCCGCGTTTGATAGGCAACCGCTTCAAGTGCCGCTCTGGCGATATGGGAACGGTTGGTGTAAGCGGTCATGCCGGCAATCACGCCGCGCGCACGGGGTTGCCAGTGGGGCGCGAAGAGTCCTGAAAAAGCGGGTACGAAATAGACATCTCCATTGTTTTCCACCTTTTGAGCCAGGCTCTCAACCTCATCGCTACGGCTGATAATACCCAGTTGATCCCGCAACCACTGTATCAATGAACCGGCCACCGCAATCGATCCCTCCAGGGCATAGTGAGGTGGCTCGCTGCCGAACTTGTAGGCGACGGTCGTGAGCGAGCCGCTTTTCGGTGTGACGATACTTTTTCCAGTATTCATTACCAGGAAGCATCCTGTCCCATAGGTATTCTTTGCCTCGCCGGGTTTGAAGCATGTCTGCCCCACCAGGGCGGCCTGTTGATCGCCGAGGATGCCGGCGATTGGCACACCTGCGAGCGGAGCGACCCGGGCTTCTGTGTAGACTTCGCTCGACGACATGATCTTCGGCAGGATGGAGGGCGGTATGTCGAAGGTTCGTAGCAGTTCCTCATCCCAGCTCAGGGTTGCCAGGTTCATGAGCTGTGTCCGGCTTGCATTGGTGACATCCGTCAGATGGACACCGCCTTCAGGGCCGCCGGAGAGGTTCCAAACCAGCCAGGAGTCCATGGTGCCAAACAGCAAATCACCGCGCTCGGCCCTGTCCCTGAGACCGGGAATGTTCTGCAGCAGCCAGTGAAGCTTCAGTGAGCTGAAATAGGTAGATAGTCGTAAGCCGGTTTTTTCGCTGAACCGGTCGTATCCCCCTGTAGCCGCAAATTGCTCAACCAGTTCGCTGACACGGGTATCCTGCCAGACGAGCGCATGATGCAGAGGCTTGCCGGTATGCCGATCCCACACCAGGGTGGTTTCACGTTGGTTGGTCAAACCGATCGCGACGAGGTCGTGTTGCGTCAAGCCGGCCTTGCTGAGCGCAGTGCGGACAACCTCCTGCGTGTTTTGCCATATTTCAACGGCATCGTGTTCCACCCAGCCAGGTTTCGGACAAATCTGGGCGTGCTCCTTCTGTGCCATGGTCACGCAGGTGCCCTGGCCGTCGAATACCATGAAACGCGTACTGGATGTGCCTTGATCTATGGTGCCGATATATTCACGCAAGTCTCCAAACCTCTCTTATCTTTTTTCGATCTTCGTCTGTGTTGTGATCCGAAATGAGTCCCAGTTGATAACCTGGTATGTTCGTTTACGAACACTTATTGTACCTTTTCGAATATTTGGCTATCATAACAGCCCGAATCAGGCTGTCAATGTCGAAGGATAAGCGTAAGCATTCGCCTTTTTAATCATTTACTTATTTAACATACGACCCAAATTGTTCGTTTATGAACATTTACAAGCAGCATGACAACAACCTTAAGTACAGAATGAGAGCCCAATGAAATCAACTACCACGCCACCTGACCATAAAGCGCACCTGATCATTGTCGGTGCCGTAATGATGCTGCTGGGTTGCTGGCTGGCGTACGCCATCCAGACCGCCGGCGGCATTCGTATCCAGGATGTTCGTTTTACAGGGACCAACGGAACCGGGATGAGTGGGCTGCTTTACATCCCGCCCAATGCTAGCGCAGAAACACCCGCACCAGGCGTTCTTGCGGTTCATGGTTACTTTAATTCGCGTGAGGCGCAGGACGGTTTTGCTATCGAGTTCGCGCGCCGCGGATATGTGGTGCTGGCCTTGGACCAGACCGGACATGGCTATAGCCAGCCGCCCGCATTTGCCAACGCCTTTGGTGGCATCGATGGGCTCAAATATCTGCGTTCCCTGGATATTGTTGATAAAGAGAACATCGGACTCGAGGGTCACAGCATGGGCGGCTGGACGGTCGTCAATGCCGCCGCCGCTCTGCCCGACGGCTACAAGGCCCTGGTCCTGGAAGGTTCGAGCACAGGAGCACCCTTTGCTCCCGAAGGGAGCGAAACTTTTCCTCGCAACCTGGC
>JARRNY010000167.1:0-14476 GCA_037384445.1 Candidatus Thiodiazotropha sp.
ATCCAACTCGCTTTTTGGCAATACATCACCACGCAACCTATTCTTACACTACTTGCGTTTAGAGATGTGAATGCTATGTAAACCAGTCCACATCAGGTGAGGTATGCGTAACGGGAAGTAAATTAAGTAATGCTAGTAATTGCTCCTGGCCTTGCAGATGATTCAGTATCTTATCGATGACCGCCTGATTCTCGATACTGGCTATCACCTTGCCCTAACGCTCACACTTTTGCGCATCGACACATCGAAAGGTAAATTGAAGCGGAGTATTAACAGAATCGAATGGTTAGTGCATTATTAGATACTAACTGTGATAAGAATACTAATTTTATGAGTAGTTATTGATGACTTATTATGTAATGGAAGGCGAAGGGGTTTACCCAATTCATCCAATTGAAATACAGCCCGATTTACCCGGCGGGCCTTGGTATCACGGACATAAATTAAAAATAGATGTCCCTACACCACTGGATTATGTTTTAAGATCAAAATCTTCAAAAGATGCCAACATAATGATGTTATACGACAGCAAAGCCATTCCTGTTATGCATAATAACCTGGTCGATGCGCTACAAGCAGCAGGCGTTAATAATCTGGAGCTGTTTCCTGCGCGCATTACAAACCCTATTACCGGTGATATACACGAAGACTATCAGGCATTTAATGTCGTTGGATTAGTATCAGCAACCGACCTTGAGGAATCATCGCCAATGGATGAATCTGCAGCACCCAGTTTACTTGATATGGATTTTGACGGTCTGGTGATTGGTGAAACAATAACTATGAAACCACATTTATTCAGGCTGGCAGAAAATTGCAGCGCCATCGTCGTGTCTGAAAAAGTAAAAGCCACCATCGAAGAAAGAGGTATCCCTGGTATTGTATTCTACGGACCTGGTGAATGGTCTGGTTAATGTAATTGGCCTATTTATTCTAAGATGCTACTACGCCTTCACTCAATGACATTCTGATCTAAATCTTTGGTTTTAATTAACCTCGAAGGCTCGAATAATATCAGATGGTGTTACTTTTCAAGCCGAGACTTAAATGCGCCGCCCCTGAAATTCCAAGCGGTTCGGAATGTTAAGGGCGGAGGTTAAGACTGCGGTATAGCCCTCGGCAATACATGCCTGACGTGGTCAAGTCTTTTTGGCTTTGAACCAGAGGTTTCTTACTCTGGCGACTGACCACGCCGGTCTATTGAAAACCCACAAAGTGCGATTCTGCCTCTGTTCAGGCCTATTCGACAGCGTTCATCTCCAGCACCACATGGCCTGGTTGCGGATGACGGTACCCCGGCAGAATCACATTCACCTTGAGGTCAATCGACTGGTTGCCATCCACCCAGTGATGTTTGTCGTAACTCATCCACTCCTTGTGAACATAGATATCCCGGACCGGTTTTACACTCACTACTTCAGTTGCCGCCTGCTCGAAGAGATTTCCCTTAAAGGTCACCGGCGTCTCTATGGGCACACCCGCCGGAAAGTGCAGAATGTATTGACCGTCATCCGGCACCGGCTGTCCGAACTTCACAACCGGTAGTTGTGCCAGCTCAGGAGCATCCGTTCCAGAAACCGAGGCGCACCCGGTAACCGCCAGGCATAGCGCCAATATCGAAATCATATTACCTTTCATTACTTGCTTCCTTTTCAATTGAAACCCTTAATTTGGCTGCCACTCGAACTGCTTGCGCTTACCGCTCGCGACACTCTCGGCCGCCTCAACTGTCAGATCGGGAAACAGACACTGCAGTGCCGCCACATAATCCGTAAATGCCTGTGAACCTGCTGGTGTCAGTCGATAGAAGGTCTGCTGTCGCCCTCCGCCCTTGGTCTTATTTGCGCTCAGGTAGCCGGCAGCAACCAGCTTCTTCACATGCCCCTCCAGATTCCCATCGGTGGCATCCAATGCCTGTTTCAATTCATTGAATGTCGCCTCTCCACGTGCAACCACATAGGCTGCCAGCCGGGTACGAACCGGTTGATGCAGTAGCGGATCCAGTTCTGTCTGATTCATCACTTCACCTCTCGAACTCTACGTTCATCCGCAGATCTATCGACGGCCCCTGCTGGGAACTGAGCCATCCTTTGGCTTCCCATCCGTTGACTCGATAATCATGCCCCGGGCGCCACTCTCCATCTCCGATACGCATCATGCCTATCACCTCTCCCCGCTCGATAGCCAAGTCGACTGGGCTCGTCGTCCTCATGATCAATGGCGGAGGTTGCTCAACCGGCTGCAGCAGATCACCGGTGACCTGGATGGTGACCGGGATAAGGCTCCCGGATGGCATGGTCACCACCGCCTCATCCACATCACCAGTGCCTGTTTGCCGATAGCTCTCCCAGGAGACACGTTGCCAGCCATCGAAGAGGTGTCCGTTCCCAATCGATACAGCGATGAACGCCGGCACCAGGACCAGAAGCAGCCAACTCAGGCTCAATAACAATTCCTTATAAGTACTCCGCTCTCTGGTCCTGTCGACCATCAAAGCAAAAGCCGGGAATCCAATACCGAACGCTGAAGCCGCCACCCACTCCTGGACATGCAACTCAGGCGATACCGCTATCATCACCAGCCCCAGTAAGATCTGCATGGCACCGCTCCAGGTCAGCAACTGACGGGAGAATAGCCCGTGTACATAGATGCCTATGCCGGTGAGCACAAGGGTTATGCCATAGAAGAAATAGCCGCCTCCGTAGAGGTTCATACCGATGTTGATCACCACCACCAGGGCAATCAACAGCCACCAGAGCTTGGTTACTTGGCGCTGAATAAAAGAGAGTGTCTCATCCCGCCGCTGACGGATGCGCCAGGTCCAGACTGTATCCAGCACCCCCACTCCCACCAATACGAGTGAGATGAAAATATTCTGAAACCACATACGTTGCGTCTGATCGGAAAACTGCTCCATGGAGAAGAGACGCGGGACCAGGAGAATCAAACCACCGGCCGCCAGCCCCCAGAGAATGAAGGTATGACGTTCCATGCGCACACTGGCATGACCGCTGACAAGCATCTCCTGTATCGCCTGCAGCTGCCCTCTGCCACCGTTGAGTGAATTCACTTCCATTGCCAATCCCCGGCTTTACTCTGAATTGCAGAGTAATATAACTCTGATTCTCAGAGTGTCAAGAGGGAGTCATCAGTTTTCGTTCACCCGGTCTTTCACCGGCACCATTTTCGGCGTAATCAATGATCAGAATAATCACGGCCGGATACCCCAAAGAGAGGCGGCCCACGGGCAGAAATAAGGGACGAAATAACATAACGCTGGAAATAAAGGACACCCAAATTTCAATTTCGGCGGCTCTATGCGACTGGCCTATCAGGTAGTTGCCCTTTATGCTGAGGAGGGGGATTCCGATAACGTGCTTGAAGGGTGAAAGTTGGATCTCCCTGAATCCTCGCCCTGAATACGGCTGGAAGATCTGAATCTTGAGGATACCTGTTTATGAACGATATCAATACTGATGCCAGGAAAAGCGGCAAATCCGCTTGGCGTCCTGATGACAAGGCATGGTTGGTGGCGCGCAAACAGGAGTGGCGACAGGTGATGAAAATACTTGACCTCATCCACGATCAAAACCGTAGCTTACCCAAGCGATTGCGAAAACATCACAAGGAGCTTTTCTTTTACGGAACTTTCTATCCCGAGAAGCTGGACGGTTCGGCAAGTCCATTCGGCTTCTGTCAACTCTTTTTCTTGATGTGGTACTACCCGGAACCGAGTGAGGAGATCTTTCGGGCGTTCTGCGGTGCGCCGTTTGCCCGCTATCAACTGGAAAAGGCGAGAAACATGCTGCTGGATTACAGCTACCTTGGTAGTGGGCCTTACGGCTTTCTGGGAGGACGCGAGGAGCTGTTTGTAAAAGTATTGATTCCGCCCTTGGATTGTTGCGAGCAACTGGTTTTTCCGCCTAGCGGAGCCGTGTTGAAGGATCTAAGTCCTTGGAAGGTATTCGGCAAATGTGTGGGGCATAGTTGCGATCTGCTCTCCTCAAGTCCTCCAGAAAGGAGGCCGCACCCCTACATAGTCGGTCAGTATCTCTGGGACCAGATGGACTATGCGTTCGAGCACTACTACGAAAAACTGTCTTACATGGATCAATTTAACAGAAACAGCTTTCTTTTTGCCGACCTAGATCGCGAGATGCCAAGCGAAATATTTTACCTGTTCGATCTGTTGCGTCTAATACTCGATTTCGATGAACGCAAAGACGCGCCGCGAGATAATCCGGTGGCTGTAGCCTTGCGCGAAAGGCTTTTATGTCGCTTCGAGTCGCGAGGCTTCAGTTCCCGCTTAATGGCCGTCTGGGATGAAGCCAAAGCCCACTACGAATCGGGCAGTAAAGAACCCCTCTGGGGACTGTTTTAAATCATGGAATCCACATTAGCGCTACATTGCGAGTTTGCTAGCACAGACCTTCGGGACAAAGTGCTCACAATGCTCTTGGAAGAGACACGCCCCATCCTTGAAGACGAGGTACCAAAGGGCCAGAAGAAGATCTTCAATGCCCTTGAATATACCGAGTATCCGGAAAGTGCCTGGGCCCATGCTGAAACGTCGATACGCGCCTCCTTCTTTCTAGGGGGTTACAGCGCCGATGAAGAAGCGCAGCAGACCGTACTGGATATTCTGAATTCCGGCGCTCAGAGAGTGTTTGGCTTACTGGACTTTATCGAAGAGCAGCATTTTCTTTGTGGGGAAAAGGGCAAGGTGAAATGGACAAAGCACCTCTCGTCAGAAAACCCCCGACATCTCAATGGCATGCAGCTCGATCACTTTGAAAGTCTGGAAAAGGTTTTCACCCTAACCACAAACGCTAGTCCCTGACCCCTTTAAAAACGTAAGCCCTTCATTGCTGGTCACAATAGGGGAGGGCTTGGTGAGTGAACTCCTGCTCCTGAAGTTGGGTTATGGTTCCTCTCATTAATTAGTAAGCTATTGAGTTTCTGCGACGGATTTTATTCCCGCTCAACAATGTTGATTCCCCAAGAGCACAACCTAACGATACGCCGATTGAGAAATGAAATTAGAGCGAATGATAAATTGAGAACCGCCTCAGGCGGAGACGATCAACGCCTTCGCGCAGAAAGCACAAACGCATCCAACAGCATGATTGCCACGCCTACGGTGATGGCAGAGTCAGCGATGTTGAAAGCGGGAAAAAAGTGCTCCTGATAGTGAAAATGGAGAAAGTCGATTACCCCTCCCCCGCGAAAGATACGATCAATAACATTGCCTAAGGCACCGCCCAGAATCAGTACCAGGGCGATCGCAGTCCAGGTCTCATGAGACTCAAGACGATACAGCCAAAGCAGAAGAACGCCACTCACAATCAGAGCCAAGGCAATGAAGAACCAGCGTTGCCAGCCGTCCTGCTGACTGAGAAAACTGAAGGCGGCGCCCGGGTTGATCAGATGGGTGAAATTGAAGATCGGCAGCACATAGACTGACTCATGCAGCTGCAATTGGCTCAGCACAAGCTGCTTGGTCCCCTGGTCCACAAGGATCACCAGCAAGGTGATCCAGATCCAGCGCAGCATACCGCCACTACGCGCCGACATCAGGCAAACCGGCGAGGTTCGCCGTCTCCCGTCACATTCTCCACGCAACGTCCACAAAGCTCCGGGTGCTCGGCATGCTGCCCCACGTCTTGCCGATGGTGCCAGCAGCGTACGCATTTGTTGTGAGGCGACGACTTCACCACCACGGCCAGGCCTGGATCATCGGTGATCACCGCCTCTGCTGGTTTATCGGCAAGCGCATGCACTCTGGCATCTGAAGTGATGAGAGCAAAACGCAGTTCATCCTCGAGTCGGTCCAACTCTGCTTTCAATGCATCGTCGCAGTAGAGTTCCAACTCCGCATCCAAAGAGGAGTTGCCCGCTGAGCGGAACGACTCCATCGCCTTACCGACCGACTCGCGCAGGCCGATCACCCGCTGCCAGAAATCGCGGTTGAAGGGGTCACCCTCGTCCAGGGTGAAGAGCTCCTCGTACCAGGTCTCGAGAAAGACGCTCTCGCTGCGTTCGCCCGGCATCAATTTCCAGATCTCGTCCGCAGTAAAGCTGAGGATAGGTGCCAGCCAGCGCACCATGGCTTCGATGATGTGATACATAGCCGTCTGACAAGAGCGGCGCGGCAGGCTGTCAGCCTGAGTGGTGTACTGCCGGTCCTTGATCACATCGAGATAGAAACCGCCCAGCTCGTTGCCGCAGAAGTTATGGATCTTCTGGTAGATGAGATGGAACTGGTATTTGGCATAAGCGGCGTTGATCTCCTCCTGCAGCTGCAGGGTGCGGTCCACCGCCCAACGATCGAGCTCGATCATCTGTTCGGGTGCCACCAGATTCTGCGCCGGATCGAAACCGTGCAGGTTGGAGAGCAGAAAGCGCGCCGTATTTCGGATGCGCCGATAGGCATCGGCAGTACGCTTAAGAATCTCATCAGAGACGCTCATCTCGTTGCGATAGTCGGTAGCTGCCACCCAGAGGCGGATAATGTCAGCGCCCAGCGTCTTCAATACCTTCTGTGGCGCCACCACGTTGCCCAGTGATTTGGACTGCTTACGCCCCTGGGCATCCACTGTGAAGCCGTGAGTCAGCACCTCTCTATAGGGCGCACAGTCGTTCATCGCCACCGAGGTCATCAGCGACGACTGGAACCAACCGCGGTGCTGATCCGAACCCTCCAGATAGAGATCTGCGGGAAAGTTGAGCTCATCACGGGTACGCAGCACACAGTGATGGGTGACACCGGAGTCGAACCACACATCGAGTGTGTCATGGGTCTTGTCGTAGTCGCCGGCAGCATCGCCCAACAACTCCTCAGGTTCCAGGTTGAACCAGGCTTCGAAGCCCTCGGCCTCAACCCGCCTGGCCACCTGCTCCACCAGCGTCTGTGTATCAGGGTGCAGCTCGCCACTCTGCTTGTGCACGAAGAGCGTGATCGGAACGCCCCAGGTACGTTGCCGCGAGATACACCAGTCAGGCCGGTTCTCCACCATGCCCTGGATACGGGCCTTGCCCCAGTCAGGCATCCACTGCACCTTGTCGATCTCACGCAATGCAGTCTGACGCAGACCGTTCTGCTCCATGCTGATAAACCATTGCGGGGTGGCGCGGAAGATAATCGGTGTCTTGTGGCGCCAGCAATGGGGATAGCTATGGCGAAGACGCTCCTCATGTACCAGCGCACCGCGCTCCTGCAGCACCTCGATCACCCGCTCATTGGCCGACAACACATGCAGACCGGCGAACAGTTCGGTACCTTCGACAAAACAGCCATTGCCACCCACTGGGTTATCCACCGGCAACTTGTAGCGCATGCCCACCACATAGTCCTCCAGACCATGGCCAGGGGCTGTGTGGACGGCACCGGTACCCGCCTCCAGGGTAACGTGCTCACCGAGGATCACCGGCACCTGGCGGTCGTAGAAGGGGTGCTGCAACTGCAGCCCTTCAAACGCCTCGCCCTTGGCGTAGCCGACCACCTGATAGCGCTCGATGCCATAACGGTCCATGACATCTTTGAGCATGGCGTCGGCGATGAGCATACGCTCCCTGCCACCTTCTCCATCACACTCGACCACGGCATATTCAAGCGAAGGGTTGAGAGCCACCGCCTGGTTGGCCGGCAGCGTCCAGGGCGTGGTGGTCCAAATCACTACAGAGAGCTTGCCTTCACCACAACCCTCTGGCGTGTGATGACAGCGAGCCAGGAAATCCGGTTCTCCCAGTCACCCATCACACCAAGCCGGATAAAATCAGCGCGCTGGCCATCCACCTGCTTACGGGCGTACTCCCGGCAGGCCTTGCGAAACTGGGCCACGCTCACCTTCTTTCCCGGCTTGCCGATCTTCTTCTCCACCTGCAGCTCAATCGGCAGACCATGGCAGTCCCAACCCGGCACATAGGGGGCATCGAAGCCGTCCAGGGTACGGCTCTTGACGATGATGTCCTTGAGGATCTTGTTCACCGCATGGCCAATGTGGATATCGCCATTGGCGTAGGGAGGGCCATCGTGGAGGATGAATTTAGGACGGCTGGCACAGGCCTCGCGTACCTTATGATAGAGGCCAATCTCATCCCAGCGTTTCAGCATCTCAGGCTCGCGCTGAGCCAGGTTGCCCCGCATGGGGAATTCGGTCTTGGGAAGATTGAGTGTATGCTTGTAGTCGCTCACGGACGGTTGCCTGTAAAAAAGTGTGCGAAAAAGAGTCGTATTGAAACGTAATTCCGCCATGGGCGCAAAGTTTCAACGGTGATATTAACCTGGGAGAGGTGGCGGACGATCAGCGGCTTACGCCAAGTATCTCTCTGGCGGCATCCGCATCCAGCAGAATCTGGCTGCGCAGCGCTTCAAAATTCTCGAAGCGCTTTTCGTCGCGCAACTTACGCACGAACTCCACACTGACGTGTTCGCCGTAGACGCTGCGATCGAATTCAAACAGATGGACCTCCAGCAGATAGCGGGGATCACCCTCTACCGTCGGCCTCACCCCGATATTGGCCACCCCGGGAACAGGCTCAGATTCAAGCCCGTCCACCCTCACCGCATAGACCCCCTGAAGCGGACTCACCCGCCGGTGCAGATTGAGGTTGAGCGTCGGAAAACCGATACTGCGGCCACGCTTGTGACCATGACCGATACGCCCGCAAATGCGATAGGGGCGTCCCAGGTATTGATTGGCGGCATCGAAATCCCCCTGAGTAAGGAGTTCCCGGATGCGGGTGCTGCTGACCCGGTCGGCATCCAATTGGTAGGTGTTCATGTTCTCCACTTCGAAACCGTGGACCTTTCCCATACGCTGCAGTAGCGCATAATCCCCCTGGCGTCCGCTACCGAAACGAAAGTCATCACCGACAGAAAGAAAACGGGTACCCAGCCCCTCGACCAGCAACTCCTCTACAAAATGCTCAGCCGGCATGGCGGCGAGTCGTTTGTTGAACTCGAGTACCACCACCCGCTCGATGCCTACCTCTTGAATGGCTTGCAGCTTTTCCCGCAGACGGGTCAGGCGAGCAGGGGCGGTGTCGACCTGAAAAAACTCACGGGGCTGGGGCTCGAAGGTGACAACAGTGGTCGTCAGTTGAAACTCTTCGCCCTTCTCCATCAGGTGACGGAATACAGACTGGTGGCCCAAATGTACGCCATCGAAATTGCCAATGGTCGCCACACAGCCCCGGTGTTCCGATCTGAGATTGTGAAGTCCGCGAACAAGTTGCATAGGATATTGCCGTTTCAGAAACGGCCAATTATAAGGAAAGACGCGGGCACGGGCATCCCTGGGCTGATTCAGTGAGCTCAGGCGGAGTCATGTCTCTCCGAACGGAACTGGCTCGGGCGCACACCCATCGCCAGCAGCGCGGCAAAATAGATGCCGGCGGCGCAGCTGATCCAGAACATCAGATACCCGATACGCGGCCAGAATCCGATCCCCAGCCAGAAATCGAGCTCGCCCACCCCCCAAGCCAGGAAAGCACCCATGATGAGACCAGCGATCAGCGAACGTATCAGCAGACTCACCCAACCACTCCGGGGCAGCAGCACCTCGTCGCGGCGCAGTCCCCGATAGAGCAGATAGGCGTTCAATGCGGATGAGAGGGTCGTGGCCAGCGCCAGACCGGCATGCGCCAGCGGAAACACCAGGATGATGTTGAAGACCATATTCGAAACCATGGCGAGGATGCCGATGCGCACCGGCGTGCGCGTATCCTGCCGCGCATAGAAGCCCGGGGCGAGAATCTTGATCAGCATGATCGCCAACAACCCCGGCGCATAGGCCATCAGACTGCGCGTCGCCATCGCCACATCGTGCTCGTTGAAGGCCTCAGAGTAGAACAGGGTTGCCAGCATCGGCCCCGCCAGCAGCAACAAGCCGATCGCGCAGGGTATACCCAACAGCAGGGTTATCCGCAGGGCCCAGTCCAGGGTATCGGAGAAGGCCTGCGGCGATTTCTCCGAGTGTTTGCGCGAGAGATTGGGCAGGATCACTGTACCGAGCCCAACTGCCAGAATGCCTACCGGAAACTCCATCAACCGGTCGGAGTAGTAGAGCCAGCTAATACTGCCACTGATCAGAAAGGAGGCAATCAGGGTATCCAGCAGGAGATTCAGTTGGCTCACCGAGACGCCGAAGAGCGCCGGCACCATCAGCTTCATGACCCGTACAACCCCGGCGTCCTTGAAGGCCACTCGCGGTCTTGGAATCATCCTCAGCTGATGCAGGAACGGCAGCTGAAACAGGAACTGCACCCGACAGGAAGAGCGCACAGAGGATGAGAGAGATATTGAGCAGTGCGGGCGTAAAGGCCGCAGCGCCGAAACGGTTATGGGTATTGAGAATGCCGCCTGAGAAAGCAGTCAGCGAGATGAAAAAGAGATAGGGAAAGGTCAGGTAGAGCATCTCCACCGCAAGACCGTATTTACTCTCACTTTCAAAATAGAATCCCGGTGCGAAAATGAACACCAGTACTGGCGCCGCCAACACCCCGATGGCAGTCGCTATCATCAGCACAGTACCCAGTGTGCCCGCCATTTTGTTGATGAAATCCTTCAGCTCCGCCTGGCTGCGCTGGCTTCGATACTCCGTGAGCACCGGCACGAAGGCCAGGGAGAAGGCACCCTCGGCAAACAGTCGGCGTAGAAAATTAGGGATCTTGAACGCGACAAAGAAAGCGTCAGTCATGGCATTCGCGCCAAACATACGCGCCAGCACCAGATCTCGGGTGAACCCCAGGATCCGGGAGATCATGGTATTACTACCAACGGCAGCGAAGGAGCGAAGGAAGGAAGCCAGCGTCGTAATCCTGTTTTTCGGGTTGCGGGATCTACTTATACCCTTGTTGAGTATAAACTTTTTTGAATCGGCGTCAGCGTAAACCTACGCAAAAAACCCGCCGACTCTATCAGCTGAAGCCCTATGCTGCAAAACGGTTGACAAGCCGCTCGAGTTTGGGGAAAATTCGCCCCCTTTAACGAAGCCAGTTTCTACCAGGAGTAAAACCTTGGCCAACTCAGCCCAAGCACGTAAACGCGCACGCCAAGCCGACAACAGGCGCACCCGCAATGTGGCGCAGCGCAGTGAAATGCGTACCTTTGTCAAAAAGGTGACGAAAGCCATTTCTGACGGCAACAAAGAGGCTGCCGTTACCGCCTACACCGCCGCCGTACCGGTTATCGACAGCGCGGTCAGCAAAGGCCTGATCCACAAGAACAAGGCAGCCCGCCATAAAAGCCGCCTGAATGTTCAGATCAAGGCTATGTAAGGCGTCAGACCGAACATGATCGAAAAAAACGTGAATCAGCTCCTCCTCATCCACATAGCCCAGAATCGACTCGATCCGGCCGCTTGGCTGACCCATGATGCGAGCAGTCTCCTGCGCATCGTAGTTAACCAGCCCTCTCGCCACTTCAGATCCTGACTGATCGATACAGACCACTGCCTCGCCACGGGAGAAACTCCCCTTCACGCCGCAGACACCCACCGCCAGCAAACTGCTCCCCTGCTCCCGCAAGACACGAACCGCCCCGGCATCCAGCGTGAGACTGCCACGCACCTGCAGTTGGCCCGCCAGCCAGCGCTTTCTCGCCGCTTCCGGCTCCTGTACCGGTACCAGCAGGGTACCGACCGACTCGCCGCGACTGATGGCTTCCACCACCCGTTCACGCCGCCCGGATGCGATCACGGTGCCGGCGCCTGAACGGGCCGCGAGACGCGCCGCACGTACCTTGGTCACCATGCCGCCCAGCCCGAGCCCACTGGCACTACCACCTGCCACACTATCGAGTTGCGGATTATCGACCCGCGTCTCGTCGATCAGGGTAGCGCCGGCATTGAAGCGTGGATCGGAATCGAACAACCCCTCCTGATCTGTCAGCAGCACAAGCAGTTCGGCCTCTATCAGATTGGCCACCAGCGCAGCCAGGGTGTCGTTATCACCAAAGCGCAGTTCATCGGTGGTCACCGTGTCGTTCTCGTTGACCACCGGCACCACGCCCAACTGCAGTAGGGTACGCAGGGTGCTGCGGGCATTCAGATAGCGGGAACGATCAGCCAGATCGTCGCGGGTCAGGAGAACCTGTGCGGTATGCAGGCCATAATTTTGGAAACAGGCCTCCCAGGCATGCACCAGCCCCATCTGCCCGATGGCGGCGGCGGCCTGTAGTTCATTCAGATTTCGTGGCCGACTGCGCCAGCCCATGCGGCTCATACCTTCTGCCACCGCACCGGAAGAGACCAGCACCACCTCATGACCCGCATGGCGCAGTGCTGCCATCTGCTCGACCCAAGTGGAGAGCACCTCATGTGAGAGCCCTTTACCGTCAGCGGTCAGCAGGGCGCTGCCTATCTTGATGACCCAACGCCTCGAAGTGGCAATTTTTTCCCGGCTAATCATCTTTTCGTTTCTTTTATTCGCTTGCCCCGACCCGAAATCAGACCTGGATAGCAGATGCTCTAACTTACTAAGTAGGCCGTTGACCCACCATTCACTCGCCGCAGGCAATCCTCATACTACTGCAAAGGATCCCAGGCTTCGTTGTCATCATCCTCATTCAGCGACGGAGACTCCTCTCGCCAGATCGTCTCCAACCGCTTCATCAGATCGGCGGTCAATTGACCGGTTCCTTCACCCGTGATGGCCGAGATATTGTAGACCCGGCCCTGCCACTCAAGCGCCTTCAGCAGCTCGGCAGCCTTGGCTTGGAAAACCTCTTCGCTCAAGAGATCCATCTTATTCAGTACCAACCAGCGCTCTTTATCCGCCAGTTCAGGAGAATAACCAAAGAGTTCCCGTTCTATCTGGCGCACCTGCTCTGCCGGTTCAACCGACTCATCCATTGGCGCGATATCCACCAGATGCAGCAATAATCGCGTACGGGAAAGGTGCTTGAGAAACTGCAGGCCAAGTCCGGCGCCATCGGCAGCCCCTTCGATGACGCCTGGAATATCGGCCACCACAAAGCTGTGGTCGCGCCCGAGGCTGACCACGCCCAGATTGGGATAGAGGGTGGTAAAGGGATAGTCGGCCACCTTCGGACGCGCACTGGAAACCTTTGTGATGAAGCTCGATTTTCCGGCGTTCGGCAAACCCAGCAATCCCACATCGGCTAGCAGGATAAGCTCCAGCAGCAGCTCCCGACGCTCACCTTCGGTGCCTTGTGTAAACTGGCGCGGCGTGCGATTGGTGCTGCTTTTGAAATGGACATTACCGATACCTCGTTCGCCGCCCTGAGCCACCAGCATTTCCTGCCCCGGCTCAAGCAACTCACCCAGCATCTCATCGGTTGCCTCATCAATAATGCGGGTTCCGACCGGCACCCGGACGTAGAGATCCTTACCGCGGCGGCCGGTGCGCTCGCGCCCCATACCGTTCTGCCCCCGCTCGGCCTTATGCGTACGCTGAGTGCGAAAGTCGACCAGCGTATTGAGGCCGCTGTCGGCCACCAGATAGACGCTACCGCCATTGCCGCCATCACCCCCATCAGGCCCACCCTTGGGGATGTACTTCTCCCGCCGGAAGCTGGCACAGCCGTTGCCGCCGTCACCGGCAATGACCTTGATCCTGGCTTCATCAACAAATTTCATGATTGAGGCTACGCTTCATATGTATGGAAATATAACGCAATGCACGCAATGAAGCGTCAACTGCGAAACGCTTGTGTGTAACCGTATCAGGATTACACCGGTTGCTCAGCATCGGGGGTTGCGGTAGAAAAGTGCTCGGCTGTCGACCCTGCGCCAAAACGTAAAAAGCCCCGTCGTTTGACGAGGCTTTTGAATCCCGATAGCGAGAAAAGCTTACTCGGTAACGACACTCACGAACTTACGGTTCTGCGGACCCTTGGTCTCGAACTGCACCTTGCCATCCGCCGTAGCGAACAGGGTGTGGTCCTTGCCGATACCCACGTTCACACCTTTGTGGAACTGGGTGCCGCGCTGACGCACGATGATATTTCCTGCCTTGACCACCTGGCCGCCATAGATCTTGACGCCCAAGCGTTTGGATTCTGAATCGCGGCCGTTACGTGTACTACCGCCTGCTTTTTTATGTGCCATCTCTACTCTCTCCTCAGCCGCTGATGCCGGTGACCTGCAGCTCGGTATACCACTGACGGTGGCCCTGATGCTTCAGGTGATGTTTCCGGCGACGAAACTTGATGATCTTGACCTTTTTGCCCCGGCCGTGGGATTTCACGGTAGCCGTCACCTTGCCGCCGTCCACATAGGGGGTACCAATTTTGACATCATCGCCATTGGTGATCATCAGCACTTTGTCCAGTTCGACAGAGGCGCCCTCGTCCGCGGACAGCATCTCCACCTTGATAGTGTCGCCTTCAGAAACGCGATACTGCTTGCCGCCGGATTGAATTACCGCATACATTGCTTTAACCCCGATAGAAACCATTATCCACCCGCCGGGAGCCCGGCGAGGTAAAGAGGCGGAATTCTACCTACTGCCT
>JARRNY010000168.1:0-4824 GCA_037384445.1 Candidatus Thiodiazotropha sp.
TCTCCACAAACATTAACCATGGCCGCGGAAACATATCTTGAGGCGCAACATAATGATGTCGAGGTTAGTGATGAGGATATAGGTGCGTTTTTGGAGAAGGCGGTGGTATTGGATCCAAAGGATCAATATAACAGCCTTACCTGGATCGATTTTCTTATCGAGAAGGAAATGTGGGCTGAGTTGGAGCGTGCTAAAAATATCACCCATCATGATCCCGTCAATCCCTATTATCTGGTTAGGGAGGTTCAGGCTGCTGCTCGTCGCGATAACCAGGAATTAGCCTTTGAGCTATTCTCAAAGGTCATTGAGTCTGAAGATAGTAATGATTGGCTATACATGACCGGCTATCGTGAGATCGTATCTGCTGGATACAAGGAGGCACTTCGGGATTTTTTACATCAGCAGTTAGGGAACTCAAAGGCCAATTCAAAATTAGGGTGGCTGTGGGCTCTCTTTTGAGCGCCTTTGGGCGAGAACCCCTTCCACCTAATGCCGTGATGGCGGGGAGAACGGGCGCCTCTGGTCTCTGGTTACGTTTCACTACTCCCGGAAACAGGATTGGAAAAAGCTTCGCCGCTGGTGTGCTGCACATTGGCGGAGGCAGAGTAATGAAGCATGGGCCGTATACCTCTACAGTTATGGATTGCGTTTAATCGGGAAATGGATGCCGGCTTACAATGTAAATGAGTTCGCTGCTTCATTGCCGGCAGATAGCTATTATGACCGTATTATTCTGTGGCAGTTGGTTCATTCTGTGTTGATTAAGCAACAAAAGATCGACTCAGATCAATTGGCGCGTGTTCGTTTCAATGAGTTATCCAGTTTGGAACAGTATTGTTATACGTTGTTTTTGACCATCTTTTTTGTAGAAAGAGATGGAGGGTTGGATGCAGCTGAAGAGTCTGTTGTTGCCTCTTATAAAGAAGCAAAACGAGACTATCCAAATATTGCAGGATCAAGTGTTGGTGTGTATTTAAATCGGCAGATAAGGTCGCATCTTGTCGCTAACTACACAAGCGGATTAGGCAGGCGCTTACTCTGGGGGTTCCGTCTGTATGTGCTTGCCTAACTGGCCCTTTCTCTTCAGAAAGCGCCGTTTGGGTTAGGCTTGATGTCCGCGCGCCGCCATCTCTGACGCCACCTTCACCGCATACTGCAGACTACCCAGGTTGATCTGGCCGGTGCCGGCAAGGGGCAGGGCGGTGCCGTGGTCGACCGAGGTGCGGATGATCGGCAGGCCGAGGGTGACGTTGACCGCCTGACCGAAGCCAAGGTGCTTGAGTACCGGCAGGCCCTGGTCGTGGTACATGGCAAGCACAGCGTCGGCCTGCTGCAACATCACCGGGGTGAAGACGGTGTCGGCCGGCATGGGGCCAATCAGTTGCATGCCCGAGGTGTTGAGTTCCGCCAGCACCGGTTCGATGATTTCGATCTCCTCCCGGCCAAGATGGCCCTGCTCCCCTGCATGGGGGTTGAGGCCGCAGACCAGGATGCGGGGCTGTTTCATGCCGAAACGCTGCTGCAGGTCCTGGTGCAGGATAGTGGCAACCCGGCGCAGGCGCTCGGCGGTGATGGCCTGGCTGACCTGGGAGATGGGCAGATGGGTGGTGACCAGGGCTACACGCAGGCCGGGAGTCGCCAGCATCATCACCGGATGGGCCTGACAGAGTTCAGCCAGGAATTCGGTGTGACCGGTGAAAGGGAGGCCGGCGTCGTTGATTACGCCTTTGTGTACTGGCCCGGTCACCAGGCCGGCATAGTCTCCGCCAAGACAGCCTTCAGTTGCCTGGGTCAGGGTCTCGATCACGTAGCCGGCGTTGCGTGCATTGAGTTGGCCGCAGACCACCTCTTCTCGCAGCGCGACCGGTGCAACCCTGAGTTGGCCGGGTTGGAGTGGCTTCGGCCGGCGGTGCTGGTCGGGAGGCAGTAGCTCGATTTTCAGGCCCAGGCGCTCTGCGCGTTGCAGCAGCAACTCAGGGTCGGCGATAGCGACCAGCTCGACTTCGGGGTGAGGCCGTTGCGCCAGCATGACGCAGAGGTCGGGCCCGATTCCGGCGGGCTCTCCAGGGGTGAGGGCAAGTCGGTGAATCAAGGTGTATCCAGTTCGTCCAGCATCACTTCTACATAGGCTTCGTTGCGCAGGCGGCGTAGCCAGAGCTCAATCGCCTCTTCAGATTTCTGTTTCTGGATCGCCTGACGGGCTGTATGGCGCATGGCCTTTTCCGTATTGTCGTGCTGTCGGCGCTCCAGCGGCTGCACAATATGCCAGCCGAAGGGGGTCTGGAAGGGTTCGCTGATCTCGCCGATGGCAAGGGAATCCATTTTTTCCTCGAACTGGGGTACCAGATCGCCAGGGTTGGTCCAGCCCAGGTCGCCGCCGCGAATTGCCGAGGCCTTGTCGTCCGAGTGTGAGCGGGCCAGAGCCTCGAAGGATTCGCCGTTGAGAATGCGCTCGCGCAGGGTCTCCAGCCGCTGGCGTGCTTCCCGGTCGGAGACGATCTCGTTGGTGTTGATGAGGATGTGACGCGCATGGGTCTGATTGACGATCAGCTTGCGTCCTCCCTTCACCTCGAGCAATTTGACGATGTGGAAACCGGAGGCGTTGCGAATCGGTTCGCTGATGGTACCAGGCTCCAGCTCATCGACCAGTTGGGTGAAGATGCTTGGTATGCGGGAGGTCTCGATCCAGCCCAGATCGCCGCCTTCAAGGGCTTGGCGGCTGTCGGAGACGCGCATGGCCATCTCGCCGAAGTCGGCTCCCTGCTGCAGCTCAGCATAGACCGACTCGGCCCGCTCCTTGGCTGCCTGCACATCCTCCGGCGAGGCCCCTTCGGGTGTCGCGATGAGGATGTGTTGCAGATGGACTGCCGCACGCTGTCTCTGGCTGCCGAGCTCGCGGGCCAGGAAGTTGTCGATATCCTGGTCGGTGATGACGATACGGTTGATCACTTCCTTCTGCTTTAGCCGGTTGATCAGAATGTCTTCGCGCAGTTGTTCCCGAAACAGCTGGAAGTTGATGCCGTCACGTTCAAGCACTTCGCGTAGTTGCAGCAGCGTAATGTGGTTGGTTTCGGCGATATTGGCAATCGCCTTGGTGACGGTGTCGTCGTCGACTTTGAGCCCTAACCGGTCAGCGGTCTGCAGTTGCAGGCGTTTGGAGATCATGCGATCAAGCACTTGCTCGCGCAGGATCTCCATGGGTGGCAGTTTGCTGGTGCCCTTCTGCTGCAGCTGCACCAGCATCTCCTGCAGACGGCTATCGAGTTCACTGCTGGTGATGACGTCGTCGTTGACCACGGCGACGATCTGGTCGAGGGGATCGACAGCAGCATGTGCTGTGCTTGTCGCTATCAGGCAGGCGATCAGGAAAATCGGGAGCCATTGTTTAACTGTCTGCATCATTGTTCGGCCCGGTAACCATAAATGTACTCTTCGAGGGTCTCATCGACAGATGAACCCAGCGCACCCAGTCCGGTCAGGACCAGTTGCAGCATCAGACGACGGTCCTGCTGCGCATCTGCGGTCAGGCTGGTGGAGTCGTCTGCAACGTAGTTCTGGTAGAGCGCGCGCACTTTCCAGCAGCAGCGCCCACCATATTCAAGGCCGAGTATTCTATTCATATTCCGTTCATAAAGATAAGAGTATTTCCACTTGCCCATGAGGGTGAATTTGTGGCTGAAGGGCCAGTTGAAGGAGAAGTCCAGATCCTCGATGGTATCGCGGGTGAAGTTGTAGTCCAGATTGAGCAAGTGGTTCTGCGGTGTCCTGTAGTGGATGCGCAGGCGCCCCCTGTCGATGTTTTCCTCGTCCACGTGTGGATCGCGCCTGACTGTCAGCATGCCGCGCCAGTAGCGTCCGACACGGGTCGAGAGTTCAGCTACCACCGAGGAGGAGGGGGTCTCTTCAATCGGGCCGGTCAGCTGCACCTCCCGCTCCTGCCGGTAGTAGATCTGACCGATGCTGGCACGTAATCGTTCCGCTCCGGTATCTGCTTCCAGCCAGCGGGTGGTCAGGCCGAAGGCGAGCTGGTTGGCATCTCCGAAGCGGTCGCTGCCGGTGAAGCGGTTCTCCTTGAACAGGTTGGAGAAGCTGAGTTGCAGATCGGCGGTGTCGAAATCCGGGATGTCGGACTGATCGTCGTAGGGGGCATAGAGGTAGTAGAGCCGGGGCTCCAGGGTTTGGTAGGCGCCGTTACCGAACCAGCTGCTTTCGCGCTCAAAGATCAGGCCGCTGTCGAGGCTGAAGGCCGGCACGAAGTAGTCTGGCGAGGGCTCGCTGCTGGTTGCAGTCTCATCCAGTCTGTAGCTGGCGTAGTTCAGACTCAGGCGCGGCACCAGGTACCCCCATGAACGGCGCAAAGGTAGGGTCAGAGTGGGCCGCAGGGTGAGGCGCTTACCGTCAATCAGCGTGTCGTGGCGAAAGTCGGTGTACTCGGTGGTCAGGTCGAAGTCGAGGCCAGTGTCTCCCAGCAACTGCCCGTAGTGTGCCAGCAGCTGTGGCAGACGGCTGTATGGATACTGCCTGGGGTTGAGGGTTTTGTCGACCGTCTGGAACTCCTGTAGGCGGCCCAACAGGCTCAATCCACCCTGTTGATAGACCACCTCGCCGACCCGCTCCAGGTGTCGGGTACTGGTGATTGCCAGTCCAGTACCGAAGTCGTTCAGATAGTCATTGTCACTCACTGCGCTGGTATCGATACGGGTGGTGAGACCTGCGGCCAACTGACTCCGGTGTTGGAATGAAAAGGCGCGGCGCTCATCACCGCGGTCAGGGCTGTTGACCTTGTCGTTTGGCAGGATTTCACCGCTGATCACCGCTCGCTGA
>JARRNY010000169.1:0-6148 GCA_037384445.1 Candidatus Thiodiazotropha sp.
TGTGTAGAGAAATTTAACACCTTATATCGTTCATTTTTCCTCCCGTGAAGGTATCCTAGGGTCTGGAGACGAAAACAAAGCAACAGCAGTATGATGAAAGGCTGGTTGGTATTTACCGATCTCGACGGCACTCTGTTGGATCACCACACCTACGATCACTCACCGGCGCTACCGGCGTTGCAGCGGTTGCGTGAAGCGGGAGTGCCGGTGATCCCAGTCTCCAGTAAGACACTGGCAGAGCTTAAAAAAATAAGAAAAGCGCTGCAGCTAAAGGGGCCTGCAGTGGCGGAAAACGGTGCCGTCATCGCCTACCCGGGGGAGGAGCCCCAGATCGCACCACCCGGTTACTATCTGGTGCGGGACTTCCTGATCGATCGACGGGCCGATCCCCGCTTCGACACCCTCGGCTTCGGTGATATGAGTCTGGAAGATGTCATGCTGCACACCGGACTGTCGAGGGAAGATGCCAAGCTTGCGATGAAACGTCTCGCCTCCGAACCTTTTCTCTGGCGCGGTGACAGTGATGGGCTCTCAGCCTTCCGCCGCGAAGTCGAAGACGTCAACCTGAGACTGCTACAGGGCGGACGCTTCATGCATCTGCTGGGGGACACTGACAAAGGGATGGCTGTCAGACTGGTGGTTCAGCACTTACGCAAACTCGGCAAAACGATCACCCGCACCATCGCCCTGGGAGACAGCGATAATGATCGGCAGATGCTGCTCGCGGTGGACAATCCGGTTATCATTCAGAAACCGGACGGCTCCCATCTCACACTCGCGGAGCGTGCCGACGCCATCCTTAGCGATCAGCCTGGACCGGCCGGCTGGAACCAGGCGATACTTCAACTCATAGAGCAATACGACGCAGGGTCGACCTCTGCCGATAAGAAAACCAGGGGCAGAGACTAATGGCCGATTTCTTTCAGTTTGGGAAGATCACTACACTCCACCGACTCACCGATCGGCCATTGGATGCGATGGAGGATGAGCTGCGTCAATTTGCCTTAAAGCGTCCGATGGGCCTGATCCTGCCAAGCCTCTTCTCTGAACTCGAAGGGCCGGCGTTGAGCAAGATTATCGACGACCTGCAGCACGCCACCTATCTCTCCCACATCATCATCGGTCTCGATCGGGCCAACGAAGCACAGTTTCGGCACGCCCAGGAGTTCTTCGCCCGCCTGCCGCAGAAGACCCACCTGCTGTGGCATGACGGCCCACGTCTACGCGCCCTGGATGAAGAGCTGAAGGGACGGGAGCTCTCACCGCCAGAGCCGGGCAAGGGACGCAATGTCTGGTTCTGCATGGGCTATGCGCTGGCCATCGATGAACTGGAAGCGATCGGCCTGCACGATTGCGACATTGTCACCTACTCCCGTGATCTGCCGGCCCGCCTGCTCTATCCGCTGGCCCACCCCAATTTCAGCTTCGAATACGCCAAGGGCTACTATGCGCGGGTCAATGGGGATAAATTGAGCGGCCGGGTCACCCGCCTCTTCGTCACCCCGCTGTTACGGGCCCTGCGCCTGATGGTGGGCCATCACGACTACCTGGAGTACATGGACAGCTTCCGCTATCCGCTCTCCGGCGAGTTCGCCATGAGCCGGGATCTCGCCTCGCAGGTGCGCATTCCCAGCGACTGGGGGCTGGAGGTCGGGTTGCTCTCCGAGGTCTACCGCAACATCTCTCACCACCAGATCTGCCAGGTCGACATCGCCGACCAGTACGATCACAAGCACCAGGACCTCTCCGCTGAGGACCGCAACACCGGCCTGGCCAAGATGAGCCGGGACATTGCCAAATCCTTCTACCGCAAACTGGCGACCGAAGGCGTACAGATGAATCAGGCCTTCTTCCGCAGCCTCAAGGCCGCTTATCTGCGTAAGGCGCTCGATATGGTGGAGATGTACTACCACGACGCCAAGCTCAATGCGCTGGCCTTCAATCGTCACGCTGAAGAGGAGGCGATAGAGGTGTTTCAGCAGTGCATTGTCGAGGCCGGCCAGGCATTTCTCGATAATCCTCTGGAAGCCCCCTTCATACCCAATTGGAAGCGTGTACTCCTCATATCCAATTTCTCCAATAGCCTCCAACAAGGCTGAAGAGTCGGCTCAAATCAACTACGCTTAAGCCTGGATCGGGCACAATCCCGCTCCAGAAAAAAAGGCGGCGTCAAAATCCCCAGCGGGTTAGCTATCGACCGGGATTTAAACAGGAACAGGCCGCTCAACCTGCCAAACAAAAACCGTAGTAGAAATGAACAAAGGATTCACCGCGTGCCATACACCTCGAGATTGCTGCTACTCACCGGCATGATCGTAACGATCGCATTTGCGGTCGCCTCCACCACCCTCTACACGCTCTACCATACAGCGCTGCAGCAGGAGCACATCCGTCTCACCGAGACCGTGCAGAGTCAGGCCAGACTCATCGAGGCCATCGCTGAATTCGATAAACAGCACCATGCAACCGACAGTGATAACACTTCGAGCGCCGTTCTCGAGCAGATACGCAACGCCCACGCCAACTATGTCGGATTGGGCGAAACCGGAGAATTCACTCTCGCCACCCTGAACAACGATCTCATTGTCTTCCTCTTGAGCCACCGACATGCAAGCGCCGGGAGGCCAACACCGATACCCTTTGAATCAGACCTCGCTGAACCCATGCGACGCGCTCTCAGCGGAGAGGCGACAACCTTGATCGGTCTGGACTACCGGGGTGAAACGGTACTTGCCGCCACCGAACCGGTAAAAGGCTTGAACTGGGGACTGGTTGCAAAAATCGACCTGCGCGAAATTCAGGCGCCTTTCATTCGCGCAGGACTCATTGCGTTGGCGCTGACCTCAATCCTCTCAATCGCCGGCGTTGCCCTGTTCAGGCGCCTCACCTCGCCCATGATCGCTCAGCTCGAAATGAATGAGGCTCGCTATCACGCAGTTTTCGACCAGGCTGCGGTTGGTATCGCTCGGGTCTCACCGGAAGGTGCCTGGCTGGAGGTCAACCAGAAGCTGTGTGACATTGTAGGTTACTCGAGGCAGGAGTTATTATCCCGCTCCTTTCAGGATATCACCCATCCTGAAGACTTGAATCGAGACCTCGAGTACACCAAAGAGCTGCTTGCTGGCAAACGCCAGACCTACTCAATGGAAAAGCGCTATTTCAATAAAAACGGCGACATAGTATGGATCAATTTAACCGCCTCTCTGGTGCGAAACGAATACGGCCAGGCTGAACATTTCATCGCTGTTATAGAGGACATCAACGACCGCAAATCAACCGAGCAGGCACTGGCAACAAGAGAAAATTTCATCACCCGCACACTCGATGCCTCGCAAACCGGCATGTACATCTATGATTTACGGAAATATCGAATTGAATTCATCAACTCCCGCTATACCGCCCTCACCGGTTATCAGTTACCAGATCTCCAGGCCATGTCAGCGCAGGAGTCTGCCGGTCTATACCACACAGACGACGAGAAACGCTGGGAAGCACACATCGCTCTACTGAAAGATGCAGATGATGGGGAATTTTTCGAATTCCGGTACAAATTTCGACGAGCGGATGGAAGCTGGATAACCTGCTTGGCCTGGGACACCATCTTCGACCGTGACAAGGATGGCAAAGTACTCAGTATCGTTGGCACCTTTCTCGATATCACCGAGCAGGAAAAAGACCAGGAAAAACTCAGACAAGCCGCGATCATATTGGCCAACACCATCGAGGGCGTGGTCGTCACAGACACCGACGGTCACATCATCGACATCAATCCCGCATTCAGCAACATCACCGGCTATGAGCGGGATGAAGTCATTGGTCAAAATATGAGGATTGTTAAATCAGACCAGCATGACACCGACTTCTACCGCAGAATCTGGAAATCACTCAAGATACAAGGCTATTGGCATGGAGAGATCTGGAACCGGAGAAAAGACGGCGAAGATTATCCCGCACTCCAGACCATAAGCTCCGTGTATGATGAAACCGGCAAAACCAGTCAGTACATCGGCGTATTCAGCGATATCACAAAAATAAAGCAGACAGAGAAGGAGCTGGAATATCTGGCCCACCACGATACGCTCACCGAACTACCCAACCGTCTATTGTTCAGTTCATATCTGCAACAGAGCATCAAGCTCTCAGCACGTCAGGGAAAATCCCTGGCGGTGATATTCATCGACATCGACCAGTTCAAGAGCATCAACGACCGGCTTGGACACAACATGGGAGATGCGCTGCTCAAAGTCGCGGCAAAACGTATGACCGACGCTATCAGAGAACAGGACATTGTCAGTCGTTACAGCGGCGATGAATTTGTCGTTCTGCTCGAAGACATCGAGGACGAGAATCATGCCGTCATTGCAGTCAAAAAATTAATGGCTGTTTTCGCCAAAGTTTTCTCTATTGACGGCAACACACTGCGTGTCACAGCGAGCATGGGAATCTGCCTCTATCCCCAGGACGCGGAAGATGCCGCCACCCTGATGCGCTATGCAGATGCCGCCATGTACCGCGCCAAGGAGGCAGGACGAAACCGGTATCGCTTTTTTACGCCAGAGATGGACGCTTCGGCACTGGAACACGCACTGCTCAGTAACGCCCTCTGCAACGCGATCAAACAAAAAGAGATTTCACTCCACTATCAGCCCCAGCTTGACCTGCATACGAATCGTGTCGTCGGCGTGGAGAGTCTGCTTCGTTGGCAACACCCTTCACTCGGACTTCTTCTTCCAGCACGCTTTCTACCTATTGCCGAGCAAAGCGGCGTCGTTAAAGAGATCGGCCAACTCGTTATCGAGGAAGTCTGTCAGCAAGGCAAGTCCTGGCTCGACGCTAACATTGACTTCGGCCGCCTGGTCCTCAATGTATCCAGCCGACAATTACAAAGCGGTAAGTTTGTTAATGAACTGCGCGACGCACTGGATAGACATCAATTTCCGCCTCAGTGCCTGGAGTTGGAGATCACAGAGAGCGCAATAATGAAACATGCCAAAGACAACATATCGATACTACAGGAGTTGCGTCATCTAGGCGTCACCATCGCTATCGACGACTTCGGCACCGGCTACTCCTCTTTGAGCTATCTTCCACGCCTGCCTATCGACAAGCTGAAGATTGACCAATCCTTTATAAACAACGTACTGGAGGACGCACACGATGCAACCACTGTCGCTTCCGTCATTGCGTTGGGCAATGCACTCTCCATGGCGGTCGTGGCGGAAGGTATAGAAACTGAAGCTCAGGTCGAGTTTCTAAAAGGTGCTGGCTGTCAATATGGTCAGGGTTGCCTGTATGGAATGCCGACTGACGCTGCCGAACTGACGAAACAACTATGCGCTATCAACAACAACTCAAAAATTAACAGCACTGACTTAAGAGAGGAATCCACGAGGAAACTTGAACGCTAACGCTTTGATTTTCCGGCCCCACCACATCGGCCTTGGGAATCGTCACAAAATCCTTTAACCAGTTCTGAACGCTCTTAACCAATGTAGACTCGCCCACTACTAACCAAGCCATGGATATTAATACTCTCAGCCGTCAATATCGCAACAAGACCCGGGCCGGATACTGCCTACTTCGCCATTAACCAAACCGTCTGATAGGGTCGCAGTCTCAGATCAGCACCCTCGATATCGGGTACCACCTGATGCAGGGTATCGAACCAGCGCTCACTCTCTTCACCCAGAACTGAAATATCGAGTGTCACCGGATTCCCAGTGATATTGTGAATGGCGTAGATACGCTGCTCACCATCAAGACTGGTGCGCTGTAGGGCAAAGATTCCCTCAGGCATAGTCAACACTCGCTGCGGCGCATCGGGATGAAACGCTTTGATGCCGCGCCGGATACGCAGACGACGGATATATTCGGGAAAAACCTGTCCGGCATCAGTCAGCGGCAGATCGACCAGTCGCTCCAGCTCGGAGCCGTCCCATTTACGCCGATTGATGCTTCGGGTCATGCCGGTACGTTCAACGCCAAGGGGGTCGTTTGGCGTTGCGCCCAGGGCATTGAAGTAAACAGCGGGAATACCGCGGAAAGACAGCGGTAGTGTCTGTGACAACATAAAGCGGGCAATACGCCAGGGATCGACCTCATCGTCCTGCGAGGCAAAGGCATCGAAGTAGCTGATATTGAGCTCGTA
>JARRNY010000170.1:0-8845 GCA_037384445.1 Candidatus Thiodiazotropha sp.
AGCAGATTCTGATCCGGCGAAATCAGGACACCGGCGCCATGCTGACGTTCGACTTCGCCCGCACATCACGTCCCTGCCCCCCCTTCTGCGCGCAACCCATGCAGGTGGCAGAGGAGGTCAAAACCATCGGTGAAGTGGAGCTGTTTGCATTCATGCAAAACGAGTTAGCCAGCGGCAAAGGCGTGTTGATCGATTCACGCACGCCAGACTGGCACCGGCGCGGCACTATCCCCGGCTCCATCAATCTCCCCTACACCACCCTCAATCCAGCTCAGGGGGCCGACGAAATAACCCTGGAGGAGTCGCTTGCCAGACTCGACGTGACACCTGGTTTGTCTGGCTGGGATTTCTCCCGCGCAAAGATTCTGGTGCTCTGGTGTAATGGCCCCTGGTGCGGTCAATCGCCGAGCGCTATTCGGGGACTGCTGGGTATCGGCTATCCAAGTGAGAAGCTCCGCTACTACCGGGGTGGTATGCAGCTATGGCGCATAATGGGCCTGCCGGTCGTCTCACCCGAGGGAGAAACGGTCGATTTCTAAAGCCAATATCGATTGTCAGGCCATATCGCTCGACCAGGCCCTTCTCCTTTTCCTGCCAGGGTGATTGAATAAGATGCAGAAAATAATCCTACGGAAGTCCCCATGAACAGTATTACCGTCACTACCAAGCCTTTCTCTGATCAGCGCCCAGGCACTTCCGGGCTGCGCAAAAAGGTCAAAGTCTTTCAGTCACCCCACTATCTGGAAAACTTCGTTCAAGCCATTTTCGATACTCGACCCGACCTTAAAGGGGGAATCCTCGCACTGGGCGGCGACGGACGTTTCTACAATCGGGAGGCGATTCAGGTCATTCTGCGCATGGCAGCCGCCAATGGCGTCAAGCAGGTACTGGTGGGCCAGGGAGGCTTATTATCGACCCCAGCCGCCTCCTGCATCATCCGCAAGTACAAAACCCAGGGTGGCATCATTCTCTCCGCCAGCCACAACCCCGGTGGGCCGGATGAGGACTTCGGCATCAAGTTCAACACACCCAATGGCGGACCCGCGCCCGAATCAGTGACTGAGGCGATCTTCGAACGCACACGCAATATCGACCGTTATGTCACCCTCGAAACCCCTGTGATCGACCTGGATCAGCTGGGTTCCCATACCTTGGGCGAATGCGAGGTCCTGGTCATCGATCCAGTGGCTGATTACGCCGCGCTGATGGAAAACCTGTTCGATTTCGAACGTATTCATCAGCTCTTCAACTCCGGTCTCTTCAGTATGCGTTTCGACGCCATGCATGCAGTCACCGGACCCTATGCGAAGCACATACTCGAGGGGATGCTGGGCGCCGAGCCCGGCACTGTCATCAATGGCAAACCGCTGGAGGACTTCGGCCACGGCCATCCCGATCCCAATCTGGTCCATGCTCATGAACTGGTGACCTTGGCCTCCGGTCCCAAAGGGGTCGATTTCGCAGCAGCTTCCGATGGGGATGGGGACCGCAACATGATCCTGGGCCGCGACTTCTTCGTCACACCCAGTGACAGTCTGGCGGTAATAGCGGCAAATGCCCATCTGATCAAAGGCTATAGCAGCGGTATCAGCGGAATAGCTCGATCGATGCCAACCAGTCAGGCCGCTGATCGGGTCGCTGAGAGTCTTGGCATCGACTGTTTCGAGACACCGACCGGTTGGAAGTTCTTTGGTAACCTGCTGGACGCCAACAAAATAACCCTCTGTGGCGAGGAGAGTTTCGGCACCGGCTCCAACCATGTCCGCGAGAAAGACGGACTCTGGGCGGTGCTCTTCTGGCTCAATCTGCTGGCAGTAAAACAGAAATCGGTCGAGTCGATCGTTCGCGAGCACTGGAGCCTGTTCGGTCGCAACTACTACACCCGCTACGATTACGAAGGCATCGACAACGCCGCAGCGGAAGAGCTGATGGACCATCTTCGAGCCCGCTTGCCTGATCTGCCTGGTCAACAGTTGGGCGCGTACACCGTCGACTATGCGGATGACTTCGCCTACACCGACCCGGTGGACGACAGTCGCTCCGATCACCAGGGCATCCGCATCGGCTTCAGTGACGGGTCCCGCATCGTCTACCGACTTTCAGGCACCGGCACCCAGGGGGCCACCCTCCGCGTCTATCTTGAGGCGTTTGAACCCGATGTCGCCCAACAACGAAGAGAGACTGCGGAAGTGATGGCAGCTCTGGTCGCGATTTCGGCCACGTTAGCGGAAATCGAACAAAGAACCGGCCGTCAGTCTCCGACCGTTATTACCTGAATAATTTTGCTGGTTCTGCGATCCGAAACTACCTAGAATCGTGTCACAAAATATCAACAATAAATGACTACTATCTTCATCATCAAGGGCAGATAAACCAGGAGTACGATGTGAGCAAGACCGAGGCAAATATCACCAAGAAAAAAGCAGCGAGCAAAAAGAAAGTTGTGAAGAAAAAGGTGGCCGCAAAACCAACCACCAAGAAAAAAGTCAGTAAGAAAAAGACCGTGGCCGCATCCAAGGGCTCTCAGGCGCTCAACCCACGCGCACGATACGAGATGATAGCGACCATGGCTTTCTATCGTGCCGAGCAGCGTAACTTCGCACCGGGACACGATGTCGAGGATTGGCTCGATTGCGAGCGCATCATTGATGAGATGATGTCCAAATAATCCAGTCTCAGTAATGCGGCCGGCCATCTGGCCTGCCGACTCAATCCGGTTTCAGTCGCTTTCCGGCTCTAACGGAAAGCAGGTATTCGTGTGCCCATACAATCAGGCCCGCACCGACAATCAGTGATGCACCGATAAAAAACCCACCACCGAGACGGTCATCAAAAAAGAGCACACTGTAGAGCACCGCCGCCACCAACTGCGCATTCAGAAAAGGTGACAACACCGGCGCCTGAGCCAAATGGAACGCCTTGACCAGCAGAAAGTGTCCACTGGCACCCATCACCCCGGTCAAAACCAGGAACCCCCACTCCTGCCAAGTCGGCGCCTGCCACCAAAGCGGCATCAGACAGGAGAGCGCGATCGCGCCAAGGGCGGTGGTATGAAACAGGGTCGTCTGTTCACTGTCCCGCCCCCTCAGGGCACGGGTGAGGATGAAATAGAAAGAGAGACTGACCGCGGCAAGCAGCGCCAGCAGCATGGCGGGATCGATCGCACGGAAACCAGGCTGCACGACAAACAGCACGCCGACAAAGCCGATCCCCACGGCCAGCCACTCGGGAACACCCACCCGCTCCTTCAAAATCGCACCGGCCAGCAGGGTCACCAATACGGGAGCGAAAAAGAGGATAGCGGTAGCGTCAGCCAGTGAAATGGTGCGGATGGAGAAATAGATGCACAGCGTCACTGCCAATAGGCATGCCGCTCGCAGCAGTTGCAGACCGGGATGATTGGGGCGAATGAATCCTGGTCCCGACTGTAGAGTGAATACCACACCAACGATCAAGGTATGGAAGAGGTAGCGGGCCCATACGACCTGTTGGGTGGGCAGCGAAAGCATCAACCACTTGGCCAAGCCATCCATGGCAGCCAGTATGAAGCCGGCTGCGATGGTCGCCACGATGCCTGCGACGACGGCCGGGTCGTGCAGGAGAGAGGATTTTTTCATGAGAGCGCTGGGGTTTCACATGCCGACATTCAGACGACATAGTCTCAGTAGATCTGACGCTAGTGTACCCCCGTCATAGATTCTGTAACATTCAGAGCGGCCAGCAACTCCTCGCTACCCACCGGCGCCGCTGTTATCCCGGACCATTACAGGCCCGGGTTAACAGTTGCCGGCAGGTATCGCGGAGCTGACTTAGAAACGGTAGGTCGTGTTGAGATAGAAATAGCGGCCAGGTTCGTTGAGCAACATCACCTCACCGGTGGCGCCGCTGCTGACCAGGGTCAGATCATTATAGGTATTGCTTACTGCGTAGGTCTTGTCGAGCAGATTGTCGATACCAGCTGTGATCTCGAAATGCTGGGTCAACTGATGTTCGAGCTTGAAGTTAAGCACTCCGTAACCGCTGATCTCCTGTTCCCCGTTGTCGCTGTCGTAGGTATCCCAGCGATCGGCCGCGACTAATTCGAGTCGCGCCATATTGTCCTGTCCATAGGCGTAATTCAAAGCCAGGCTCCCTTTCAGCGGTGGAATCTCAGCCAGGTCCCTATCGCTCTGGCCATCCAAGGCGTCATCCTTTTTGCCACGCTGGTAGGCCATACCGAAGTCGAGGAAAAAATCGTCATTGATGGCGTAGGAACCACTGATGTCGACGCCGTAATCCAGGGTCGGGGTGCCGAGTTGCGGCGACATACCCATGCCCATCATGACCATGGCGCCACGAAAGTAGAGTTCCCGTGCGTCAGGCACCCGATGGGAGCGCCCCACTCCACCGAAAAGCTTGGTTGCGCCATCGAGTTCATAGGTCGTGTAGAGAAAACCACTAAAGGCTGTGTAGTCATTGTCAGGCTGATTGGCCAGACTGCCGGCGGTCTCAATGGTGGTATCGTCGTAGCGCGCACCGGCCTTCAACTCGACCCGCTCATAACGCTTCTCGACCTCGACGAACAGCGCCCGGTTGTCCGTATCCACATCATCGATGTTGATATAGCCATCGATAGGGGTTTGACTGCCCTCGCCTTCGTAGTGACCATTCCAGTTCCGGCGACTGACATCGACACCATAGGTCATAACCGCCGTGTCGCTGAGGTCGAAGGCGTTCTTCACCTTGACGCCTTGGGTATGGGTCTCCAGATAGCTGATTTTCTCATTGACCGAAGCTGTCCCCGAGGCAACGCGATACAAGGTCGACATGGGATGTTCGACCTGCGAATCGAACACCTGGACCTTCAGCTCCTTGGAGTAACCGCCCAGCTGCTTGATGCTGTACTCCAGGTTGAAGATATCGGAGTCGTCGTAGAGCGCATCCATCGGTGAGGAGGGATAGAGAATGTCATCGCTGCGATTGGCTGTATAACTCAGCATCATTTCCTGATTGTCTGTGACATTCACATAGACTTTACCCATGAAGGAGGACTTGTCATAGGCGTCCTCATCCGCATATTCAGGCTTGAAACGATTGCCGGCCGGCGCATTGACAGCCTCCAGTTGCTCGGCGAAATCGTTGCCGTCACCGTCCTCGTACTGTCCGCTGGTCTCTTTCGACAGACTGACCAAGGCTCTCACCCGATCACTGCCACCACTCACCGTGGTGCTGCCCTTGCGGTAACCCCAACTGCCGACATTGAGATTGACCTCACCTTCGAACTCCTTTGAGGGCTGCTTGGAGGTAATCTCAACTGACCCGCTGAGGGTGCCGAAATTCTCTACATCATAGGGACCTTCGATAATTTCGATGCCTTCGATGTTGTTCGTCAACACATGAGAGGTGGGCGGGTCCATGCGATTGGGGCAGGCGCCGTAGATCTTGGCGCCATCGATCAGGATATTGATATTGTCCTTTTTCTGCCCACGCAGAATGATGTCATTGGCGATACCGCTGCGGCGCACCACTGAGATGCTGGGCACCTTCTTGCCCAACGCTTCAGCCAGGTCGGCGGATTTGACCTCTTCGCCGCTGACGTCGCTCAACTTGGTGCTCTCGACACTGATGGTGGGAAGTTCGCTCTCATGCTCAGCAGCAGAGAGTGGATTCAGGAGGATGGAGGGTCCGGCTATGAGAACGCCAATAGCCAGGGAGAGGGTCGTTTTTTTCATCTTGCTGCCTCAGGTTGTATTTCACGAGGGTTAAGCAACTAGCAGACCATTATTTATCTTATTGTTTTATATATTATTTTAAATAATTACCGTGGAGAGGGAATTGCAAAAATACCGCATTTAACACAGTAAACTGCGGCATTTCACTCAGTATGGGGATTCGATTCCATCGCCAGACAATGGAAAACGGTAAAACGCCTGCCATACTCTACTGACTGAACCACTCTGCGGAGACCCGCCCTTGCGACCGATCGTTCTTATAATATTGATCGCCGGATGGCAGACCACGGCACAGGCATTTTTCTGCTTCAACTTCGGCGGGCATAGTCGCCACGACAACCGTCTCGCTGCCTGGGCTTGGCAACCGCCTCCCCCTCCTGCACAGCTCTACTCTGCCTACCCTGCGGTAGAGCAGCCACAGCCACTATCTGACGCAGGACGAGAACTGCCGCCTATCCGGGAGACAAAAACTCCATGCCGGTGCTTTTATTCAGGCAATCGCTCATGGCAGAACCGACGGTGATGGAGTTGTCGAGAAACTTCAGCATCTTCTCTTTGGTCTCCGGAGTCCATTCGATATCCTTCGGGTCGGTCATGGGTGGTGTCTTGGCTCCGGTTGCCGGCCCCATACGCTCACGCATCTTTTTGTCCAAAGCGACCATCACCTCCGCACACTTCTCAAAGGCCGCCTGGTCATCTGCGCCTTGCAGACAGGAGCGGGCTTCTCGCATCGTGGGTAGAGTCTCGTCCATTATCGGCAGCATCATCTTCTTGGTCTGCTCGAAAATCAGCTGTGGATCCATCTGCCCTGCCGGTGGTTGCGCCAGGGCGACAATCGGCATCAGCAGTAATAGTGGTAGGTATTTCATGGTTATCTCCTCCTAGCGGGCTGTTCTGAACTGCCCGAGACCTTACCGCACAGTGAGCCTTCTGTCGCCCCACAGATTCACAGGCTGCAATCCGCACTCCATCCCGCTAGAATCAACTCCCTGAAACAGATAACAATCAACTGTCGGAGAGACTTGTGGCAGAAAAGAAAGTCGATGTCGCCATCCTCGGTTCCGGAACAGCGGGACTCAATGCAACCGGCCAAGTGGGCCCGTCAGGCAAAAGTTTCCTGCTGATCAACGGCGGTGAACCCGGCACTACATGCGCCCGTGTCGGCTGCATGCCTTCCAAAGCACTGATTCAGGTCGCTGAGGACTACCACCGCCGCACCCACCTGGGACGCTACGGCGTCGATGGCCACACCGCGTTGAGTATCGATATCCCGGAAGCCCTGGAACACGTACAGGACCTGCGCGACAACTTCGTAGACCGTGTGTTGACCAACAGCACCGACAACATGGGTGAAAAGTTCATTGAGTCTTACGCCCGTTTCGCTGATCCCCACACCCTTGAACTCGACAACGGTGACCGGGTAGTGGCTGAGCGTATTGTCATCGCCACCGGCTCACGCCCGATGGTACCCAAGGCCTGGGCCCAGTATGGCGACAGGGTGATGACCACTGACACCTTTTTCGAGCAGGAAGACCTGCCACAGTCAGTGGCCGTGGTTGGCCTCGGTGTCATCGGCCTGGAACTGGGCCAGTCACTCAGCCGTCTCGGTGTAGAGATCACCGGTTTCGATATGGCGGAGACCGTCGGTGGCGCTTCAGATCCCGCTGTCTCGAGCACGGCGCTTGAGATCATGCAACGGGATTTCCCTATCCACCTGGGACGACCGGTCGAGATCGAGGAGGAGGGAGACCAGCTGCGCGTGAGCAACGGTGAAACAAGTGTTGTGGTCGACAAGGTGCTGGCCAGTCTGGGGCGCACGCCCAACGTGGAGGGTCTGGTGCTGGAGAACGCGGGTATCGAACTCGATGTCACCGGCATTCCCCTGTACAACCCCAATACCATGCAGTGCGGCGACTCTCACATCTTCATCGCCGGCGACGTCAACGGCGAACGTCCGATCCTGCATGAGGCCGGTGACGAGGGTAAGATTGCCGGCTACAACGCGACCCAGGATCAGGTCACCGCTTTCCGGCGCAAGGTGCCGCTGGCGATTAACTTCTGCGATCCCAACATCTGTTGGACCGGGGCCAGATACGCCGACATAGATCTGAACCAGATCGCCGTCGGCGAGGTCAAGATGGCACCGGTGGGTCGGGCCATGATCATGGGTCAGAACCGTGGCATTATCCGCGTCTATGCAGACAAACTGAGCGGCCGCATAGTGGGTTCGGAGATGATCACCACCCGCGGTGAAAATCTGGCTCACTTGCTCAACTGGGCCATAACCCAGGAGCTGACCGTCGGCCAACTGATCCAGATGCCCTTCTACCACCCTGTGATCGAGGAGGCGCTGCAGGCGGCACTCAACAATCTCTATGCCCAGGTGGAGAAAAAGAACCCGAGCCCCATCAAGGAACTGATCCCACTCTAATGTCCGAAGAAAACAGCACCATCAGCATCGAGTTCACCGGCGACAAGCGCATCAATGCCCGAGTCGGCGATTTTCTGATCCAGACCGACCAACCCGCCAAGTATGGCGGGAAGGCGAGCGCACCGGCTCCCTTCGATCTCTTTCTGGCCTCCCTGGCCACCTGCGCGGGTATCTTTGCCTGGAACTTCTGCGAAACGCGTAAGATCGACACTGACGGACTGGCCTTGGAGATGGCCTGTCGGGATGATCCGCAAAAGAAGATGATCGGTGAAGTTCGTTTTCTGCTGACCCTGCCCGCCGACTTTCCCGAGAAATACCGTCAAGGCATCATTCGCGCCATGGAGCAGTGTGCCGTGAAACGCCATATGCAGGAGTGCCCCGCGTTCAGTGTCGAAATCATCGAATAGACCGGCACTCCTCATGCGGTGAATGTTGAGGCCAGGTTTGAGGTTGGACTCTCCGCTCCTTTCGAGGGATCTGCTCTCATCAGACACCCCGACCATTGGGTGCTGGGTGAACAGCGCTATCTGAAATCCTGCAGCGTAACGTATTCCAATTCAGAGTGTCTCTGCAGAAACCGGTCAAGCCGGCGCAGAGAATCGGGAGTCAGCGCCTTGGGATGGCCCATGACGTTGAAGATGGACTCCCCTTCCACCTGATCAAGCTGGCGATAGGCCGACTCCAGCAGGCCCGCCTTGGCGCC
>JARRNY010000171.1:0-4257 GCA_037384445.1 Candidatus Thiodiazotropha sp.
CACCGCCTCCGCATTCTCCAGCGACACTTCGGCCTCTTCCACGCCGGGCACCGCATTCAGGGCTTTTTTTACATTCATGACACAGTGGGGGCAGGTCATGCCGGAAACTTTAAGGGTGGTGGACAAGGGTCTCTCCCATTTCGATGGTTTGAAGAAACGCAGGCGGTTGGCGTTGGTGACCACGGTGACCGACGACAACGCCATCGCCGCACTGGCGAACATGGGGGGCAACAGCCAGCCGGTGAGGGGATAGAGCACCCCCGCCGCCAACGGAATGCCAATGACATTATAGATAAAAGCGCCAAAAAGGTTCTGTTTGATGTTTCTCAGGGTGGCGCGTGAAACGGCGATGGCGGTAGTGACGTTGGCCAGCGAGTCGCCCACCAGGGTGATATCGGCGTTGTGGATGGCCACATCGGTGCCGCTGCCGATGGCAAAGCCGGTGTCGGCCTGGGCCAGGGCCGGCGCGTCATTGACCCCGTCGCCCACCATGCCGACCCGATACCCCTGCAGCTGCAGCTGTTTGACGATGGCCAGTTTGTCGGCGGGCAGCACCTCGCTGTGGACCTCGTCCACCGACAGGCTGCGAGCGACGGCTTGCGCGGTTGCCCGGTTGTCGCCGGTGCAGATCACCACCTTGACCCCCTGATCGGCCAGTGCACGCACCGCTTCCCGGCTGTCGTGGCGAAGCGGGTCCTTGAGAATCAGCAGGCCCTGCAGTTCACCGTCGAGCATCAGCCAGACGGGCGTCCCCACCTCATGGGCCGCGCGTTCGGCGATCCCGCGTAACTTATCCGGCAATTCGATGCCGAGGGTCTGCAGATAGTGATGACCGCCCAGCTGCACCTGACGTCCCTCCACCCGGCCTTCGACACCGCGGCCGTCGTGGGAGCGGAAATCGCTGACCGCGGCCACCTCGATCCCCTGCCCCCGTGCATGGGCGACAATCGCCTCCGCCAGCGGGTGGGAGGAGACCGACTCCACACTGGCGGCGAAGCGAATCAAATCGCTTTCGGAGATATCTGCCTTCGGATGCACGCCAGTCACCGTGGGCCGTCCCAGGGTCAGGGTGCCGGTCTTGTCCACCACCAGATGGGTCAGCTGGCTGGCGCTCTGCAGTCCATCGCTGTTGCGGATCAGGACGTTGAGTTGAGCGGCGCGACTGGTACCGACCATGATGGCGATAGGGGTGGCCAGACCCAGGGCGCAGGGACAGGCGATCACCAGCACGGCGATGCCGGCGGTCAGGGCATAGGGCATGGCCGGTTGGGGAGCTGTCAGCAGCCAGACGCCAAAGGTGACCAGCGCGATCAGAATCACCACCGGCACGAAAACCGCCGACACCCGATCGACCAGGCGGCCGATCGGCGGCTTGCTCATCTGTGCCTGACGCACCATGCTGACGATATGGGCCAGGGTGGTCTCTTCTCCCAGGCGGGTAACGCGGAACAGCAAGGTGCCGCTACGGTTGATGGTGCCGCCGGTTACCGGGTCGCCGGGGCGCTTGGCCACCGGCATCGCTTCGCCGGTGAGCATCGATTCGTCGAGACTCGCCTCGCCCTCCACCACCTCACCGTCGATGGCGATGCGCTCGCCGGGGCGCACGCGGATCTCATCGCCGACACTGAGCAGAGAGACAGGCACCAGCACCTCGCGACCCTGTCGCACAACGCGGGCGATCTTCGGCGCCAGCCCGACCAGGCTGCCCACCGCCTCGCTGGTGGTGCGTTTGGCCCGCGTCTCCAGCACATGGCCAAACTGCAGGAAACAGAGGATCAGCACCGAGGCATCGAAATAGAGCTTCTCGCCGCGCAGCAGCGAGCCATCCGGCTGCAGGGTGATCAACAGGGAGGCAAACCAGGCAGCGCCGGTGCCCAGAGCAACCAGGCTGTCCATATTGGCCGACAGGTGTCTGGCCTGCTTGAGGGCGCCGAGATAGTAGTGGCCGCCGCTGAAACGCATGACAAACAGACAGATGATGGAGACAGCCAGCCAGAAGCTCTGGCCACCGGCAGCCGCAGGTGACGGTGCATATCCCCCCATCTCCAGCACCATCAAGCCGCCGCCGACCACACCTGCCAGCAGCGCCCGCTGCCAGGAGCGGCGCACCTCAATCGCGGCCTTGACCGCCTCTTCCGCGTAGGGGTCGACAAGGGCCTCATGCAGACTCGCCCTGGTCCCCTCTGCTTCAAGCGCGATGATCAGATCAGCCGGATGGCGAGTCGTGGTGATCCGCCACAGCTCCCCCTGGTGAGTCATCTCCGCCTCGGGATCGAAGGCGGCAAGGAGAGGTTTGAGAAGAGATTCCTGCGCCGCTTTGGGCGTCTCATCGAGTCGTAACAACAAACTACCGCTGCTGTCCCGGGTCTCGATCAGGTGGGCATCATAACCCTGGTCGATCACAGCGTTGACCACTGCCTGGGGATCACCGCCCACCACCTGGGCCCGCTTCTCCACCAGGTTGACCGCAGCCGCCTCGACACCGCTCACCGAACGGATGGCCCGCTCCACTGCCGAGACGCAACTGGCGCAGGTCATATCATCCACCGACAGCTGGTAACCGCCAGACAGGGACTCCGCAGGCGGTTTCGCATCGAGCGCCTCGGTCAGTGAAGTGGGTTCGGGTAGCGGGCAGCTATCCGGAATCTCTGCGATCGGCCTCGCCTCGTACCCCGCTTCCCTGATTGCAGCGATCGCCGCATGGGGCAGACCACCAACCACCTCAGCGCTGTTGCTCTCCAGCGACACCTCCACCGATTCGACCCCGGGCACGGCGGTAACCGCCTTCTCGACGGCAGCCACGCAGTGACCGCAGCTCATGCCGGTGATACCCAGGCGGTATTGTTCCAGGGGAGCAGGAAAATCGGGTAGTGTCGGTTGCTGTTCGCGCATGTGTATGACCATGAACCGGTCGGGCTGCTCCTGATACGAAACAGAAGCTTCTCAACCCCTCACGATTGAGGTTGCCCGTTCAATAGCATCTGCCGGCTGACCTCACATTTCAACCCTGCCATCCGCATGTTTGTCTCAGGCTTGAATTGTCCAGCACAGCTGGGACTTAGAGAAAGTAAAAAATCCCACTTCAGCGCCACTGCCGATTCCCCTGATCGCCTTCGGCAGGAGAGAGATAACATGACGAATTCGCCAGCTGTAAATCAGACTTCGCACCATTCAGTGACCGAGCAAGTTCACATCAGTTAAAAAGTGGTATCCACGGTATTTGAGCACTGCCAGTCACAGTCTTCCAGGCAGCTTCCCAGCCAAACACTTCACTAAAAAGTCCTGCCCTGGCAGAGCAGACCCAACAGCCGGTTTTTAGGGAGCAAACACTTTCTACTCCACCAGACTCCAATAGTACTCGGCATCCGGGTTCGACATGGCATCAAGCTTGGATAGCAAATACCTATTCGTGCCATCGGCACTGTGGAAGACAAACATTGGAAATTGGCCGTAAGTCTGACCATTCACCGTCATGTCCGGAACAATGTATGAAGCCGTTCTGTTGAGGTAAAGACTCTCATACAGACTCAGGTAGCGATTACAGCCAATCACGCTGTTCCCGGTTTCACAAAATTTATCGATTTCCAGCAGCATTATTTCCTGCTGTTCGGCGGTCTGGCTTAGTGAGCCGATCTGGTAGCTCGAGTAGTTGGAAGATTGTAACTGCAATGCGTCGTTGTAAACCATGTCCTGATTCTGATCGCTGGAACTATGGAAAGTGTTGCCGCAAGCGGTGTAGATATACGCCCCATTTTCTGAAAGCCAGAGATCCCCGCACATATCATAGTCACCATGATATGGCGAGTCATAAGCATAGCTTGCCACACCGCCACTGATATCGTACTTCTCGATATCACTGGGCGACAGACCATTATCTGCACCGTAAATCGCAAATCCATCCGGATGCAGTTTGGCATGCGTCTCGTCATATATATAGTTACCACTGCTGAGGGTTTCCGTGTTCGTGGCAATCTGAACGGAATGAATTTTTACCCACTGGTCAGTTTTCGGAAAGGCGTAAACATACCCATTCCCGGCAAGTACGATATCGAAGACAGTCGTGCTGACATCAAGCGTTGTCACGATATCTGTTGCTGCACTTCCCACCCCTGTCAGATCAACGTAGGAAATAAGTGCATCATGGCCAACAGCCGCATGCAGGCCATCTGGTGCTACTGACACGCTGGTAGGTAGCATGGACAAGTCCACATGCCTTTCGGCACCTGTGGCGGGATCCAAAATATAGAGAGAGTTTGC
>JARRNY010000172.1:0-6752 GCA_037384445.1 Candidatus Thiodiazotropha sp.
GCCACGGCAACTATCTTTACCGGAACTGGCATACGGAAATGTGCCGATAGTCATACCCATAAAGGTCACTTGAGGACACACGATGGGTTTGACTGATATCTTGCCGCGTTTTCTACAGTGGGCTGCCGTCTGTGTGCTGTTCAGCTTAAACGTGTAGCCGCTAGTGCACCGGAAAAACGGAGTGGCCAGTGATTGCGTGGCCTGCAGACACAACCCAATTCCGGTGACACTAACAAGCAGTATATTTTTGAGCATTTGGTTCTCCTGGACGCTATTTAATCAATTCATTTGTCGGGCTGATCTGGCCGGTTCGTTTCTGAGTGACGATGATATGCAGTATTACTGTGATGGAGCTTTCCGACCATCCCATGAATTGGGTATAAGTCGATAAAACCGGTTTCAACACATACCCAGTTCCTGGGATGTGCGACGGTTCTGCACTCATTGATACTTTCTAAACAATCGATAAGCGGTTTTCTGATTGTGATTAATAGAGGAGCAATGCAATGAATAGAAACGTAAACCTATATATCCTGATTTTCGGCGCCAGTATGGCATGTAGCAGCCAGTTGTATGCCGCAAATGAGTGCAAGGTTCAGTATCGTTACACCTATAAGCAGGTGGAAACAAAGACGCTGATACTGAATGCAGGTGAAGAAAAGTATTTGAATGAGGTAAGCTCGGTCAAGTGGGTGAGAAATAAAAAGGAGTGGCCCGTCAGTATTTATGTCAATAACAAGGGCCTGGGTCCAAAATACAAATGGGTCAATCTGCCTCATATGGACAATGTCGACCCACCATATGGTGACTATCCCAATGGCGTGACACTCTATAGAGTAAAGTGCGAGGGAACGGCTCCCGGTAGTACGCAAGTGATCGGTGGTCAATTGACAACGGTGCCACTGAGTCCTGCAATACGCTCGTTGACGGCTGCAGAGAGAAACATCGCTAAGTCGGTTTATGGTAAAACGATTAATTTGAGTCATGTGAGAGTTACCAATACCGTAGGGTTTCAGTCTAGGCCGTGGACGACCCATATACCGCCGTTGTACACCATCAACGTAGGTGTTAACGCCTATGATGACATGACCCACTTCAAACTCCTGTTGATTCACGAACTGGGTCATGTCTGGCAGGGTCAACATGGCGTGCCTTTCATGTCGAATTCGGCGTACCATCAGACAATGGCGGCCATTCAGAACAATGGTGATCCAAGTGGTGCTTATGTCTATGTGCCGGGTCAGCAATGGAAGAAATACAACAGCGAGCAGCAGGCAAGCATCATCACCAGGTGGTTTGACAATGGCCGCCGCAGCAATGACAAGTTATATCCCTATATCCGGGATAATGTTCGCACAGGCTTGCCGTATGCGACGACCAATTTTAAGAGTAAGGGCGGCGAGCAGGGCGCACTATAAAAAATCTGGATGGCACAGGGATGTGCTGTCAATAGACTCGTTGGTCAGAGGTTCTCATCAAGGGAGCAATCGAATCGGCCGCCAGTCACTGCGCGCTAGCTCTTCGCCATTGGCGCCCAGGGCCAGAACACGCCAAGCATGCGGCATATCGGAAACGCTGTCGGTGCCCAAAAATGGGGGCGGCCTATAGTATGTGGTGGTGCCATCGACAATGGCGACGAAGGGGACATCACCGCCATCTTTGATCTCAAAACGATAGTGACGGGCGCCGGAGATGACGGTCCAGGTAAATAGTGGTAACTGGCCTATTGTCAATTCAGCTTCAGTGGGCGGTGTCAGGAGTGTCAATCCGGTTATGCCTTGCGATCCGGTTCCGCCGGTTTGTACAAAACGTAAAACCGGCATGGCAAATCCTGCTACGCCACCGCTGGAGACCACTCCCGCGCCAGTATCGGAGTTACCCTCGCGGTCGTTAGAACTCTCGATGCGCAACAGTATCTTGTAATTGCCATTGGCAACACGCGGCAAAGCTGCGGGATCAGGACCTGGGAGAAAATGGACCCCGCTCGGTTGCAGAAACACTGAAAAGCGATCGAGCAGTGTGTAGCGCTTTTGTGAGCCGCGCAGCTCGATGGGTAGTGAGGATTCGGGTAGCAAATCGAAGGATTCCGGTTCGCTGTCTCCTGGCTGGACCAGCTCCCAGCGTCCACGCAGCTCACCGCTACCGTTGTAACGCAACTGTGCGCCGAAGTGAGGCAACGGGTCGTCGCCGTTTAGATAAATGATGGCAAACTCACTCCCCTGGCCTTGAAAACCGAGACGAACGTCGGTCAGTGCAAGGGGCACACGTGCGCCACCTCCCGTCATGCGGCAGGTGACACGGACATAGGTGTCGACGGCACCGTCCACAAAGTGGCGCACATAGAAAAAAGTGGCATCTTCACCCTGTTGCGCTGCCTGGTAGGCGCGGCGGCTGACCGAAGTAGGTATGGTCATAATGTCGGTGAGGTTGCTTGCGCTCCCGGTACCGCTGTTGCGTGTGAGATTATTGCGTTGTGGCAGAAAGCCGAATAGGGTGTCTGAACGGCATGGATTGGTCGCAGTTACGATGGGTAAATTTGGCGCGATAAGTTCACCGCACCAGAAGGATTCCACGGTGGTTTCAGTGTTATTCAGCCCCTGAAAGGTGAGGAACACACTGGTGGGGGCTGTGGCGTTGACATTGACGCCGGTGGGATGGACCCCGGTCACCGCCTGAGCCACATCGACGGCCAGCAACAAGGAGAGCAGAGCCAGGCGGAAGCTTACTAGGATCGGGAAACGGTTGAACATTGGGTGCTCCTCAGAATAGGCTCAGGCTCATGCCAGCGTGAATCGAGCGGTTTACGCCCTCACTGTCAAGGCCGAACGCGGCATTGATAGATTGTGTTTCCGCGTAGTTGGCGCGCAGGTAAACCTGGCCGGGCAATCTACCCCCCGCCGGACCCGGAAGTTCGAATCGGTACCCTAGCTGCATCTGCGCCTGATTGCTTTCACTCTCCTCATTGTCCTGGCTGTCATCGTCCCTGGTGATTCCGAAGTTGCCGCTGAGGCTCCAGCTGGTGTCGACCTGCCAGTCGACGTCGAAGTTGTAGCTGTTGGAGAAGCGATCGAGATCAGCCTCCCGGTCACTGGCCTCAGTGTGGCCGATCCCAAAGTTAAGTAAGAGTGATTCAGTTACACGCAAGCCGATGTTTAGATTATGTCCCCGGTTGACGAAGTCGGCCTCTTCACGGCCAGACTGGCGATTGTCCTGAATGGCATAGTTGAAATTGTAATCGAGATTCCAATCCGTGAATGCCCAGTTGAATCCCAATTGATGGGAGACACTATACTGGTCCGGTATCTGACTCGGATCGTTAAAGGCCTGGTTGATGCCGAACTGATGTACCCGCATTTGCGCATAACTCATATTCTGCGGCCATAGCTGGTTGCTTCCGTGGCTATGAATGGCAGCAAGAGGAACGGTGAGGTTGAAGCGCGACTCTTCGGTACGCGTCTTGAGTATGCTGGGGATATCGTCGAGATTGTCCTCACTCCGCACCCCTTCCCATTGCATGCTGATCTGGCCGATCTGTCCTTGCAGGCGCAAGTTTTCGCTTTTGCGATCGGCGGTGACAAATGCGGTCATGCTGCGGTAGAGGGGGTCGACGTGCTGGGTGCGATAGCCGATGCTCAGGGTCATCGGCCAGTTGCTGGCGGGATCGCCCTCGAGAAGCCGGTAGTTGAGGTCGAGGGCGTAGGCATCATCGGTGGTTTCGGTGACTTCAACGATCCCCTGTCCGTTGCTGATAATGGGGTCATTGGGATTGTCGAAACGACTGCGTGCATAGTCAAGTGCGCCCTGCAGACGACCGTCTTCGCTCTGTCCACCAATACGCAGACCATAGCCACTGTTGCTTTCTGTGTCTGCTACCTCGCCGACATCGAACGATACCGCGTTGCGGCGTTTTCCTGAGAGGTAGAGCAGCTCGGTAAACAGGGCTCCAGGTCGCGAGGGGATCAGTTCCACGCCCAGTGAGGCGGCCATGATACGGTTATCCGCATCGTTGAAACCGGCAAGTTGATTGTAGCCGACAATGCGCTGTGCATGCTGAGCTGTAAAACCGAAGCGAACGGCCCGGCCGAATTGATGTTGATAGGTCAGACCGCGACTGGCAAGGTTGTCGAGCAGGAGGGGCTGAGCGCCAAAATTGACATGTCCCTGGGCTAGCACCGAAGCGCAGTGCCTGTGAGCGGTTACTGACGCCAGTGAGGTTTACCCTGCCGTTGATGGTCAAATCGCCACGCCGGTGCTCGCTCTCCAGACCGAGTTGATAGTTGGCATCTTCATAGTGATCGCCCCGTGGCGATCCCTGTGCATCACCCGCAAAGGACTCATCAAGTTGTGCCTGGCCGGAGAGTTCCGCCCTTGGGGTCCAGCTGGCTTGCTCGAAGCCGCCGGGGGTCAATATGCGCAACTGCCACTTGCCGAGTAGCTTCCATTGATTGTTGTCATCGACCCAATAGACCCGCAAATCCCTTTCGCCGCTTGGCAGGGGCAGGCGCTCGTTTGAGTATCTATAGATCCCATCCGTTGTTGCCTTAAACAGGGATGTGAGGTCCTGCCGGCCAACCAGGAATGCCGGCCGGCCGGATACGCTTGCTTGTGCGCCCTTCAGGCGGATAGCAAGTTTGGCCTTGTTGCTTTGCCAGCTTTCGCTATCGAAATCCACCGGCTGTGCCTCAAGGTTTTGCATGGCGGCTACCGCTTGGGTAGTGGCAAGTGAGATCAGTAGCGGTAGCGTGAAGCGTGGCTTGATAGACTGTCTTCGGGTTCGGTTCATCTTGGCTTTGTGCTTGTCTTGACGATTCGGATAGGTTCTGACTCAGTGATTCAGCGCATACGCTCAGCGCAGATGCCTTCGACGCGACGGCGATAGATATGAACCTGGAAATCGATATGGCCGGTGGGTTCGTGATACCAGCGCACACTCAGGGGCTCGCATCGACTGCAACCTGGTTTGGGCAAGGTGACGATCTGTGCATCACCAAAACGGCGTTTGGCGAAGACCACACGGGCATGGTCGAAAAGCTTGGCTTCTTTACCGCAGACCGGCGGTGCTGAACTGACATCGAGCTGCTCCTCGCCCCTGGCACCAACTTTTAGATCGGAATGTTTGTTGAGGGTCTGAAGACCGCTGGGTGGCGGCCGCCTGGGTTGCGTCAACTCAGTGGCTGGAACGATGCGGCGGTTTATCTCGATCTGATGTCTATTGCTCTTGCCGTCGGCAGTGACCACTTGCAGCCAGACCCGGGTGGCGAGATTGAGATCGGGAAGCACTATTTCGATACGTCTATCCGACCAATGCTTAACCTCCAGTGCATATCGCAGGGAGCCATAGTCGGCAATCACCTCGCAGGCGTCGCAGCTATCGCTAAAACCCTGGCCGTTCAGCGTCACCCAGCTACCCCGGTGCCCCAGGTGATCAATGACTGGGGCAGCGAGACTGACGCACGAGCTAAGGTAAAATAGCAATATAGTTAGCGTCTTAATCCATCTCTGAGGTGTCGTTTGCCTGATCATGTTGATAGTGTGTCGGTGTGGGTGCGAACTGTATATCCCATAATCATGGGACTAGGGCCTACTAACGCTAGTCCTATACGCCCTGCTGGATTTGTTATTGACTCCATCAAGGCACTAAAGGATCTATTGGTACCAGTTCGAATAGGCGCGTGTCGGCGGAGAACATCGCCCCGGCCGATTTGTCCACATGTATCTTGAAACTGGCGTCATTGGTGTTGCTTGAGATGGATTTGTTCCAACTGTAGTTCGATGAGGAATAGATATCCGCACCACTGATGCGCCAGCCTTCGTTCAGGGTCTTTCCCGTAAACAGTTCGAACAGGCAGGAAGCCCCAAGTGGGCCAGCACCGACAGCGGGCACCGAAGCCACATGCTGGGTATACATGAACAGTACGTCGTTATTCTTACTGAAAAAGCATGAGGCCAGTTTTGAAGGGGGATCCCCTTTCGCTGCAAAGTTAAAACCATGGGCGCGTGCGTAGTCGTAGGCAAGTGCCCCCGGGATGCGGTATTCGGTGTTGAAGCTGATATTGATTGAGTCGCTTATCACGTTCGACAGATCGTTACCGGCGCGCACCTGGAAGTAAATGTTCTTCTGGCCTTGCGCCCCAGTGAGGGTAAAACTCGGTACGTTAGTGTAGGGTTGCCAGCTCGCGCCCGCGAAGTTCGGGTTCTGGCTTGCACGATAGTGACTGGCTGCGCCCTCTACGGTGTTGTTGAGTGTGACGCTATAGCTGTTGGTGCTGCTTTGACCGTTGTTGATTGTCAGGGAGATCACCCGCGGATTCATCAACGTGATGGTATCGTTTTTTGTACCGGACACGCCGCTATCGTTGATCCCTTGAGGTTGATTGGCAGAACCGTTTCTAAGCTGCATATAGACTGTCTTGGCGCCGTTGCCCGCAGAGAGTGTGTAGGTGGGAGAGCTAACATAGGGTAGCCAGGGGAGGTTGTTCAGATTCGAGCTCTCTGCGGCGCGGTAAAAGGTGGGGGTTCCCTGCACGTTGTGGTCCAGTACTACGGTTCTGTCCGAGGTGTATTGCGCGCCGTTATTGATTCGCATATTCGAGACCCTGGGAGGATTGCCCGGGTTCGCAGGTTTGCCCCTGGGTTGTTGAATGATTGCACTGGGGGAGGTGACAGAAGGGTGTGCTGGTTGCGTGCGCAATCGAGGGGTGCTCGAGTCTGCCGCCAGGATCGATCCCGGCATATTGCAGATGAGCGCCAGC
>JARRNY010000173.1:0-5483 GCA_037384445.1 Candidatus Thiodiazotropha sp.
ATGGGCTCAAAATGCTCATGTACACGCCAGTACACTGCGCTTTTTCGCCCATTTCCGCCTTGTCTGGCATCCACCAGAAACTTTTTCAACAGCCTGTTAACTAAGTAGCATTCTCCCCTGACCCGGCCCTTCTCCCTGCCCTTCACCCTACAGGCGGAGGAACGCTGGGAAATTGGCATGTCATTAAGCTTTCCAGTGGTGCTTTGGTGTGAGTCTGCTTTAGGTTCTCGTCTCATCTTCATGCCTGTATTTCTGGAGGTTGAAGACAGATGGCAGCGCGAATCGGATAGTCACCATTCTCGAGCACAAAGAGCGGTCGCGCTTTGGCAAAGCCGTAACGAGCCATGCTGGCCTGATAGTGGAAATGCTCGCAGGCAACCGCCAGTTGCACGGGTAATGCAGCAGCGCCCACCTCGCCCATGACAGAGGCCAGATTGAGTTGCTGAGGACGTGGCCGCGCTTTCGGCACCGGAGCATCGACTTCGCCAAGCGTCATAGCGATTCGTTGTTGTTCATCCAGGGTGTCGGACCAGAGCAGTCGTTCCAGCTGATGCCACTCAAGATCATCGCTGACCCCTTGCGCACCTCCGGTCAGAATCAGGGGTGTTTCATTCAGCCAGGCGGGTGCGGCTCTGGAGGAGAGACGTAGCGCCTCAGCAGCGCCTGTTACGGGTAGTTGCGATGCCTTTCCGGCATTGGGTTCTTCCACATTGGCCATGGCGTGTAAATTAGCCAATGGGGGCTTGTTGGGCGCTTGTTCAAATCCAGGCTGCTGAAACAACAGCGCGGCGGCACCTTCGCCTGGCACGATGCCGTCTGTCTTGTTCTTGGTGGCCAGCGTTTCGGCCTCGGCCATCATCTGATAGGTCAGGCCGTTGATCAGGCTATCGGCTCCACAGAGTATGGCTTGTTTGGCTTTACCTTCGACGAGTTGCTGTTGCAGGCGGATGAGTTCGGCAATGGCACCGGTGTGGTGGGGTACCAGCTTAAGCTTGTCCGGATCGAGTTCGGGGATAGCGGCGCAGAGATCTCTCTTCATCGCTTCGAAGTCGATTGCTTGAGCACGCACATAAGGCACTTCCTGCATGGGGAGCAGAATAGAGACCAGCGGCGTATCGTCGACACCCTGCTGCGTTCTAGCCATCAGCGGGGATAGTGCGTAATAGATGAGTTCGAGCAGAATTTCACGGCGCGTCGTGCCCTGCAAGGTCATGGTCGCGGCGAGTACGGGGGAAGCTTCTGCATACTCGTCGCCGACCGCATAGACGCTGGAGGTCTGAAGCGTGGCGCCGCTCATGCCAGCCAAGACCGCTGCATGTAAGGCCTCCAGCGAGGTGCCTGCAAAGGAGACCACCTGTGCATCAACGATAGTCAAAGCGGGCGAGTTACTTTGTTGTGGTTGCTGGTTCATGCCGCCTGCTCCCGATCGTCATTGTCCGCATGCTGATGCTCATCGGGTTGAGGAGGCCTGATCACGATCCAACCCTGAGTCTCCTTCAATACCGGTATGGCGCAACGCCAAAGCAGATGCAGCTCTCGCTCGTCGGCCCGGACTACGAGAGTATCGCAACTCAGTGTGAGGCGGCTCTGCTCCCGTTCAGAGCGAACAAGCAGTACCTCGGGGATTACCTTGGGAATCTTGATCAACATCCCACGCGGATCGGCACCGTCGACGAGCCCCTGCAGAAAGAGGGTCTCTCCTCCCTCAAAGGGGGTGTCGAAACGCTGATCTTTGGGAGCAGCATTGTAGAAGTCTGCGGCGATCTCTTCGGCGAAGGGACAGAGTCCCAGCGTAACAGCTTCTTCGTCAATCTCCGGGGTCAGCTCCAATCGCGGTAACCAATGGACAGGCAAGGGAGCGAAACCTGCCGGTTCGGGACGTTGGGTGGGCGTACGCAGATAGTCGGGGCCCAGCTCTATCTGGGGCACAGCCAACTCCGGGTGATAGCGGGAAGAGGCAGTGAACCCCATCCCTACCGGATTGGCTTCATAGCAGTGATCGCTATTGCGGGGATCGCGACCGCCATAAGCCGACTCGTAACGTAGCGGTAGCGGTTGCAGTGTTTCCGGTTCACTCGGTCCGGAAGAGAGTAAACCCCGGCGCCACTGGCGTGGTCCACTGACACGAAGCGCTTTATTCCAGAAATCCGCTTCGCCTCGACGTAAGCCAATCTTAACCTCCATGACGGTCGCATCGGCTTCCGGTGGCTGGGCCGTGCCGTAGCAGATCAGTTCGCTTCCCTGTTTGTAAGGCACACTCTCACAGCTGGCGGCAAGGCTGCTGGAGAGCGGATCGTCATGGTGTCGGTCTTCCTCTTCGATGGCCGGGACACTATCCATGGCCGTCGCCTTGCCCCGCTTGTCAAACCAGAAGCCGGTCTTTACCACAAGGGTTAGCTGGGGTTCACGCTTGGCATTCCACGCGGGATAGAGTGCCGCCTGCCAAAGGCTTTGATTATCCAGTTCCAACATGGCTATACCGAGAGCGCAACGCTTGGCGAGCTGGTTGGATGTTTGTCCGCCGACTGCTGCAACTCCTGCAAACGGAGAAACTGCCAACCGCTATAGCTGCGAGCCGCAATAGGTCGCTGAAGTTTCAGCGCAAGCAGATCCATCAGGTCATCCAGTAGGCGACCGGTATAGTCTCTACACAGCCTGTACAACCAATCGATATCGTCCGGTTGTCCCATCACCCAACGCTGCTGTGCCCAAGACGCCTGATGTGCCTCCCACCACGCCTGGGCGAAGTGGCTATCGGGCACCATCTTAACTTCACCCTTGTGCTCCGAATCGGGTTCTACGGTTTTCCCCTGCTCGTTGACCAGCATCAGCGCCGGTCGTTTGGGCAGAAAGGTGCCTGTCAAAAAATGCCAATCATCATGCGCACTGTCGGCACGCTCGGGTTGCCCCAGAGCCTCGATCAAGTGGGAGGCACTCGCGGAATGTCCGGTCAATGCCCACCAACGGGTGTCGAATTGCGGTGTCCTTTCGAAGGCCTCCAGCAAGACCGGCTGGTGATCAGGTGAGCCGTTAAGGGCCATCAGTCGCAGTAGACGCATCCTGACCTCGGTTGAGGAAGCAAGCTCAACCGCCCTGCGCAGTGCGAGTTCCGCGTCTGCATCACCTCTGACCAGACCACCCCAGAGCGCAGGCTCCCAAACTGCCTCTGGCAGTGAGATATGAGTGATCGAATTCAAAAAGGGTTGATAGTAGGCGCGAAAGATTTCGTTACCGTAGGCTGGGCGGTTGGCTGCGTAGAACAATGCCTCACGCTGCAGTAATGGGTCCTCGTTCTGCAGTTCAGCCTGATTGACCAGGCTGGGTGGCAGTTCTGTCCGTTGTTGTCGCCAGTATTTAAACAGGAAGAGACCCGACTTTGGCATCTTTTTGTAAAGCTCGAACAACAGATCCGTCGGCGGCGGATAGAGCGCAAAGGCATCATAAACCGGTTGTTCGTTCAGATTGCCTTCGAGAACCTGTTCGAGCGCTGCAACGCAGGTGTCGAGCAACCTCTCCCGGTCATCTGTCTGCAGTTTGGTTGCGAAATAGAGAAAGCGTTCCGCGTCCTTTCCGGTTGCTGAGAAGTCGGCTTTAGCCAGTTGCGCCAACACACTGAGATGGACCGCCAGGCGTCGCTCCAAATCCATCACCGAATGAATACTTGTCATATGGCGGGCAAGCAGGCGCGAACGCAAGGTATAGAGATCCTTCGCCTGATCGACGTGACGCTGTTCGAGTGGAAATCGGTTCATCGCGGATATCGCATTTCAACCAGGCTCAGTTGACCTCAACAAGCGGACCGAACAGCTGCATGGAGTCAGCGGCCACCTGTGTAATGACCTTGCCTTCGATGCGCACTTGGCCGTTGGGCCTGAGCTCGATTTTGCTTTCACCGACTTGCAGAGATAATGTGCGATCCCCCATCAGGGACATGCCATTCACATCTACCGACAGTGTAGCCTGAGGCCTCTCCCCTGCCCGTCTGAGACGACCGTTGATAATGGCCCCTTCAGAGGTTTCGCTGATGAGCACTTCGTCGCCAGGCTCCAGCCAGGGCACCTGACTCAGGTGTCCTCGCAGGGGAATCTCTCTGTTTTGCCGGTCACAGAGCTTGAGCGCCCGTTTTTGCCTCGTTCATGGTCTTACCTTCCTGGTTAAGTCAAACTCAGTTATTGGCCACATTGCTGCCCTTGATGTTGATCGTACTGCCGGTGATATTGACCGTTGGGCCTTTGATATTGAGTTCACCACTGGTATCGATTTCGATAGACCCTGAGCCCTGGCCAATGTGGATGATGCCTCCGCCCTGACCTTTGAAGGTGATGGACTTGGCGGCCTTGAGTTGAAAATCTCCGCTGACCACCTGGACATCCAGATTCTGGTTTGTGATCTCCAAGGAAGCGCTCTGCCCGGCCCGCAGCAGAAAATCCCTCTCGGCCTTGATGTCCACGTCCTGCGCCTCGGCCTCCAGGCGTACGTTCTGCTTGGCTACGAACTTGATATCGGTAGCCGCCTCCAGCTGAATGTCCTGGTTCTTGGTCATCAGCCGTTGGTTGTTTTCGACGAAGACCTCGTGATTCTTGCCTGACTCTACCGTGTGGGTATCACCAGACTGCAACAGCATGGTCTTCTTGGCCTCGATCTTCATCTCGCCCTGTTCAGTGGCCAAGCGCACCAGATGCTGGTCGCTCTTGGCATCCAGGGTGAGGATGTTCTGGCGGTCGCGGGTGAAGAGTTCGACCCGCTCTTCGCCCTTGCGATCCTCCATCAGCAGTTCGTTCTCGCCCCAGGTGCGCAGGATGTTCTGGCTTGGGTTATCGGCGGTGACCGGGCTGGGGGTTTCGGTGTTGTGCAGGGCGCCATGGATCACCGGGCGGTCGAGATCACCGTTGACGCAGGCAACAGTCACTTCGGTACCCGCGTGCAAGGGAAAATGAAAGCCGTAGCGGTTACCGCTGTAGGGCTGCATCATACGTACCGGATGGCTGGCTTCACCTTTGGCGGCATCGCCGAGATCAAAGGGCAGGCGCACCCGGTAACGGCCCTGGTCGTCGAGGTGGGCGTAGTCGCCGCCGGTGCTCTCCACCTGGGCCGTGAAATAGGTCGTCATGGGAGGGGCAGCAGGTACGCTCTCCAGGGGATGGCGGTACGGCACCCCGGCGCGAAGTAGCAGCAGTTTATTGCGGTAGTGGTTGCCTGCGGAGTCTCCCGTACCCGCATCGCCGGCTGACTGGTCGGCGGTGTGTTCGATTTTTACGATGAGGTAGTCGCCATTGAGCCGCTGGTCGGGGTGGTGGGTAAGGCTAAAGCGGTAACCGGGGGCGAGGCCCGCGCAGTCGCTTTCGGCGATGAAGGTCTGGCGCTGCCAGTCGTAGGCCTGTTGGCGGATGGTAGCGATCCACTCACCCTCTTTCTGATCTTTGGTGTTTTCCCCGTAGCGGTAGTCGCGCCCCCAACCGGGTAGCCCGGTGGCATTGGCATTG
>JARRNY010000174.1:0-5266 GCA_037384445.1 Candidatus Thiodiazotropha sp.
GCTCGGTGTGTCGGTTTTAACGGTCACCCTCTTTCGGCGCCTGCATCTGCCGCCAATTCTCGGTTATCTGATTGTCGGTATCCTGGTCGGTCCTTTTGGTAGCGGTCTGGTCGCTTCCAACGAAGATACCCGCTTTCTTGCCGAATTCGGCGTTGTGTTTCTGCTCTTCACCATCGGGCTGGAGTTCTCCCTGCCGCAGATGGTCGCAATGAAAGGAAGCGTGTTCGGACTTGGCGGCAGTCAGATGGTGATTACCGGCTCTGTCATCGCGTTACTGGCATGGGCGCTCGGTCTGACACCCCATGCAGCACTGATCGCCGGTGCCATTCTTGCCCTCTCCTCAACCGCGATCGTCATCAAACAGCTCTCGGAACAGTTGGAGCTCAACTCGGAACATGGCCGACTGGGGGTCAGTATCCTGCTGTTTCAGGACTTGGCCGTGATACCCCTGCTGGTGGTGATTCCGATCCTGACCGGCAATGGCGAATCGGGCTTGGCAATGCCCCTTTTCATCGCCGTAATCAAGGCGGTTCTGGTCTTTACGCTGACGGTACTACTGATCTCCCTCACCGCTGCCTGGTTGACCCACGAGGCGGGACTGTCACTCGCGCTAGGCGCCTTTCTTGCCGGCATGATGCTGGGCGAGACGGAGTATCGGCACCAGATCGAGGCCGATATCCGTCCCTTTCAGGATGTCTTTCTCGGTCTCTTCTTCGTCACCGTCGGTATGCGGGTCGATCTGCTTTCACTGCTACCGGTCCTGCACTGGGTGCTGTTGCTCGCGTTGGGGCTGATTCTGTTCAAAGCCCTGGTGATTCTTCTACTGGCCAAACTCTCGGGCCGTTCCACCTCCACTGCCCTGCGCAGTGGGCTGTTACTGGCGCAGGGTGGCGAGTTCGGTTTCGTCTTGCTCGATCTGTCACTGGGTTCCTCGCTGTTACCCGGTACCGCAGGCCAACTCCTGTTCGCAGCTATCATCCTCAGTATGGCCACCGCACCCTTTCTTATTCGCTATAACGGTCGGCTGGCACAGCATTTCTCCACCCTGCGAGGCAGCAGCGACGGCACCACTGGCCTCAAGGTCCTGCAAGAAGAGAGTCGTGATCTTGAGCGACATGTCATTCTCTGCGGTTACGGTCGAATCGGACAGAACATCGGCCGCCTGCTCGACCGTGAAGGCTTTCGCTATGTGGCGCTCGATCTAAACCCTGGCGTGGTGCGTGAAGCCCACGAGGCGGGCGAACCTGTCCATTTCGGTGACGCGGTGCGCCAGGAGATTCTCCAGGCTGCCGGCCTCGATCGAGCGAGCGCCCTGGTACTCACCTTCGAGGACCACCCCAGCGCCATGAAGATTCTCGCCCATATCAGAGAGTCGGTACCCGGTCTTCCCGTGCTGGTGCGCACCAAGGATGATAGCCATATGGATGAGCTGGAACAGGCAGGCGCTGCGGAAGTCATGCCGGAAGCGGTAGAGGCGAGCCTGATGATGGGTGGGCAACTGCTGTTGCTACTGAAAGTCCCCGGCTCCCGCATCCTCAAAATCATGCGCGAGATCCGCCAAAACCACTACAAACTATTGCGGGATTTCTTTCATGGCGAAGAGGCTGTGGATATCGAGCACGCCGACTCCTTTCAGGAACGGCTGCATACTGTCACCCTGCCAGAGCGGGCGTTTGCGGTGGATCACACCATCGAGGACCTGCACTTGTGGGATTGGGAGGTGAGCATCACCGCTGTGCGCCGCGGCGGCATCCGAGGCGACTCACCGGGACCGGAGACCCGTCTGCAGGCTGGCGATGTTTTGGTGCTGGCTGGAACGCCGCAGCATCTGGAACATGCGGAAGGGCTATTACTTTATGGGCATTGAATGGTTGTTGGAGGCGTTTTTATTCTGCCTTTGAGCCGCCGCTGAAAATATCGAGCGATGGGTCATACACTTCACTTTGCACGTCAAATGCACCCATCACACTGTGAAAGACATTCGCCTGAGTATGACTGCTTTGTTGCCCAAGCTCTATCGCGGAAACCCCTTCCTTCTTGACGAAATCAGGCGACATCCAGACGATGAAAGGTATCTCTTTCTGCACATCCGGAGCAATCGTATAGGGCGTTCCGTGCAAATATAAACCATGCTCGCCCAAAGACTCACCGTGGTCAGAAATATACATCATTAGAGTCGGCACATTCTCCAGCTTGCCAAGCAGTTTAATCACACGATCCAGCAGATAGTCGGTATAGAGAATCGTGTTGTCATAGGCATTCACCAGTTCATCATTCGTACATTGATTCAGTTCGACCGATTGGCAAACAGGTTGGTAAAGCTCAAACCGTTGCGGATATTTTTTGTAATAATCCGGTCCGTGACTCCCTTTTTGGTGCAGGACCACAAAGACTTTTTCTGACTTGGATGACTGGATACGTTGCGACAACCCGCTTAACAGGACCTCATCACCCTCACACACCTCACTATCCTTACAACGCTTTTTGATAGCCGTATCGCGTTCGTAAGTCTGGATCTTCATTGGGGGCTCGCCCCAATTTCTGCTACGCCAGATCACATCGACACCATGTCGCTGAAGATAGCTGGGCAGTGGTTCATAGGGATCAGAAAACACAGAACTACTACCGTCATAAGACAGGATGCAATTGAGCGAAGCCGTCGTATAGGTGGAACAAGAGACCGTATCCTTCAATGCGATCGCACCATCTTTGGCCAGTAGAGGGTTGGTTAATCTTTCATAGCCGTAGAGCGAAAAGTTCTGTGCTCGGGCAGATTCACCGATCACCAGGATCACCACTGTTTTTCCATTCGATGTAAAAGTGGCGGGCGGCAGCAATATCTGCTCCCGCGATCGTGCCAGCAACGAACTCTGGTACCTGACTGTGTTAATCACGTATGACCAGGGAAGAATCATACCCCCCAGTTTCTTCGCATTCTTATCTATCCATAGCCAAGTACTGGAGGCAAAATAGATCCAACCGAAGCCGGTAAAAACGATCAAGAATGCGAATAGTGTCAAGCGCAGCCTACTCGTTTTATTGAAGCGCTTTTTCAACAGTAACACGCTGGGAAGCAAACCAAACACTGCCACATAAAGCAAAAGTTTGGGGTGTAGAAAACCCGAAGCTTCCGAGACATTTGTGTTGAAGACATTGCCCACCATGCTCTTATCGATCACCACCTGATAGGTTTCCACAAAATAGAGCGCAACCGAATTGGCAAGAAACATCAGCACGCCGATCGGCTTGAGCAATTTGTGAGTTGGCAGAACCAGCAGAGAAAACAGTAATGTGGTGACAACAAACACCACAACCGTGAGTGTGATCAGTGTCAGGATGCTATTGGCTGTATAGCCATTCAAATTATCGACAGCAAAAGAATAGAGCGGCCGATGGTACAAAGCCACATTGACCAAAGCGATAACAATGATGAGACCGATGGTGCTTGAGGGAAAGCGCAGGCGATCCCCTGGCCTCTCTGTCGAAGAGAACCAATTGGACGGATTCAGAAATGAAAAAAGGGGGCTATTCATCGTTCATAACCGCTACTGCTGCGCCCTTTTGTAGCCAGGGTGGAAACGCAACAAACAACTCTTCATCAACCAGATGGCCGCACTCATTCCACAGAGTGCAGACAAGCACAAAACAACACTCACTGCCGGCTTGTCTAGTGCGCGATCCACCAAAGAAAGACTCAGAAGAAGCAGTAGTACACCAACCACGCATCGAGCCAGTGAATCGGGTGATAACCTCCACCACTTTTGATAGCGCTGCGCAAGAGCCGCTCCATTGAGGCCCGCAATGATGCCGCACACCATCCCGCCCAACACATCCAACGGCCAGTGTGCACCGACTGCTACTCGGGACATGCCGACAGTGACAGCAATGAACAACCCTGCCGTCAATATCAGCAGATAGCGCCAGGTAAACTGGCGGGGATAGAGGATCGCCAGTACAGCGACCATGCCTGTGAATATCGTAATAGAGTGACCGGACGGAAAGCTGTTCTTAGCCGACAACACATGACCAATCACCGTAAACTGGTCCTGATCCAGCAGGGCTGCCGGACGGGGTACCGCTGCCAGATGCTTTCCCGTTACCGAGAAAATCGACGCAATCGGTGCCGCCGCGATAATTGCCGCCCATGCCTGGGCACGCCAGATAATCAACGGGGAAAGCAGAGGAATGAGTACCGAAGCGTCTCCCATCAATGTCAGGTTCGACCAGATTTGCGCAGGCCAGACATTCAATAGGTGATTCAGCCTAATGAAACCGTCGTGCTGGATAGCGGTATATCCCTCTCGATCGAATTGCCAGCCGCTCAACCATACGATGAGGAGCCCCAACAAGAAAACGCCGCATGTGGACAACAACAGCCAAAGCGTCCAGGCTTGATCTTTCATCGCGCAAACCCATACAGAGCAGGCACAGAGATATCCCACTGCGCATAAGGAAGCGCGATCAGGACAGACCTCAATGTTCGACCATGAACCTCACGGTGAGTCGTTTGCAGCCAGGGATTAGACATATTGCGCTGTCTCATTGACGACTCACTGAAACCTATGGCCTGCCTCTGCTATGCCTCAGGTCGCATGTGCGGAAACAGCAACACATCACGAATCGAAGGCGAATCGGTCAGCAGCATCACCAGACGGTCGATACCGATGCCCTCACCCGCTGTCGGCGGCATACCGTGCTCCAGGGCGCGTACGTAGTCGTCGTCGTAGTGCATGGCCTCGTCATCGCCGGCTTCCTTCTCCTCCACCTGCTGACGGAAGCGCTCAGCCTGATCTTCGGCATCGTTGAGCTCGGAGAAGCCGTTGGCGATTTCGCGTCCACCGACGAAGAACTCGAAGCGGTCGGTGACAAAGGGATCGTCATCGTTGCGTCGGGCCAGGGGGGAGACCTCGGTTGGATAGGCAGTGATGAAGGTAGGATTCATCAGGCGATGTTCGACGGTTTTTTCGAAGATCTCGATCAACACCTTGCCGAGGCCAAAGCTCTCCTTCAATGGGATCTCCAGGCGCTGCGCGATGGCGCGAGCCTGCTCCGGATCGTCCAGCTCAGCCTCGCTGATGTCTGCATTGAAATGGAGGATCGACTCCTTCACCGTCATGCGCTGGAAGGGGCTGGCGAAGTCATACGACTCCCCCTGATAGTTGATCTGGGTAGTGCCCAATACCGCCTGACACAAAGTGCGCAGCATCTCTTCGGTCAGATCCATTAAATTATGGTAGTCGGCATACGCCTCGTAGAACTCCAGCAT
>JARRNY010000175.1:0-4016 GCA_037384445.1 Candidatus Thiodiazotropha sp.
ACTGACGGGTCAGATCACGATCCCACCAGTCACCACCACCACAACGTCAATCTGAGGGGCTGAGCCCCGCGCTAAAGGCCTTACGGACATGCGAGTTAACCTGACCTTTCATTCGCGTTACACTTTGTGCTCTGTTTTCAGGCACACTCCGCCTCATCAATGAGCAACAAGCAACGGACACCATGAGCGATCTGCAAATAATCTGCGAGCACCGCCCCTCCTCCATGAAACTGGAGATCCAGGGGGTCTACGACTGGCCAATCTGGAAGAAGGAGGTCTCAACCTTTGAATGGGAATACACCCAGACCGAGATCTGCTACCTCCTGCGCGGCAAGATCATCGTCACCCCGGAGGGCGGTGAACCACAAGAATTCGGCCGTGGTGATCTGATCACCTTTCCTGCCGGCATGAAGTGCACCTGGCAGGTACTGAAAGACGTGGAAAAGCACTACACCTTTGAATAAGCCCTCTCGCCCCGCCCCATGACCAAGGCCAGTTCCACGCAGCACACCCCGATGATGCAGCAGTATCTGCGCATCAAGCAGGATCATCCGCACATGCTGGTCTTCTACCGCATGGGGGATTTCTATGAACTCTTCTTCAGCGATGCAGAGAAGGCCGCACGGCTGCTCGACATCACCCTGACCAAGCGCGGCCAATCCGCCGGCAAACCTATCCCCATGGCGGGTGTACCCTACCATGCAGCGGAAGGCTATCTGGCGCGACTGGTAAAACTGGGCGAATCGGTGGCGATCTGCGAACAGATCGGCGACCCGGCCACCAGCAAAGGGCCGGTGGAGCGTAAGGTGGTACGCATCGTTACCCCCGGCACCCTCACCGACGAGGCGCTGCTCGATGAACGGCGGGAAAATCTCCTGGTCGCCATCAACGAGTCGGCTGACGGCTTCGGACTGGCGGCTCTCGATGTGGCCAGTGGACGCTTTACCCTGCAGCAGCCAGCGGATCTGGAGTCCCTGCGAGGCGAGCTGGAGCGCCTCTCCCCAGCCGAGATCCTGCTGGAAGAGGACTCCACTCTGCCCGATCAGCTCAACCTGCGCGGCGGCATCACCCGCCGCCCGCTTTGGCACTTCGACCACGACAGCGCCGAGCAGCAGCTGACCAAACAGTTCGGCACCCGCGACCTGGGTGGCTTCGGCTGCCAGGACCAACCGCTGGCGATCGGTTCCGCCGGCTGTCTGCTGCAGTATGTGGAGGAGACCCAGTTCACTGCCCTGCCCCACATCCGCGGCCTGCGCGTGGAACGGCGCGACGAGCACATCGTCATCGACGCCGCCACCCGGCGCAATCTGGAGCTGGTGCACTCCCTCTCCGATCAGCCGCAACACACCCTGGCCGGCATCCTCGACCGCACTGCCACCGCCATGGGCAGCCGCATGCTGCGGCGTTGGATCAGCCAGCCCCTGCGCGACCGCTCTGCCATCGCCGAGCGCCATGCCGCCATCGAAGAGCTGCTGCAGAGTCAAAGCTACCAGGCGCTACAGGAGATCCTGCAGAGCATCGGCGATATTGAACGCATCCTCTCCCGGGTCGCGCTGAAGAGCGCTCGTCCCCGCGATCTGGCTACCCTGCGTGATGCCCTTGGCGCTCTGCCTGAGCTGCTGCCCTTGCTGGCACAGATCGACACCTCACTGATCCGCGCCCTGGGCGAGGAGATCGGCGAGCACCCTGAACTACACGCACTGCTGACCCGCGCCATCATCCCCCAGCCACCGATGCTGATCCGTGACGGCGGCGTGTTGGCTACCGGCTACGATGCGCAACTCGACGAGCTGCGCGGCTTGTCACAGAACGCTGACCAGTTCCTGCTCGACCTGGAGAGCCGCGAGCGCGAGCGCTCCGGTATCGCCAATCTCAAGGTGAGCTACAACCGGGTCCATGGCTACTACATTGAGATCAGCCGTGGCCAGTCCGACAAAGCGCCGGCCGACTACATCCGCCGCCAGACCCTGAAGGGGGCCGAGCGCTACATCACTCCGGAGTTGAAGAAGTTCGAAGATCAGGTACTGAGCGCCCGCGAACGCGCCCTGGCGCGGGAGAAGCTGCTCTACGACCAGCTGCTGGACCAGCTCGGCGAATCCCTGTCGCCGCTGCAACGCTGTGCCGAGGGACTCTCCAGCCTCGACGTACTGTGTAATCTGGCGGAGCGGGCCATGAGCCTCAATCTGGTGCGTCCGCAGCTGCTCGACGAGGTCGGGATCGAGATAATTGATGGCCGCCACCCGGTGGTAGAGCAGGTAAGCCGTGAGCCCTTTGTCGCCAACAGTGTCAGTTTCGATGACAGCCAGCGCATGCTGATCATTACCGGCCCCAACATGGGCGGTAAGTCGACCTTCATGCGCCAGATCGCCATCATCACCCTACTCGCCTACGCCGGCAGTTTCGTACCTGCTGGCGCCGCCCGACTCGGCCCGGTGGATCGTATCTTCTCGCGCATCGGCGCCAGTGATGACCTGGCCGGCGGACGCTCCACCTTCATGGTGGAGATGGAGGAGACGGCCAATATCCTGCACAACGCGACAGATCAAAGTCTGGTGCTGATGGACGAGATCGGTCGCGGCACCTCGACTTTTGACGGCCTCTCCCTGGCCTGGGCCTGCGCCGTAGAGCTGGCCACCCGCTTGCGTGCATTCACCCTGTTTGCCACCCACTACTTCGAACTGACCACCCTGCCCGAGGAGTACCCGGGTATCGGCAACCTGCATCTGGATGCGGTGGAACACGGCGATTCCATCGTCTTTCTGCATGCCGTGCGCCCCGGCCCGGCCAACCAGAGCTATGGCCTGCAGGTGGCGACCCTGGCCGGGGTCCCCAAGGCAGTCATCCAACGCGCCCGTGTGCGGTTAAGGGAGCTGGAGCAGAATGCCCAGCTCCACGCGGAGTTGCAGCAGGCGCAGATGCCCTTGTTCGATTCGACCCCAGCTGAACCGGCCGAGTCGAAGGTGGAGGCCCAGTTGCAGGAGATCGATCCGGATGACCTGACACCGCGTGAGGCGCTGGCTGCGCTGTATCGCTTGAAGGAGATGCTTGGAGACGCTTAAAGGCCCGACTATCAAAGCGGAAATCGGGGTCAGCCGGGAATGGTGCTGACTTAGCAGTTATTGGTGGGGTAAATCGTCCTGAAATGGAGCGTAGGGTGGGGCCCTGCCCCACCGATAACCCTATTCCTTCCAACAGACAGATCTCTTGGTACTTACTGAACCAAGCCACAGATATTCATACACTCAACCGGAATCCAGTGACGCCGAATCACTTGGCGCCTGTTATAGTTGGCAAAAGAAACAACCGATACTCACAGCAGTCTGTACTTAGCTGGAACTCATGCCGGAGATTATTCATGAGCGATCATGTCTACAAAAAGATTACCCTGGTCGGATCGTCCAACACCAGCACCGACGACGCCATCCGTAACGCCATTGCCCGCGCTGGGGAGACCGTCAGCAATATGAATTGGTTCGAGGTAACGGAGACTCGGGGCCACATCGAAAAAGGCCAGGTGGCTCATTGGCAAGTCACCATCGAGATCGGCTTTCGCTTGAAGGATTGAAGCCGGGGTAAAAAAAGCTCAGTTATTGATGATTGAGCCAATACTGCAGCTGGACGACGAGATCGGTACGGGGGCGCTTTCAGCCCCCCAAGCGACCGGGTGAAATATTCGGGTTAAGTCGGCGCTATTCGCCTCAGAGGCGAAACTCAAGCGACAACTCACCCAAATCGATGCGATCGCCGCTATGCAACTCCACGCCACCCGCCTTGATCGGGGTACCATTGACGGTGGGTGGTACATCTCCCCCTACTTTCAGCAGGAAGTAGCCGGTGTGACGTTTGTTGATCAACACCAGATCCCCCCCAGGATTGCCGACCGAGAAGAAGGCACGGTCGACCACCACCTCTTCACCTTTCTGCTGTCCAGCCAGATAGCGGATCCTGGCGGTGAGTTTATCCTCTGATTCGGGTACTTCCGATTCAGATCCGTTGACTGCCTTGGCAACTGGCTG
>JARRNY010000176.1:0-3925 GCA_037384445.1 Candidatus Thiodiazotropha sp.
CGCATCAGGCCACCAGCGGAGAAGCTGGCACAACCGGGTTGGACCAATCCTGACTTTCCGAAGTATGCACGACCAGCGAATCTCCACTCCGGGGCCGGTTATGCCATCGATCGACGGTAGTAACGCGCCAAAGATCTACTGCTATCTCGCTTGACCTCCTCTCCCCTTGCGGGAGAGGCGGCTGAAAAACATTCTGCGCAAAGTAAACTCCGCAACTCAACACTAAAAACATATTCAAGCCGTTACCCAATACTCGCCGCTAACGCCGCATGGCTGATTAAGATTCAATAAGACTATTCGGTGGGGGCAGGGCCCCACCCTACAATGCCCCGGTAGGGTGGAGCACAGCCCTACCAATAACAACAATGCCCGGTAGGGTGGGGCCCAGCCCCACCAATAACCGTGATCATTAAAACCTAACCCGAATATTTCACCCGGCCGCTTAGAGATACGATTAAGGCGCGAGGTTTATTGAATATCCCTGGACTACTGGCAAAGTACAACGTGTTACCAACCCACGCTGAACACGCCCTCGCACCGATCTCGTCGTGCGCGAAACAAATAGGACAGCAGTAGCAGGTAATAGAGTAAATGGGATGGGAGCGGACACAAAAAAGCGGGGCAGAGCCCCGCTGATTTGTTTTGGCCGTTCCCTGGCCTGGTGCTGGATCACATGAAAATATCGTGGGTGATATTTTTGAACCAGCTATGGGCGTAGGCGACTTCCCGCGCACGCATTTCCGGCGTGGCATCGGTCGGTGTCAGACCACCTGAAACTGAGGTGATCTTGGAGTGGTCCTCTGCCAGCTTGTAGACCGCCGCCACCGAGATACCCCAATCCTTGCCGACGATAGAGTAGCAGGTGTTGACGTAAGCCGGCGTGCCGGGCTCCTGGCCGTTGAGCAGGGCAGCCACGCTGGCGGCACAGACCTTGGCTTCGGAGTTGGCGGCATAGCCCGATTTGGGCATGCCCTTGGCAATGGAGGCGTCACCAATCACATGGATGTTTTTGTGAATAGCGGATTCGAAGGTGAGCAGGTCGACCGGGCACCAGCCGCTTTCGTTGGTCAGGCCGGCGGAGAAAGCGATCTTGCCTGCTTTCTGTGCCGGGATGACATTCAGTACATCGGCCTTGATGGTGTCATCGAAACCGGTCGTTACCGACTTGCTGCCGGCGTCGACCTTCACTACGGCGTTGTCGTTGGAGCCCTGGGCGGAACCGCGCCAATCGATCATGGAGTTGTCGGTTTCGTAACCGTAGAGTGCCTTCCAGCCCTGAACGAAGAGACCCATCTTGGAGAACTTCGGCTTGGGATCGAGGATCAGAATCTTCGACTTCGGCTTGTGCTGCTTCAGGTAGTGAGCGATCTGGGAGGCACGCTCATAGGGTCCCGGAGGACAGCGGAAGGGATTGGGCGGTGGCGCGATGACCACGGTACCGCCGTCCTTCATGTCTTCGAGCTGCTTGCGCAGGGTGACTGTCTGGGAGCCGGCTTTCCAGGCGTGAGGGATATCCTCGGCCACCTTGGCGTCATAACCTTCGATGGTCTCCCACTTGAAGTCGATACCGGGAGCAACGATGCAGCGGTCGTAGCTGAAGCTTTGACCTCCGGCGGTCTTGATGGTCTGGGCACCGGCATCGATGGAGGTGACAATGTCGTGAACCACCTTGACGCCGTGTTTGCCAAGTCCGCTGTAGCCGAACTTGATGGAGTCGATGCTGCGATCGCCACCCAGTACCTCGTTTGACATGTAGCAGGTGTAGTAGTTTTTATTGGCTTCGATCAAGGTGACTTCGATGGTCGGATCGGCCATGCGTAGATATTTGGCTGCAGTAGCCCCGCCTGTACCGCCACCGATCACAACCACCTTCTTGGAAGCGCCGAGTGCAATATAGGGGGTGCCGATCATGCCGATGGCAGTTGCGGCGCCTGCGCCTTTAACAAAACCTCTTCGTGTAATTTTCATATGTCTCGTTCCCCCTTATTGATTCCAGGTCCCGCGGGCATAAAAGTTGAGGAGCGCATTGAAACCGGCGTCACCCTCTTTCTTCATCAGCTTGTTGACCTTCTTTTTCATCTTTTTCGCCATCTCTCGATCACCGGCTTTGAAGTCGGCCAGGGTGAAACTGAGATACGGGGTGAGCTGACCGAGCAGAATGCCGGAATCGTCCTCAGCGGAGGATCCTCCATCGGCGTGGCACTTCTCGCAGTACTTGTCATGCAGCTTGGCGCCTGTGTCCGCCAACGCTGCATCGAAGGGCTGTTCGGCAGCGACAAAAGGCTGTTTGCTGAAGTACTCTCCCATGGCTTTGATTTCTTCTTCCGTGTATCCCGCAGCGATGCGTCCCATGATGGTGGAGGGTATTTCGCCACTTTGGAAACCCTGCATGGCTTCTTCGAAGTAGACGCTGGAAATACCGCCAAGCGATGGCGTGGCGGGTCCTGCGCTTGCGCCATGGGTGCCATGGCAGCCAGCACAGGTGTTGGCCAACATATCGGCGCTAGCACCCGACATGAGCGGCTTCTCGTCAGCAGCGTAGAGCGCGGATGTGGCACTCAACGCCAGCGCGCTTATCAGGGCCTTCTTTAGATTGTTGTACGCCATGTTACCTCCTCTGGAATTTAAACAGGCTTACATTGAAACGGTGGGGGAATTGATTTCACCCGCCGCGATTGCCGGAGCAGTATTCATGTGACTGGTCCTGCGCAGTTGCCCAAATGGAGTCTCTCCTGAGTCTGATCGACCTGCTTTTGGTTTAGTTTCCTTTCTCTCCACCCGGGCTGTGCTCTTTTTACTTCAAAAGGCTTAAGACCTTTTGTTGGTTTTTCTTCTCGGCGATGTCCGCCGCTGTGCGGCCATCACTGTCTTTGTCTGCTTTTTTCGCGCCGCGTTCCAAGAGTAGCTGGACCATGGATTCTGAGCCTTTTCTGGCAGCTTCCATCAGTGGCGTGACGCCATCCAGGTCAGCCAGATTGACATCGGCACCGGCCTCGATCAGTTGCCTGGCGGTATCGAATTCACCTTGGCTAATGGCCCAGATCAGGGCGGTGGCGCCGTCACTGTCTTGTGCGTTCAGATTGGCGCCCTGTTCGATCAGTGTTTGAACGCTCTCCACATGACCCTGGTCGGCGGCGAGGATCAGGGCGGAGCTGCCGTTCTTGTCCCGGCTGTTGATCGGCGCGCCGTGTTTGAGGAGCATATTGACGGTATCGGTGTGACCCTTCTCGGCTGCCATCATCAGCGCGTTCCGGCCATGCTTGTCGGCAGCGTTGGGATCGGCGCCTTTGAAGAGCAGTTGCTCCACCATGTCGGTGATGCCGTAGCGGGAGGCGATCATCAGTGAGTCCCAACCGGCCCGTGTACGGTCGTGCAGATGAGCGCCACGTTCGAGCAGCATGGCGGTGAGGGCAGGGTGGCCGTTCTCTGCGGCAAAGGTCAGTGCGCTACAACCGGCGACAGTGCGTGCATTCACATCGGCACCCCGCTGCAGCAGCAGGACAACGGTTTCGATGTTATCGTTCTCCACCGCCATCATCAGGGCATTCTTGCCGAACTTGTTGGCGGTGTCAGGTGACACGCCTTTATCGAGCAGGCGCGCGACACTCTCTACATCGCCAATACTGGCAGCGAGACGCAGTTGCTTCTCGTCTTCTGTGTCTCCGGCCGATGCGATGGAGCAAAACAGCAGCAGTAGCGCTGCTATGAATCTGATCGTCTTCATTTAGTATCCCTAATTGAACCTGAAACCGTGGGTTCATGACGGCACATAGCGCAAGCTATTGATTCCCCAGCGGTTCAAAAAATACCCGCTTAACCGATGGGTGAAGCTAAGATTTTTTGAACCGCTGGGAAACCCATATCTTACACTCTGTGCTCGCCATGAACCCACGGATTCTGGTTGAAGTTAACCCTGTGCATGTGG
>JARRNY010000177.1:0-3891 GCA_037384445.1 Candidatus Thiodiazotropha sp.
TCCGAGGCGATCTGGTAGGCACGCTGCGCGGTATAGGTCTCGATCGATAGCAGCGCTGCATCGGTTGGTTCATCGAACGGGATTGCCTCCATACGGTCATCGTAGAAGCGGATGTCGATATCCTTCGGTGTCAGCCCGGCGATGACCGCAGCCGGTAACGGCTCCATCTGCCACGAGCGGATATAACGTTCGCCACGGCGGTGACCGATTGCTGGATGAATGATGGTTATCCGCATACGACCCGGTTGCTGGATGGCTTGTCCGTTGTTTCGCTTTTGGTTTGTATCGGCATAGCGGCGAACGGATTGGTGAATAGCGGGTTGATCTGCATGTCGCAGTTGTAATATTGATGCAGGTGATGCGCGTAGAAGCGGTACCCGAGGTTGACGCTGAGGGCCAGCGGACGGAAATTGCCTGCTTGCCACAGGCGTCTTGCAATCGACGAATAGCGGTAAACCTTTTTCCAGGCTCTCTCATGGCCTTCGGCGAGCTGTTCGACTGACATATGGTTTGGCTGGAACACGACGTGTTGACCGTCGTACAGCTCCCACTCCTCGGTCAGTATCCTGTCCTGTGCCTTCATGTTGTGATAGATCGGGGTGCCGGGGAAGGGGGTCAAAATCGCAAAGCGCGGCAGGTCGATACCCGCTTCGATAGCAAATTCGACCGTATTGTCGAAAACCTCGGGGGTATCGTGATCGAGCCCGAACACGAAGCAGCCCTGGATCGAGATACCCAGATGATGCAGGTCGCTGATGACCTGTTGGTAGGAAACCGAACCATTGAAGCGTTTGTGTGCATCCTTCAGGCTCTCCTCTGAAATTGTTTCCAGCCCTAGCAGCAGTCCCTTGCAGCCACTGCGAGCAAGGAGCTCCATCAGTTCCTCGTCGTGTGCTATCAATACGGTCGACAACCCGAACCATTGCAGCTTAAGCGGGATCAGGCGGCGGAACAGTTCCTTGGCGTAGTTCTTGTCGGAGATGATATTCAGGTCGATGAAGATGATTTTCTTCTGCCCGACACGACGAATATCCTCGATAACCCAGTCGATCGGGCGCTGGTATTGCTTGCGCCCCCAGGCCGCTGGCGCGACACAGAACTCACAGTCGTGAGAGCAGGAGCGGGTGGCCTCGAACACGGCCTGGGTGAGGAAATGTTTGCGATTCATCAGTTCACGCCGGGCGAACGGACCATGGTCCAGTTCCATATCGGGTCGCTGCCGATAAATTGGCTGCATCTTACCTTCTGCGAAATCTCGCAGCAGCTGCGGCCAGGTTTCTTCAGCGTAACCGATACAGATCGAATCGGCATGCTGGAGCGCCTCATCCGGTAGTAACGTGACATGTGGGCCACCGAGTACGACAGGGATGCCACGTGCGCGGAAACCGGCTGCCAGCTCGTAGGTGCGTTTGGCAGTGCCGGTGATCACCGTCATGGCAACGAGGTTTGCCTGCAGATCATCCGGAATGGTTTGAATACCTTCATCGATAAGTTCCAGTTCCGCATCCAGTTCCTCAGGCACATAAGCGGCCAATGTAGTCAATGTGAGTGGCTGATAACGTAACGACTTCTTGAACGTTCCACCTTTGAAGCGGTACAGGGGCCCTTTGGGTGAGATCAACACTATTTTCATGCGGCACGATCCAGGTAATCGTTGAAAAGGTCGGTCTCGAAACACAATACCGGCAGCTTGATATCGCCGAGTCGGCCACCGCGTTGTAACACGCGGTTAAGGTAGAGCTCGGTCGGGTTATCCAGAGCTAATAACTTGAGCGGCTGTAACTGGTTGAGTTTGCGCGCATAGTCATAGTGCGGGTTGCGGCATAGCTTCTGTTCAACCCGATTGCGGATGTTAGGGGTGGCCGCAGCGGTTTCCAGCACCAGGCAATAGCCGGGGCTGTCGTTCAATGCCAGCAGCATACGGAAGCCCTCGATATCTTCCAGGCATGATCCGACGAAGTTATCGTTTAGTTTTTCCCCGGCCAGATCGGAGGTACGTTCACGGCCGACAAAGCGTAACTCCGGCAGGTTGCCGACATGGCCACGGCAACGAACCCGGTCACCGCTGAGGTAGCGATACAAACCACCCGCCGTGGTCAGGATGACCTGGTACTCCTGATTGAGTTGTAATTCATGCGCGAGATGGATGTTACCGGCACTGTCGAGAAATTCGAAAAACCCGCTCTGCGTCGTCAATAGTGTACGGCCTTTGTGGTCAGGAACCGTGACGACTGCCTCGGTAGACAATAGCCCCTTGGGCTGGAAGGGTATATCACCGAAGTGTGTTTTCAATTGCCGATAATATGGCTGGGACGAGGCATCAGCCCAACAGCTGATCAGTTTTAATTCGGGCCACAGGGTTCTCGGGTCGCCACTCGCGTGGAACTGCTGAAAACGACGGTATGCCGAGGTGTCTGCCGGCAATTCATGTGGGTGGATATAAAGACCTTCAGTCAGTGCTTGCTCCAGCTCCTGCCGCCGTTCACTCAAAGCCTGGATCAGGGTGGACAGGAAGGTTGGGCTCCATACCGAGATCAATTGAAGGTCGGCGCTTCGCAGGAGGAAATAGAGTGTGGCCAGTTGCCATTCGTTGACATCCTGCAGTTTAGCGACCCAGAACGGGACTGCGGAGACCTGCAGGAAAAAGCCGGTCAGGTCGTCACCGAGATAGGCGCTATCGGGCAGGCCGATCGGGATGCCGCCGGCGGTAACCTGTGGTTGCCGTGTAGCTGGGCTGATTGCCCAGTAGGCCTTGCCGGAGGTAATGCCGTATTGTTGTGGCAGTTCGGTCAGCCAGGGCAACAAACCGCGTCGGAAATCCTCAAGACTCTGTGCAGAATAGGGGATGATCTTCTGTGCCGATGTCGTGCCGCTGGTTCGCTCGAAGGCGACCGTTCGACCATGAAAAAGGTGATCTGCAATTCCTTCAGTCATCTCTTCTATCCATGGAAACAGGTCATCATAGTCGACGATCGGAACCCGCATTTGATAATCGGCGATACTGGATATAGTGACAAATCTGTGCTGCCGCCCGTATTTGGTATTGCAGTTGTGTCTCAAGCATCTCATCAGCCAGTCAAATTGAAGTCCCTCTAGACAGGGGTTGGCTGACTGCTGGGTGGCTAGATCAGACAGGTTCGACCAGTTCATTGTAGCAATGCCTTGTGGCCAGCCTGCGAGTGAAAGATTTCATGTTGGATTGTTCCAGTTCGCACAGGCAAACCAGCTCGTGACCGATGCGATAGTTCGGGTTTCTATTGAGGAAGAAACGTACAGACGGTTTATGCAATTCCGCTTCCGTTGGTTCAGCGATCTCAGCTTTGAGCTGTCCACGTGAATGTTCATACTCTACAACCCCGGTATCAGGATTGTAAGCGTCGCTAAACATGTCAGCTGCAAGGTAGTCTGCCAAGGGTTTTAGATCGGCACGTTCGTTTGACCAGTGAGGGTAAAAGGATTTTCCAAAGGCCGGTAGGTACTTAAAGGTTCGGTGTCCTTTGATGATGACAAACCAGTACAGAGGTAGCTCAGGCTTCTCCTGCTTGATTTCCGTCATTCGTTGAATCCACCGGAAAGCCAACGCTTGTTGTCCCCAGTGTTTGCGTTCAACCACTGTATCACCTGAGTAGACGACCCGGATGGGTTGATCCTGCCATCGATAGTTGAATACTTGAAAAGTCGTGAAACCGACTAATTTGTTTTCACTCTCTAATAGTAGAACTTCACGTTTGCACTCCAGGTCACGAAGAACCTGGTCTTCTTTTGCGCCATCATAATACTTCAGATACAACGTTACGATACGTTGCTTCTCGACGAAGCTTAGGCTTTTGATAGGTTGGAAACGGCTGATATATTCTGGCATCTGGTCTTTCAGAGCATCGTTCGTAGCTG
>JARRNY010000178.1:0-3855 GCA_037384445.1 Candidatus Thiodiazotropha sp.
GATCTTGGGCGTATCTGTAATGATCTTGCTCGGATATGTAAAGAAGAGGCGGCTCTGTTCAGCGAGTTGCCAGTTCATGACTATCTTTTTCTCCTGTGGGTGGTCGGTAAAGGCTATGGTGGATTGGAGCATAAGAATTCCACCAGTTTGATGATTGATCGCGATAGCCTCCCAAGCTCAACGGTACCTGAGATGACCCCTGGATACCGTCGCCTATTGGGTCTCTGCAGTCATGAATATTTCCACCTCTGGAACGTAAAGCGCATTATCCCGGAAATTTTCCTGCGGGAAGGGACTACTGAGGAAGTCTACACACGTCAGCTCTGGATCTTCGAGGGGATCACCTCCTACTATGATGAGCTGATTCTGCTGCGCAGTGGTGTCATTGAAATCAAGGACTATTTCGAAATGGTGGCTGATGGGGTGACCCGGGTGATGCGCAGTAGCGGCCGACATAAGCAGACCCTTGAAGAGTCTTCTTTCGATGCCTGGACCAAGTTCTACAAGCAGGACGAGAACGCCCCCAACGCGATTGTCAGCTATTACGCAAAAGGCGCGCTGGTGGCCATGTTGCTTGACCTCAGTATTCGACTGCGGAGCGACAGCGCCAAATCACTGGATGATGTCATGCGGGCACTTTGGATAAGGTATGGTAAGTCGGGAGAAGGGCTGCCAGAAGGAGCCTTTGAGTCGTTGGTTGAAGACATAACAGGTCTCGATTTCAAGCTTGAATTTGATCGCTGGGTCCGATCCACAGACGAGGTTCCCTTGTCAGACGCCCTGCTTGAGTTTGGTGTCGAACTCTATCTGCTTCCAGCGAAAAACCTAACAGACCAGGGTGGGGTAATAGAGGAGAGACCCGAGGCGGCAGAAGGCAAGCCTGTTCTGGGTGCTCGATTCGAGCAACAGAGTGATGGTGTTTTGTTGCAGCAGGTGTTTGACGATGGGGCTGCTCAGGTCGCAGGTCTCTCGGCGGGAGATGTAATCGTCGCAGTAGATGGCCTGCGCATGGATGCCAAGGGGTTGCAGAGTTACCTGGCTAAATTACCCGAGGACAGCAGTATTAGCATTCACCTGTTCCGCCGTGACGAACTGATGGAATTCAAAGTCATGCCGCTACCTGCGCAGCCGGATACGGCCAACTTCTACCTTCCGTCCGATCTCGATGAAAAACAGCGTCGGTTACAAGCCGCTTGGTTGCAGAGTCATGCAAGCTGAGTTTGAGCTCATTCGCACTTTAGCCGACGGCGCCTTCCATTCGGGTGAGGCGCTGGGCCGACTACTTGGTATCAGCCGAGCCGGTGTCTGGAAGCGGTTACAGCCGCTGAAACGGGACTTCGGTCTCGAGATCGATGCGGTCAAAGGTCGTGGTTATCGGTTAAGGGAGCCTCTCGATCTCCTTGATCGGCGTATGGTGCTCAAGCATATCCCGGAGACAGAGCGCTTCGAGGTAGAAGGCCTCCATTTGCACTCTGTTCTCGATTCTACCAACAGTTGGTTGATGCAGCGTGGCGCCCAAGGCGAACCCTCCGGCTCGATTTGCCTTACAGAGTATCAACAGTCTGGTCGAGGCCGCCATGGTCGGCAGTGGGTCTCACCCTTTGGACGCAACGTCTATCTCTCCATGTTATGGCGCTTTGATATGCCGCCCATGCAGGTGGCTGGTCTTAGCCTTGCAGCGGCTATTGCTGTTCTGCGTACCTTACAGACTTTTGGATGCAAGGGTGCGGGACTTAAATGGCCTAACGACATCCTGTGGCAACACAAGAAACTGGCCGGTCTCCTGCTGGAGGTGTCAGGAGAAGCCAGCGGACCGTCGCAAGTGGTGATTGGTGTCGGTCTCAATACCTGGCTGGGTGAGGCGGGTGATGACATCGATCAGCCCTGGATCGATCTCAGTTCAATCCCTGAGGTGGAACCCCATAGCCGCAGTCAACTGGCCGCCAGTTTGATCACTGAACTGCGTCGGGTAGCACGCAACTATCAAGCAGAAGGGCTGAGCGGTTTTCTTGATGAATGGCATAGCAACGACCTGATGCTGGGACAGCAGGTTGAGATTCGTAGCGCCAGCCAGTGTCATCGTGGTAAGCATCTTGGTATAGATACAAACGGCGCCCTGAAATTACAGATAGACGGGGTAGAGCGTCTGTTCCACGCTGGCGAAGTGAGTCTAAGACGGGGCGAGGGGTAGCGCCGTGGAGCTCTTCATGGATTTCGGTAACAGTGATGTAAAGTGGGCAACCGGCGAGGAGTTGAAGCAAGAGAGGGTTCACCGGGTTGCCTCCAAAGACCAAATGCAAACATTGATTCAGCAACTGCAGGCACATCCGCGGCCCTCGCACGTCTATATTGCCAGCGTGCTGCGCAGTGAGCGTCTGCATGAACTCTCTAGCTGGATGGATGCAACTTGGCAGATAAGCCCGGTGTTTGCCTATACGTGTAAAAGCGAGCTGGGGGTGGTTAACGGCTATCGCAACCCTGAACAGTTGGGTGTCGACCGCTGGTTAGGGCTGTTGGCTGGGCGCGCCATTTCAAAACGTCCCCAGCTTATCGTAGACTGCGGCACTGCAACGACCATGGATGCCATGGATGCGGAGGGACGTCATCTGGGTGGCGCCATCCTGCCGGGCTTGGCCCTCTTCAATCGCTGTCTGCAGGCGCAAACTGATCTGCCTGTGCTTAAAGAGCATGCTGAAATCGATAGATTTGCGACCGATACCGCAGCAGGAATTGCATCCGGTGCTATGCTGGCAACCTCCTCGTCCATCGAGACTATGCTGGACCGGGTTCGGAAAGTGACGGATCGTGATACAGATTGTCTACTGACGGGCGGGTTCGCGAGTCAGGTAGCGGGTCACCTCACTTCGCCGCATCGTCTGGTCCCATATTTGATCCTTCAAGGACTGAGCCTGCAGGCAGGGCAAAAAGACAGACAATGAAGTGGCTTTTTTCCATCCTACTTATCGCTAATTTAGGGATATTCATCTGGCTTTTCCCGCAGCAGAATGGAGCGGCTTCGCAAGGTTTACAACCTCCTGATGTAGGGCAACTCCGTTTGGTTGATGAGCCCGAGGTCAAACCGGTCGACAATGAAACCGGAAACCCAGCCGGCGCCGAATCGCTTGAAATTATTGCGGAAGCGGATCAGCCCGGCTCGCCACTACCTGATGAGCCCGCAGAGTCTCCCCAGCTCCCTCCAATGGTCGAGCCCGAAGAACCAGGGCTGGTCAATTCCGCTCTGCCAACAGAATCACCCGAACCATCTTCCTCGCCGATCTGCGCCAGCGTGGGTGCGTTTGCTAAACGATCCCAGGCGGAACTGCTATCGGTCAGACTGCTGGCTCAGGGGGTGAAGACAGATATTACCGCGGAAACAAGCAATGAGCAGGCTGGTTTTTGGGTGCTGATTCCGCCTCAGCCCGATCGCCAAGCGGCCATCAAAATCGCAGAGGAACTGGAAGCGGCAGGTATTGCCGACCTTTGGCGCTTCACCAGCGGCAACCTGGCCCATGCAATTTCGCTCGGCTTGTTTCGGGACGAAGAACGGGCTCAGACGCGAAGAGACAAGATTGCCGCGTTGGGATTCGATACGGTGGTCAGGCCCAGATATCGGGAGCGGACCCTCTATTGGCTTAACTATCAATTCTCGGGTCAAGATCCCCTCACCGCGTCCTACTGGCAGGAACTGAGCAAGGAAATCCCGGATCTCACGCGAAATAGGTCATCCTGCCCATAAATTTGCCAGCACCCGTCTAAACGCATAGAATTCACGCTCTTCAGCCGGCGTAGCTCAGCTGGTAGAGCAGCTGATTTGTAATCAGCTGGTCGGGGGTTCGAATCCTCTCGCCGGCTCCA
>JARRNY010000179.1:0-4784 GCA_037384445.1 Candidatus Thiodiazotropha sp.
TGCAGACTGGCGCTGTGAGTTTCGGGCGAATTGCCTTCTATCTTCATGTTGTTCTTACATGGATGGGTAAGCGGCGTTGATCCCAAGCGTATTGCTCTGCGGTCAATGGGCTGATGGATTCCGGTATATATACGGAATGAAGACTGTTTGCGTTTGTATGCCGGTTTGTTGATCTGCCGAAGGCTTCTCACTCGATGATGCGTGACTCAATGGAGACGCCTTGTGAGATTTTGTCACTGGGATGCACAATGATGCGTTCGCCGGTTTTGAGTCCTTCGATCACTTCGGCTTCCAGGCCGGTGCGGCGTCCGAGTTTGATGTTGCGTTTCGTCGCGACACCGTTGTCATCGACGAACACGGCCCAGTTGCTGCCGTCGCGGAAGAGGGTGGTGAGGGGGAGTTTGAGCACGTCCTTGCCATCCCAAAGTACGATGCGCGCCCACTCTTCGCGCGGGCTGGTGAAGTCGATGATGACGTTGACCCGTTGCCCTTCGATGCTGAGGGCGGAGACCTTGGTGAAACCGAAGGGTTCAGACCGTTCGACCACGCCTTCCAGCAGATGATCACCACCCCAGTTGTCGATGATGACCCGTTGGCCCTTTTCGACTTTTACGTCGTCGGAGGAGAGTAGGTCGGTGACGCTCTCCAGCTCGACCGTAAGTTTAAAGGGGTTAGAGCCACTGCTGTCCAAGTAAAAGGTGATAAAGAGGCTTATATCAACCTGTGTTGATGCAATGTAATTGTTTAGAAAAACTCAGTATACACAGGAGATCTAAGCCTTGGTTCTTTCTAGCGCTGTGCTTTCACAAATGCTCAAAATGATCCCGAGTTATGAATTCGGGAAGCTGGCAAATGTGGTGGATGGTAAGGTCCGAGCGACGAGACATACGATCGACAAGCAGGGGATAGCCTGAATTGTCGCTAACACCACATCAGCCAGACGTTATTGGCGTCATCTCCACAGGGCGTTCGGTAAGCGCCTTATGATTCTATCCTTAAATCAGTACCTTATAATTTTCATCTCGATTGGTATGGCCGTTGCATATCGATAACCGTCTCTTTGTGGGATGCGTTATGCATATGTAATGCATATCTGTCGTGCGGTCGCCATCTGAAAGGAGGTTGGGATGAAACGTCTGCCGATTCTGTTGTCATTGGTTTTGATGTCGTGCTGGGTTTGCGCGCAGGAGCCGCTGATCATTGCCGCGGGTGCGGGTTACAAGAAACCCCTGTTAAAACTTTATCAGGCTTTCTCCGAGCTGCTGGACGAATCCCTGGGGCGTATTGCGATGCCCGATCCCAACAAGGCAATCTACGGACGCGCCGCCGAACAGTTTCTGATCAACAGCGGGTTGCACGAGCGGTTGGCTCCGCGCCTGCTGGTGCTCGCCACGGTACCGCAGGTTTCCTCTCACCTGGTGGCGAGGAGTGTCGAGGCGGGTTTTATCAACCTGACCGATGCCTTGGCATTGCGCGAGCGCATCGGGGGTTATAGCGAAGTGTCCATGGATCAGTATGAACCGATCCGGATCGTGGCGGCAGTGGTCAAAGGAGAGTCGGCGCGCCAAGAGGTGCGGCAATTCATCGACTTTCTCGCTTCACCGGACAGTCGGGATCTTCTCCGCGAGGCCGGGCTTTGAGTGTTTTATGGACTCACTGTGCCCCGGCTCCCTTTGGACTGACTCTGAAGGTGGTGCTCGCCATGATGCTGTGCCAACTGATCCTGGGTGTCGGCCTGGCTTGGCTTTTGAGCCGTCCCAGTTTACCGGGAAGGCTCGTCTGGGAGGGGGCGATCTCTCTGCCCCTGGTTTTTCCTCCCATTGCTATCGGTTTTTTCCTGTTGTTGTTGCTGGGACGGCGAGGTCCGCTTGGTCATATTCTGCACGACAGCTTGGGAGTCGAAGTGGTGTTCTCCCCCCTTGGGGTCTATCTGGCCGCGCTTATCGCGGGGCTGCCTTTGATTGTCAAACCGGTACAGGCCGCGATGGAAACCAGCGCTGCGGAGCTGGCTGAAGCGGCCTACGTGCTGGGGCGGGGGCGGATCGCCACCTTTTTTCTGGTTGTAGTGCCCAGTGTGCACGCCGCTATTCTCACCGGGCTGGCTCTGGCCATCGGCAGGGCATTGGGGGAGGTGGGCATTACTTTGATGCTGGGCGGGAATATTGTCGGACAGACCGAGACCCTCTCCCTGGCGATCTACAACCGTGTGCTGGATGGAGATTTCGACTGCGCCACCCAGCTCTCTCTTCTGCTCGGTGGCGGTTCGTTGCTGTTGTTCGGGTTGATGCAATGGCTGTCGAGATCGCGACGTCAGGGTGGGTAAATCCATGACCAGTCTGGATGTCTCTGTCAGGCTGGCGCGTGCGAGTTTCGAGTCTCTGGCCGAATTGCAGTTGCATACGGGTGAAACCACGGTGCTGCTGGGACCTTCCGGGGGTGGAAAAAGCACCTTGCTGCGTGCTTTGGCCGGACTCGAACGTCCCCGCTCGGGACGTATCGCCCTGGGCGACCGAGTCTGGTTCGACAGCAGGCAGGGGATCCATCTCTCCCCCAGGCAGCGTAAAGCCGGACTCATGTTTCAACACTACGCCCTGTTTCCCCATTTGAGTGTGGCGCAAAACCTGGGTTTCTCACTGTTTGGCCTGAACCGTAAGTTCCGGCGGCAACAGGTCGAGCGATGGCTCACTGCACTACGTCTCCATGATATCGCCCGGGCAAAACCGGAACATATCTCCGGTGGTCAACGCCAGCGGGTGGCCCTGGCCCGGACATTGGCGGCCGATCCGGATGTGCTGCTGCTCGATGAGCCTTTTTCTGCGGTAGACAGTGCGCTGCGCCACCACTTGCGGCAGCTGTTTCGCGAGGTTGCCCAGGAGCGTGCACGTCCGGTGTTGTTGGTGACCCACGATCTGGAAGACGTACGTGAACTGGCCGACCGCGTCGCCGTTATGGTGTCAGGACAGCTTCGGCGTTTCGGCTCGGTGGCGGAGGTGCTGTCCGACCCCCGGGACCTGGAGGCCGCGCGCATGTTGGGTTGGAAAAATCTGCTACCGGTGGCCCGATTCGAGTCGGGTTTGGCGCACGGTTCCTGGGGATGTCTGCCCGCCTTGAGACCGAAACGCAGCGGGCGTTATTGGTTGGGGGTAGAGCCCAGACACTGGCGCATCGTCAAACACCAGGGCGTACCTGCGACCGTCGAGCACCACAGCCTGTTCGGTCCCTATCGGGAGATGACCTGTCGATTGCGGGACGGTAAGCGGGTCTATCTGCATCGACGTCATGATGAACCGGCCATGAGTATCGGTACCCGGCTTCAGCTCCGGGTGCCTGCTGAACATCTCGTCCTTTTAACCTGATACAGGACTGGGGTCAGCCTGGAGTGCTACTTAGTTAAGCAATTTAATGGTGGGGCAGGGCCCCGCCCTGCACTTCGGACCACAGGTAGGGTGGGGCCCTGCCCCACTATAAGGTGTTGGATATCATCCCAAACGCTCTTAACTAAGTCGTCTTCGGATCAGCCTGGAATGATCAATTGTTATTCACAGAAAAGAGAGGAGATAACCATGTGGGCAAGCAGGCGAATCCCATCATCGGGTGAAGGGAGGGTGGTAGCAGACATTGGCTTGTAGGGGTTATGACAGATGTTGTGGTGTTGTCAGTTTTGCGCCTTATATTTGAATCGCGTGATATCGATAATTGCCTATAAATTCAAAGAGTAATCGAAGGCGGCGCTGAGTGGGCATAGTTTCTGCAATGGACTGTAAACGATATGCAAATGAAATGCATAACGATGGTTGTATGTTGCAGGAAGGAACAGTCCAATGTTGTACGAAAGAAAATTCCATATCCGACTTCTCGTCTCGGCCCTGTTGCTGGCCGAGACGGTGCAGGCCGAAGAAGCGTTTAAGCTGGGCCGTATTGAAGTGACGGTCGATCATGAACTTCCCGGTCTGGGAACCGCCCGCGTAGAGGCTGAAGTACTGCGCGAAGAGAACCGGGAGACCGTAGCCGAAGCGCTCGATCGTTTACCGGGAGTTACGTTGAACAATTTCGGACCGCGTAATGAACAGGGGGTTTACGTGCGTGGATTCGATCGGCGCCAAGTGCCGGTGTTTATCGATGGCATACCTATCTACGTACCCTATGACGGGTATGTGGATCTCGGTCGATTCACCACCTACGATCTGGCCGAAATCGATATCGACAAAAGCTTCAGCTCGGTGCTGTACGGATCGAACACCCTGGGCGGTGCGATCAATCTGATCAGTCGCCGGCCCCGTCGAGTGCTCGAAGGGGAGGTGGGAAGCGGGTATAGCCGGGGTGAAATCTCCGGCAGTGACAGTGCCCGGGGCTGGATCAATATCGGTACGAACCAGGGGCGCTGGTATGCCCAGTTCAGTGGCTCCTATCTCAAGCAGGACAGTTTTGCGCTTTCGGATGATTACACTGCCACGAGTTATGAAGAGGGTGGGTTGCGGGACAACGCCTATCGGAAAGATACCAAGGTCAATCTGAAGTTGGGCTACACGCCGAGTCCGGAGGATGAATACGCATTGGGTTACGTCAACCAGCAGGGCGAGAAGGGTACCCCGCCCTATGCCGGTGAGGACAGCAGTGTCACTACTCGGTTCTGGCAGTGGCCCTATTGGAACAAAGAGAGTCTCTACGCGATCACCCAAACCGGTCTGGGCGATGGCGCTACCCTCAAGAGCCGCCTCTATTACGACATCTTCGAGAACTCGCTCTATAGCTACGACGACGAGACCTATACCACCCAGACCCGG
>JARRNY010000180.1:0-3785 GCA_037384445.1 Candidatus Thiodiazotropha sp.
ACCATCGTCACCGGTCTTTTTGTCGCCATTTCCATGACCACCGGTGGTGGCGCCTGGGACAACGCCAAGAAGTACATCGAGGATGGCAACTTCGGTGGTAAGGGTTCCGACGCCCACAAGGCGGCGGTCACCGGCGACACTGTCGGCGACCCCTACAAGGACACCGCGGGCCCGGCGGTCAACCCGTTGATCAAGATCATCAACATCGTTGCTCTGCTGATCGTCCCCATACTCTGAACGGCATCGTTGGGTGACCCATCAAAGGCGGCCTTAGGGCCGCCTTTTTTATTCCAGCTGTGAGTGCATGCCGAGAGCTTCTGGCATTACGCGCAAACACCAGTTGGCCGAGTAACCACGCCCCTGCCCACGATCAACACTATCGTGTTGAGCCCAAGCGCCGTCCTATGATCGTAGAAATACGCAGCCACTTTCGTCCGCGCCATCAAGGCTCATTCCAGACTGGTGTAAAATTGGTAATTATCCTGAATGTGCCGCGATTGGCGTCAATTTAGCGGCCTTCCTCTGGGGATATCTGGAAAACAGATACACTATCAACAATCATTATAAATGCACTGCAACAGATATCTTGGGTAGCGGCACACTGTCTGTCTATAATGAGCGCTTTTTCCGACCCCGAGGATCCTAGCCCATGAATCTCGACCGAGTCAGTTCCGGCACCAACGTACCCAACGAGATCAACGTCATTATCGAGATCCCGGCCCATTCCGATCCGGTGAAGTACGAGCTGGACAAGGAGACCGGGGCCATGTTCGTCGACCGTTTCATGTCCACCGCCATGCACTACCCCTGCAACTACGGCTATGTACCCCATACCCTCTCCATGGATGGCGACCCGGTGGATGTGCTGGTGCTGACCCCCTATCCGTTGATTTCCGGCTCGGTCATTACATGCCGCCCGGTTGGCGTGCTGAAGATGAAGGACGAGTCGGGCGACGACGCCAAGGTATTGGCAGTGCCGGTCGACAAGCTGTGCAAAACCTACCGCAGTGTGCAGACCTTTCGTGACCTCTCCGGTGAAACCCTCAACCGTATCTCCCACTTTTTCGAGCACTACAAAGACCTCGATGAGGGCAAGTGGGTCCGGGTCGACGGCTGGTATGGTATCGACGAGGCGAAACAGGAGATCCTTGATTCGGTCCAGATGTACAAGGATGCGCCTGACAAGCCCAACTTCTGACATCACGCTCAGTCTCAACACCCTAACCCTTCATTCAGTGATGCCCAATCACTAGATCACTGTCACTGATTGAAGGGAAACCGCTTTTGGACAACAACATCCCTGCAGTACACTCACACTATCCATCCCGCCACAACACAGCCCTGCCAGCGTAATGAAAGTTTGTATTCTTTCCGATAGCCACGATCATATCCCGCTGCTCGACGCCGCCGTTGAGCTAGCCATCGATCACGGCGCTGAAGCGGTACTGCACTGTGGCGATGTGGTCGCCCCCAGCACCCTGCACTGCCTCGATAAATATGCCTTGCCGGTACATGTAATCCATGGCAACAACACAGGAGATCTCTACACCCTTGGTCGCCTGGCCAACCGGGAGGAGAACCATATCCACTATCACGGCATGGATGCGGGTCTGGAGCTGGCGGGACGCCGCATCTTCCTCGTGCACTACCCTCATTATGCCCGTGCATTGGCAGCGACCGGGGACTGGGATCTGGTCTGTTGCGGCCACAGCCACAAGGTCCTTATCGAACAGGTCGTGAACGTAAAAGGTGAAATCACCCATCTGGTCAATCCCGGCACCATCGGTGGCGTCGGACGTGCGGCTGCTACCTTCGTCATGGCAGATCTGGCGCAGATGAACTTCGAAACCCTGGAGATTTCCAAACAAATCGAACGCGAGGCAGGCTACTGATGAGCGAGTTCACCCACTTCAATGCTGCCGGAGAAGCTCACATGGTCGATGTCGGCGACAAAGCCGAGACCCACCGTCGAGCGATCACCGAGGGGCGCATAAGCATGCAGCCAGAGACGCTGGCAATGATCCTCGAAGGCAGTCACAAGAAGGGGGATGTGCTTGGGGTTGCTCGCATCGCCGGCATCATGGCAGCGAAACGGGCACCTGAGCTGATTCCACTCTGCCATCCCCTCTCCCTGACCAAGGTGGAGATCGCTTTCGAGACGGAACAGGCAAACCATAGTATCCGTTGCCGCGCCCATGTGGAGACCCTGGGCCAGACCGGCGTCGAGATCGAGGCCCTCTGCGCCACACAAGTCGCCCTGCTGACCATCTACGACATGTGCAAGGCGGTCGACCGTGGCATGAGCATCAGTGACGTTCGCCTGTTGGAGAAGTCCGGTGGAAAATCGGGGACTTGGGAAAGAAATGCATAATACTAATACGGAAATTTGACTATTATTGAAAGACATTCGTGAACTCTGTCACAATGTAGGCAATTTTCATCAGGCAGAAACGCACAGGTCTCAACCAAGTAGGGAAGTTTATATGAGCAAGTTTGTCGAATGGACGGATGCCCTGAGTGTCGGCATCGAGGAGATTGATGAACAGCACAAGGTGCTGGTCGATCTGGTCAACAAGATGCATGAAGCCATTCATCAGCGTCATGGCAGCGACGTCGTCATCAGTATCCTCAGCGATCTGGCCGATTACACTCGCATCCATTTTGCGGTAGAAGAGAGCCTGATGCGTATCCTCAATTTTCCTGGCTACGAAGATCACAAAGAAGTACACGAGGAGCTCCTTCACACCGTGCAGGATCTGCAGGAGAAGGTCGCCAGCGGTAAGAAGTCTATCGGTTTCGAGCTCATGCACTTCCTGAAAACCTGGCTCACCAAACACATCATGGAGGAGGACATGCAGTACAGCGGCTTCTTCCTCTCCGCAGGCGCTCAACCCAAGCTCGGTAAAAAGACCTGGATCCAACGACTCTGGGGCAGTTGACCGACAGCACCCGTTCGCATAGGGTTCCGGGCTTTGCGATACCACTCCCGGAACCCCTATGAACCCCTATTATCGGCACGCCCAATTCCTCAAGAGTGCAGCCCAACTCCATCAGTCACCCCCCGACGAGGGCATTGAAGTAGCCTTTGCCGGCCGTTCGAACGCGGGTAAGTCGAGCGCACTCAACGCACTCTGCGGACAGAAGAGCCTGGCCCGAGCCAGCAAGACTCCTGGCCGCACTCAACTGCTCAACTACTTCAGCCTGGATGAAACGCGACGTCTGGTCGATCTACCCGGCTACGGTTACGCCAAGGTGCCCGAAGAGGTCAAACGGCAGTGGCAGAAGAGTCTGGCGGACTACATCGAGCATCGCCAGTGCCTGCGCGGGCTGATCCTGCTGATGGATATCCGCCACCCCTTGAAGGAGTTCGATCTGCAGATGCTGCAGTGGAATACCCACCACGGCCTGCCGACACACATCCTGCTCACCAAAGCTGACAAATTGAAGAAGGGGGCGGCAAAGTCCACCCTCCTGAAAGTCCAACGGGAGCTCGACGACCGCCCGGAGATCACCAGCCAGACCATAGGCAAATACCTCAAGGTATTGCCCGGCATCGTGAACCTGGTCCAGAAAGCGAATCCCGGCGAATCGACGGGGATGGAGGGTTTGATGGGGGCCCTTAAGGGGTCTCAGCTGAGTACAACCCTTGCCGGTTACCTCGCCAAGAACGGCTGGGATGAAAAGGAGTTCGCCACCGTCCACGCCATCGTCGCCAGTGCCACCAGCTATCTGATAGCCAAGCCGCAACTGAGCAAGGCCCAGCAGGCAATGGCGGCCAAACAGAA
>JARRNY010000181.1:0-680 GCA_037384445.1 Candidatus Thiodiazotropha sp.
CTGTCTCCGGCCGCGGCCTCGAGGCGGGCCTCGATGGCATTCTTGCTGTACTCGTCGATGTCGTTGTTCGATGCATTGTAGGCGACGCGATAGGCAAGGCTGAAAGCGTTGCCGGGGGAGATCAGGTAGCTCAGGCCCAGCTTGCCAGTATAGCGATTGTCCACCTGATGGCTCTGCAGGCGAATGATCGAGCGACCCGCATCGAAATCGAGACTGTCGTAGCGCCAGCGCGCATAGCTGCCCTCTATGCGCGCACTCAATCGTTCAGAGACATGGTAGATCATGCCGGGAGTGAGACTGTAACCCCATCCTTCGTCATCCCGCGTCTGCGGGCTTTCCAGGGCATCGAGGGTCACCGCCAGGCTGGCGAAAAGTCGCGGTTTCAGCCGGGTTGTCGCCTCGCCCCATGCGTGATGGAAGAGACGCTGATCGAGACCCTCCGCGAGATAGTGTGTGTAGTCCAGTTCGTAGCCGCCGCTCAGGGTGACGCCGCCGGAAGTAGTCGTCTGCAGGGAAATGGCGGGAGCGACGCTCAGGAAGGAAGACCGGGTTTCTCTGCCTGACTCTTTGAGATCGATATTGTCGTCGTAGCCGGCGCGCAGCTCGACGTGACTGTCGATATCGGTCGCCAGCGCATGGGTGGATGCGGCCAGGAGACCGAGCAGGAGGCAGGCGGGGGA
>JARRNY010000181.1:708-4419 GCA_037384445.1 Candidatus Thiodiazotropha sp.
TGAGGAGAAAGCGGTAATTGTACAGGATCGACAAGAAGGGAAACCAGGGAACGATCCGCAGTTCTGTACGGCCAACTCTGCATTTCGAGCTGTATCCCTGTGCAACAGTATTCACTTCGACCATCCCGCTGGCTGGTGATGCCCCTCAGCACACGCACCTGCGAGTGTGAAATCCCTGCACAGGACTGAGCGGCACGGGGTGTAAAAGCAAGCTGGGTGGGTGATGACTGAACGTGCTTTTCACCAGCAGAGCCGGCAAAGGATCATCTCCCGTCATGCCGACGCTATGCATAATCCGGAAACCCGGCTGCGGGAGTGACCGGATGCTGCGCAAGGCATACCTCGAGGGGTTGGATTCAAATGACAACCTGCTGCGCGGCCGGACATGCGGTTTGCCTGCACCGAGGGTTATGGCCGCTCGGTGCAGGGTGTATATCGACTCCGTATGTCGATCGAGGGCACTAGCGCCAGAGTGGCGTAGTGGTCACCGGATCGCGCAGATCGAGGGTGAGGCCGTCGACGGTGATGGTGGTCGCCAGATTTCGCAACTCGCCGTTGAGTTCGACCACGATGCCGGTGACGCTCACCGAAGCGCCGATCGCCAGGGTTTCCAGTTTGTCGAGCCCCAGGCTCGCCCAATAGTAGGAGGGGCCCATGCCGTACACCGTCACCGGACCGTCGGCAGTCGAGATTTCGATACCGTCTCCCGGTACACCGGCGGAGGTGATCACACCATCGTAGGTAAAGTTCGAGACGACGGTATTGACCAGCAACGGACCGCTGCCGTCACCTGCACCCTGACCCTTCCCGGCAAAAGCAGCAGGGCTGAGGCAGAGGAGCAGGAATGCCGCTATGGCGTAAATTGTGATTGGTTTTTTCATCGATACTTCTCCTTCGAGTTCATTCTTCCGTAGGATTTTCGACGTTCGCTTTGAACGCCAGCATATCGATGTACCGGCCGCCACGAAGGAAGTCACATGGAATGTGATGTTTTTTTCATGCGCGCAAGGGAGAAGGTCTGCCGATCAGATCTGGCTCTTGTGATAGAAATAGCCCTCCGCCGGCAGAAACCAGAAGGAGGCGGCGTAGCGGTCCTCCTTCAACAACCGCTTCAGCTGGGCGGAGACCGGCTCCCGCATCGCATCCTCGATCACGGCCTGGATCAGATAGTTGGTATTGCGGTCCTGGGTGAAGAGCCGGCGGATGGAGCCCAGCACCGTGGGTTCGAGCTGCTCACCGGTGTGGTGGCTGGCGATACACTCCACCTGGTTGACCACGCAATCAAATACGCCGGCCTCTGCCAGTATGGTCAGCACCTCTTCCAGGAACTCCGTCTCATGCAGATTGACCACGATCATGCATTTCATGGTTTCTCTTCCTCGTTTGAATGACTCTGGCCGATCTCTCCCGATCGCCGCAGACCGTATCGGGTGAGTACCGGGCCGATGATCTCAGTGATAATGGTGGTGCCCAGCAGAACATTGATGACGGTGATGGCCAGGTCGTTGCCGATCGCGCCCTCGTCGCCGAACTCCTTGGCCACCACCAGCGACAGGCCGATGGCCACGCCCACCTGTGAGAGTAGACCGAAACCGATGTTGTTGCGCACCTCGGCCGGTGCCCGCCCCAGCACTGCGCCCAGGTAGGCGCCAGAGACCTTGCCGCCGATCCGTGCGATCAGGTAGATCGCACCCAGCAGCCCTAGCGAGGGCAACAGGTCGAGTCGCAGATGGGCGCCGGCGATGACGAAGAAGGCGGCGAACAGTGGCGGCGAGAAGGCCGATAGCTGGTCGAACAGGCGACGGCTGGAGATGGGCGTGATGTTGGCGATGACCGCGCCGAAGGTCATGTTGACGAGCAGCGCGGAGAGATGCAGGTGGTTGGCCAGGCCGGCGTTCAGGATCAGGCCGCCTATGGCGAGGGTGAAGACCCCCTCGCGGCTGGAGATGCGCCGGATGGCGAAGGCCGCGACCAGTCCGATGACCGCACCCATGGCCAGGGCGCCGCCGATGCTCACCCCCGCATGCAGAAAAATCTCGTCCAGCGGCAATTCCGCGCTGTGTGCGAGCAACGCTTTGGCCACCGCCGCAGCCAGCGCGAACAGAATCAACGCGATGGCGTCGTCGATGCCGACCACTGCCAGCAGGGTGGAGGTCAGGACCCCCGAAGCGCGCTGTTCCTGGATGATCATGACCGTCGCCGCCGGCGCGGTGGCCGCCGAGATCGCTCCCAGGATCAACGCCAGCGGCCAGTTGCCGCTGAGCAAGATGACGCCGAAGGTGACCGCCGCCATCGCCCCCATTGATTCCAGGAGCACGATCGGTACCACCGAGCCGGCGATGCGCCGCAGGTTTTCCCATAACAACTCACCACCAATGGTCAGAGCGACCACCGCCAGAGCCAGGTCGGCGACCACATCCATGCGCTCAAGCGAGGTTTGGGGAAACAGGTTGGTCACCGAGGGACCGAGCGCTACGCCGATCACCACGTAACCGGCCACACCCGGGATGCTGAAGGTGCCGAACAGGCGCGCGGCGATGAAGCCGCCGATGATGGCCAGGCCGATGATCTCCAGGTCGTTCAGGGTAAAATTCTCCTGCAGTTAAGATGGCCGGGGGTCAGTCTCTGACTCGCGTTCGCGATCGGTATCCACCCGGTGGGTTACTTTCGTGGGTTTGCGCCGATGACATTAGCATCGATCAGGTCCGAGATGGCAATCGGCGGATGTACGGAGATTCGACAACACCGTTAATCCGTTGCGCTGATTTTCAGTCTCGCTTCAGATATCGAAACCATCGGCCACAGTGGTGATTTGATGCTTGGACGCGTTTCATCCCAGATAGTGCCCAACAAATGTGCTGCCTGCCGAATGGGAAATAGGTCGGAGAAACTGCGGGTGCATAGTGTGTGTGCATCGAGAGACGGAGGGTCATGCATGAAGGCTGGGGATCGCCGTCCGCAAATCCGGTTTTCTGTCTACGGTGCCGATCGCAGGGTTATGTTGCAAGCCGTCCATTGCTGTGTTCAGCACCTGGCGCTTTGATATCGACGCTGATAGCGAAATCGGGATGCCAAATCGGTTGGCCTTCCGGTGAGGGGTTCGTTTCCAGGCTTCTTCTTAGCGACCGTAGCTGACATTGGACTGAATTTCAGTACTTCCGGTTAGCGGACATTAACGCCTCAAGAAGGGGCGCGCGATAGCGCGTCCCGCTTGCTTGATTTGTTATGATCTTCGATGACTCTTTTTAGGGGCCGTTGGCCCCTTCGTTGTTATGGATGTCCTCGACTATGCTGGCGAATTGTGTCAAGTGAATGATGTGTGTCCTCTTTCTCTGTGGAGACTAACGACTTATGCATTAAAATAGATCTTGCTGTAAGTTTATTGGCGGTGCGAATACGCCAACATCAGAAAAGGATTGCGCGTCCAATCATCATATTTAAATGTCGCAAAGATATTTAATTAAAAATATCATCTACTGCCTTACTTTCATCTCAACATGCATCTTAAAACACCTCCAATTTCTTGCTCTTTAATCGAACTCCTTTTATCGTTCCATTAAAATTCATTTACCATATGCCTTATCTATCAAATCTTGTAACAAAATCCGTTTGCCAGTGCAGTCATTTATATATATTTTTCTATCAATATTATTGTCTGCATATTCAACATCAAATCCTGGATTATCTTGACTGTACCATCGACGGACTAAT
>JARRNY010000182.1:0-3680 GCA_037384445.1 Candidatus Thiodiazotropha sp.
CCAAAGACCTCGCCCGGGTGCGCTCCGGCGGCCTGGGCGTGAAGCGGCCCAAACGCTACGGCGCTTTCATGGCGACGGATGTGGAGGATGAGACGGCTATCCGGGAGTCGGTGGCCCGGCTGGCGGCAGAGAACGACGAGATCAAGCTGATCCTCACCGGCATCATCGATTTCGATGCCGGCGCGGTGACCGATGAGCCCCAGTTCGATCTGGTTTCGACCCGCCTGGTGGTGGAGACCGCCAGAGCCCAAGGCCGCCAGACATTTGCCCATTGCAGTGGGGAGAAAGGGCTGGCTACTGCGGCCCGTGCGGGCATCGGCTCCATCGAGCACGGTTTCTTTATGAACAGGGAGACCCTGGCCATCATGCGCGACAATCAGGTCGCCTGGACGCCGACCTTCTGCCCGGTCCATTTTCAGTGGGCGAAGCCGGAGGCGGTGGGCTGGTCCGCGCAGACCATCGACAACCTGAGGCGCATCCTCGACAGTCATGCGGAACACCTGCGGCTGGCCGACGAGATGGGGGTGGCCCTGCTGATGGGGACCGACGCCGGCAGCATGGGCGTGGAGCACGGCTATGCCATGTTCGAGGAGATCGACCGCTACCTGGAAGCGGGGCTCACGCTGGAGAAGACCCTGTGTGCCGCCACCTCGGCAGCGCGCCGCCATTTCGGTTTTGAGCGGAACAAGCTCGAAGTTGGCGCGCCATTCGATGCGGTGCTGCTCGACGCTTCGCCTTTTACGGATATAAACGCCCTGCGCAAACCGCGCAAGGTCTGGCCCAACAAGGTAGACCCATGACAGCCCGTATCATCGACGGCAAAGCCCTTGCCAAGACCCTGCGCGGCAAGTTCCGCGAAAGAGTGGACGATCTGCTCGCCAAGGGTCTGCGGCCCGGCCTGGCGGTGATCCTGGTGGGCGAGAATCCCGCCTCCAAGGTCTACGTGGGCAACAAGGTCAAGGCCTGCGAGGAGTGTGGTGTCGAATCCTTCCGCCACACGCTCCCCGCCGATGCGCCCGAGACCGATCTGCTGGCGCTGATCCAGCGTCTCAACGCGGATCCCTGTGTGCACGGCATCCTGGTGCAGCTGCCGCTGCCGCCACACATCGACGTGCGCCGGGTGCTGGAGGCAATCGCCGTGGACAAGGATGTGGACGGCTTTCACCTCTACAACGTGGGTGGCCTGGTGGTGGGCAACAGCATCTTTCCTCCCTGCACCCCCTATGGGGTCGAACTGCTGCTGGAGACCACCGGCGTCGAAGTGTCCGGCAAGAACGTGGTCATCGTCGGCGCCTCCAACATCGTCGGCAAACCGATGGCACTGATGTTACTGCAGAAGGAGGCGACGGTTACTGTCTGCCATGCGAAAACCCGCGATCTGGCGCAACATACCATTCTTGCCGATATCCTCATCGTCGCCGCCGGCAAGCCCGGCCTCATCGTGCCGCAGATGGTGCGCCAGGGGGCCATCGTCATCGATGTGGGGATCAACCGACTGCCGGACAACAGCCTGGTCGGCGACGTGGACTTCGAGGGTGTGAAAGAGAAGGCCTCCTGGATCACGCCGGTGCCGGGCGGGGTCGGGCCCATGACTGTTACTATGCTGATCGAGAATACTCTGCGCTCGGCCGAGATGCGACTGGGCGAGGGTTTGGGCATAGGTCACGAAGGTTGGGACGCGGCGCCCGCGCCCTGACCCTCCACGGGATGACTGAGAAGCAGAATTCTTTCAATGGGAAAATTTGATAATGTTGTGCGTTGATAGTGAGTGGGACAGAGGTTTATATGGCTAAGGACCGAAAGGGCAAAGAGATCGAGATTGCTGCCTATTCCGTCGGTGACGAGATACGCGAACCCGCGCAGATCAGGCACTACGTCGGTTATGCGATCCGTCGGGCGCAGATGCGCCTCTATGAAGATTTTTATGCGGCCCTTGCCGGTCTGGATATGACCCCGACCCGGTTTACCCTGCTGCTACTGATTCGCGAGAATCCCGGCATACGTTCGGTGGATCTGGCGCGCGTGCTCGGTGTGGCACGCTCCGGTATGGTCAGGTTGATCGACGATCTGGAACAGCGCGGACTGATCTCCCGTGAAATCTATCAGCAAGACCGACGCAACCATGCACTTGCGTTGACCCCCAACGGACTTCGCCATCTGGTTCGCGCGGAGAAGGCGGTGGCGCGGCATGAAGCCAAGGTTACCGCCGATCTCAGCGACAGCGAACGCACGAAGTTGCTCCAATTGCTGTGGCGGGTCGCCATATGAGAGAGGAAGCGGAGTGACGATGGGATGACAGAGCGAGAAGGCGTTTCTGCGTTTTCCGTGGGCAGCGAGATACGCCGGCCGGTACATGTCAGCGCCTCTGTTGGCTATGCACTACGCCGGGCTCAGATACGGGTACATGATCTCCTTTTCGCATCCCTGGCCGATCTCGATACAACGCCGACCCGCTATACGCTCATGCTACTGATTCGCGAGAACCCAGGTATACGTTCGGTGGATCTCGCATGCTCCCTCGGCGTGGCCCGTTCCCGTATGGTGAAGTTGATCGACGATCTGGAGGGGCGATGTCTGATCACCCGTGAAACTCCGCGTAATGACCGCAGGAACCGTTCCCTGACGTTAACCGCACAAGGGAAACGCAATCTGAAAAGAATGGAGCAGGCGGTTGAAAGTCATGAAACGAAACTGACAGAGGGTTTCGGTGCAGGTGAACGGGAGCGACTGCTCGATCTGCTTTGGCGCATCGCTATGCCCTGTCAACCTGCCCGGGAGACCGATAGGGAATAGATAACACGCGATACCTGATACCCGATCTATTTCACCCGGTCACTTTGAACCTAAAAAGATCAGTTGGGCAGCGTGATTCACCCAACAGGTGACCATGACTGTCGAAGCTATTTACAAAAAAATCAGGAACCTGCTATTAGAACGGAGCGGTCAACTGATTTTTTGGGTTGAAATATCGCAAACCTGGGGTTCTGTTACGATCTGCCTGGCATGGTGAGCAGGATAAAGCATCCTGATCACCCATGATGCTCAGCTATCGAAGCTAGGGCCTGGTTGGTATTTGCCCGGCAGTCGGAAAAAAAGGCGATAAATGGCGTGCCCGATCGGCATGCCATCTTTCCGCTCAAGCGACCTGGCGCTGGAGCTGTTTTTCCAGACCGTTGAGGTCGATATTTTGCTGGCGCAGACCCAGTTTTGTACGGCGCCACAACACATCTTCGACGGAACTGGCCCACTCATAACGCTGCAGGTATATCAGTTCAGACTCGGTCAACCCCTCGCCGAAATGCACCCCCAACTCCTCCATGCTACGGGCTTTGTGAAGAATATGCTCCACTCTGGTTCCGTACGTATGCGCCAACCTGATAGCCATGTCGTGGGTTAAAAATGGCCATCTGACGCGCAATGACTTTTGGAAGCCGGTGAAATCACCCGGCCCTATATCACCGCCAGGAAGGCAGGCGTCGGCAGTCCATGCGCTACCGCGTATATCGAGTATGGGGCGAAGTTTATCGAGAACAGACTCCGCCAAACACCGGTAGGTGGTTATCTTGCCACCGAAGATGTTTAATAACGGGCCCGGCTGGTTAACCAGTTCCAATCGATAGTCGCGAGTCACTTTAGAGTTGCTTCGCCCCGCATCATCCCAGAGCGGGCGTACCCCCGCG
>JARRNY010000183.1:0-4962 GCA_037384445.1 Candidatus Thiodiazotropha sp.
GGAAAAGATATCGCCTATTTTCGCCTTAAAAAGCTCATGTCGGAGTTTGTATGGGATATCACATACCTGGAAGGCAATACTTATGACTTTGTCGAAGTGCAAACTCTGCTGGAAGGCATAACCATTGGTGGTCACTTTTTATCAGAACAGAAACAGGTACTCAATCAGTATCAATCACTGAAGTATCTTATGGACCTGGTGCGACAAGATAATTTTTGCTTTGGAAGCAAAGTCATTCTGGCGGCTCATAACCTCATAGCGGAAGAAGAAGCTCAGGAGTGGGGTTGCCGGAGGAAAGGAGAGGTACGAATCAGTGGGACAGAACATCAGCCACCGAGGGCCGAAGAACTATACGATCTTTTAGAGCAGGGAGTAGTGGCAATCCAGAATATAGCGCACCCTGTCGAGAGGGCTTTGGTCTACTTCTGTTTTGGATCGCTAAACCAGTTCTTTTATGATGGTAACAAGCGAACTTCACGCTGGACGATGAATGGATTACTCATGAGTCATGGGTATAACTATCTATCGGTTCCAGGTCGCGATAAGGAAATATTCAGCCAGCTAATGATCGATTTTTACAACAGTAAAAACGCCACTGAGGTCATGAAGTATCTGAGGTCCTGCTACGTAATCGACTGAGCAGGATCTCTCTTCAGATTATGCTCGTTAGCCCGGATTCGATAGGGTGTATTACTACAAAAATAGCTATCTAAAATGCTCCTCTGGACTGAAATGTTATGTAATGTGTCCCCGGCGCCACGATGGGTGCCGGGTTATCTACTGCTTGGATACCTTTCATCGCTTCCGTAGTATTCGGAACTCTCCCAGTAGTTAGAAGCTGACTGTGAATCCTGCGGTATAAGCACGGCCTGGATTGACTACGATGGAGAGATCGTTTTCGTCATAGACACCGTCGTAGCCGTCATAGATACCATCGCCGTCACTGTCCAGGGTCTTGGCATCTCCGCTGCCGCCGCGGGCGGTGTTGTAGAAGTCCTGGTCGAACAGGTTGTCGATGCGCAGGAACCAGGACCAGTCCGATTTACCCAGTTTGTGATCGTAGTTGATCAGAAGATTGAAGGTCTCGTGACCATCGATTTCGACCCGATTGATCTCGTCAGCAAAATAGGAGCTGGAGGCATCAAGCTCACCAGTGAAAGTCCAGTGCGTCGAGGCCAGCAGACTCATCGACAGGTTCAGATGGTGTCGTGGTACCCTCGGTACCTGATTGCCGTTGTTGTCATAGTGCTCGATACAGTAGGAGTTGCTCGGATTCAGAACAGAGCAGTCGACCTGACCGTTGCGGCCATAGCTATTGCCCAGTCTGAGATTGAAGTTGTCGTAATTGGTATAGCGGGCATCGATATAGGTGTAAGCGAGGTTCCAGCTGATTTTATCTGAAGCCTGGCCGTTCAGCGCCAGCTCCAACCCGCGATTGCGCACCCCGCCTATGTTGTCGTAGTAGTCGTTGGAGGTGTCGTTGGTTGAATATTGACCAGAGGTGGACATGATGTAGTCCTTGCGGTCGATCTGAAATATCGCCACATCCAGATCGGCCGGGTAACCAAACAGGCTGGTTTTTGCGCGAAAGCCGATCTCTTTGTTGATGGCATGTTCGGGCTCCAGGTCCGGGTTGCTGTCGGTGTCGCCGGTGGGGCTGATTTCGCCGCTGAAGAGCTGTCTGACGGAGGGAGCGCGAAAACCCGTGGAGATATTGGCGTAGATATCTTTGTTGCTGTCCAGCTGATAGTTCATTCCCAAACGCCAGGAGCCGACATCGAAAGACTTGTCCAGTTTCAGATCACTCAGGTTCGAGCTGTAGTCGTATTCGATGTGGTCGTAGCGACCATTGACGGTCATCACCAGGGATTGTGCCAGACGGTATTTTACCTCGCCGTAGACAGCATGGACCGTCTCATCAGTGGTGTCGTCCGAGAGGGCGGTGCCGGCCAGGTCGGTCAGGTTTCCACGGTAGTCGTACTGATCGATTGCTGCTTCTACATTGTTTTCATAGCTATTGTCGCGCAGATCCACCGCCGCCATCCAGGCCAGGTTTTCACCGCTGGAGCGGTATTCCGACTTCAGTCCCCGCTGTACCTGGTCGTAGAGATTCAGATTGTTATAGATTCGGGGATCGGCTCTGCTGGGACTGGAATTGAATTGCGTCTCGTCACCATAGTGATAGAGATTGACCATCAGGTTGTCGTGTTCGTTGAAGTCCTTGGAGTAGGTGATGAAGAATTTCGCCAGATCGACTTCGTAGTGGTTGGAGTAGTCGTTGTAGCTGTAGATGTCGGTACTCTTCGGGTCCTCTTCGGCGGCGACCACGCCTTTTACGGCACCATGGCTGTTCTTGTTGCGGTCCGATAGTTCGAGTCCGAAAGAGACGTCGCTGGTGTCGTTCAGGTAGTACATCAGCTTGCCGTTGAGATACTCGGAAGTGGAGCCGGAATCATCGTAGTAGCCGTCTGTATCCCGGCGCGAGACCTGCACATGCCCACTGGCGCTCTCGTTGGAAAAACCGGCGCGGGCCAGCTGCTTGTTATAGCCAAAGCTGCCCGCCTCAGCGGCCAGGGTGTAGCCCTGATAGTTGGCCCCGCGCTTGGTGGTGATGATGACCGCCCCGGCGAGGGCGTCATCGCCGAACAGATAGGAGGCGCCGCCCTTGATGACTTTGATCGACTCGATGTTGTCCATATCGATATTGACGCGTCCGGTACGTTCAAACACGGGTACGCCGTCGATGACAACTGCGACACCGGGTTTCTCACCCATGTAGACCTGGTTTTCGATACCGCGGATGTGAATCTTCAGCGAGTCTCCTGACTGCAGTTCGGTCGTTACACCGGGAACGCTCTGTAGCAGATTCTGGACGTTCTCGGCATGGGCCTTGTCCACCTTCTCTCCGCTGATGACCGCGATGTTTGAAGCCTCGTCCCGTTTGTTGTCGAATTTGTCGTCAATCGTGGAAGACTCTACATGGATGACATTTCCCTGTTCGGTTTGCTCGGCCTGTGCCCACTGTCCCGCTGTGCAGATAAACACCGCGAGCAGGGTGGAAAGGGGCCGTCTTGCGCCCACTGTGGAAATCTTGAACTGCATGCAAAAACCCCATCTTTAATAAGTATTGAGTAAAAATGGGTTAGTGAATGCAAGGGGTGGGCCAATAGATAACAAACTGATAATAAAGAAAATTGGTGAAATCAACACGATGGAACAGGGGTATTTCACCTGCTTCAGTGGCATATGGCTCAGTCCACCCTGTCAGTTTGTTCCGCTGGTTTGCCTTCAAACAGATGTCGTTGCGCCTTGATGGCCTCCATCATGTAGTCGCGGAATGCCAACACCCGGGTTGTGCGTTTCAGGTCGGGATGCAGCAGTATCCAGAGGCCAAGATCCCACTCGGGTTTAGGCTCCGAATAGCGGATCAGAGACATAGAAGCGATGGGGGATGTCGCCTGAAGCCTGCTTGGTCCAGGAGCGGTGGAAATTGCAGCAATCGACCCCCAGCCACAGCGGCTCTTCGTTCGCTTCCTGTCGCTGTTGGATGTAGTTCCGATTGCCATAGATGGCAGATGTGACCGTCACGACCCTTTTACCGATCAGGGTGTCGGGTGGCGTGTTGGAAAGACGTATCGCCACGTCAGCCTCGCGCTGCGCAAGGCTGAGGTCGCTGTTGGATACCATCAGGTGCAGTGTTATATCGGGGTATTTTCGACTGAAGCCGCCAAACATAGGCATCAGGACTGTACTTGCCATATTATCAATAGCCGTAACCCGAAGCGGGCCGGAAAGGGTCAGGTCACTGCCGGAAAGGACACCATCCACCGAGAGAACTTCGCACTCCATGCGCTGTACGGCCTGCATCAGGTCTTCACCGGCCGTGGTCAGCTGATAGCCACTGGGTACCTTGTCGAACAGCCTGACCCCCAGCTGCTGCTCCAGCTTCTGTATGCGCCGGGAGACGGTGGAGTGCTGCAGGTTGAGTTGCTTGGCGCCGCTGGAGATAGAACCGCTACGTGCAACAGACAAAAATACCCTCAGGTCATCCCAGTTCACATGTATCTCGTAAGGTTGTTGAACCCACTGTGCAATTTTGCACAGGCGGTTTCGGTTTTTCTGCAATAGGCATTAGCAACCATAGACCTAGACTCTCCTACATCCCAGCCGGGATTTAGACCAGAGGAGAGAGAACATGCAAAACCTACATAACGTACAGACCAATTCGCCGCAGTTTGATGCGGTCAAGTTCAAGCAGACGACCCTGCAGCAGTGGAACAGTGCTGCAGAAGCCTGGGACCGCTGGGGCGTACTGTTGTCCCGATGGCTCGGTCCGGCGACCGAGACAATGCTCGATATGGCCGGTGTGACGCAGGGTTCGCGGGTGTTGGATGTGGCAGCCGGTGCTGGTGAGCAGACCCTGGTGGCAGCAAAGCGTATCGGCCCTGGCGGGCAGATACTTGCCACTGACATCTCACCCGTGATCCTGCAGTATGCCGAACGCACGGCGCGTCTTGCCGGGCTCGATAATGTGACCACGCATGCCATTGACGGAGAGTGTCTGGATGAGTTGGATGCCGGTCCCTTTGATGCGGCGATCTCACGCGTAGGGCTGATCTACTTCCCGGACCAGCAGAAAGCGCTCAGGGGTATACGGGCCAAACTGCGCGATGGGGGGAAAATTGCAGCCATGGTCTACGCTTCAGCTGAGTGCAACGGGTTCTTTTCGTTACCGGTATCCATTATCCGACGCCGCGCTCAGTTGCCGCCGCCGCTGCCTGGTCAGCCAGGTCCGTTCAGTCTCGGACAGCCCCATGTGTTGGAAAAAGCGCTTGTCGATGCCGGCTTCAGGGATATCAGGATAGAACAGGTCGAGGCGCCGGTACGACTGTCCAGTGCCTCCGAATGCCTGCAATTCGAACAGGAGTCCTTTGGCGCCCTGCATCAGATGCTCGGGGGACT
>JARRNY010000184.1:0-3422 GCA_037384445.1 Candidatus Thiodiazotropha sp.
TCTTTGTCGCTGGGCTCAGGGATCAATGCCCATCCCGCAGGACTACCGGCGGAATAGATGATGTCCGACATGACCATGCGTTCGGTATCCCGATTCATGCTTAGGCCGATAAACAGATACTGTTTGTCTTTGCGGTATGTTTTCAGAAAGCTGGGAATGGCGAAGCCGCCCATCAACTCACTGATGTAGTCGACATAGTCAGCGTCCGAAGCGATATAGGTTGCATCGGGCAGGGGACTTCCCATGGGCTTGAACAGTATGGGCAGGCTGGTATCGACCTCGGACTGATCGATCTCCTTTGCCGAGTAGCTGCTGCCATCGTAGTGATGGATGCGGAAACGGTAGTCTGTGCCGGCGATGCGGGAGATGCCGCGTACCAGTGTGTGCGGTCTGTCGGCGTAACTCTCCTGCAACTGGGTATCGCGGTTGATATCGACAACATAGTTCGGCTTGATAGAGGCAAGCCAGTCATGCAATGGGGCGCGTGACCAGCTCTCCTGGCCGTAAGTGGCATCGAGGAAGCGGTTGACCGCACTGCGGCCCCGTTTCAACTCCACGCTCATGGCGGCTCTTGGGAACTCGTACATCAGACGCGGCGCCATCGGCTGACCGTTGTTCATGGCCAGGATCAGGCTGTCACTGTCGGCAGGGATTGGATCGCCGGTCTTGGTATGGACGGACCCCTTCAGTGCACCGGCGCCAAGATAGGGCACAACACTGCCCTCACGTATACCCTCGATGACTTCATTGATCGTAGTCTCGCCCATGATGCTGCTCCTGAATTTGGTCGTTTAATAATTTAGAGAAGCTAAAGCAAGAGGCAGGCCAAGCAGTAAATTACCGGTAAAACAGGCGCTTTCTACACATTGCGCAGTGATTGCAGAGTAAATATGTACCGCTTTTGTCAGGTTTGCGACAGTTCCTGTCGCATTCTCGTTGAGCTGGACTATGCTCTCTGGTCAGGGAAACAGGTGATCTACAGGGAAACAGGCGAAATTGGGCGTTTGGCATGAAAAGTGTTATTGCTTACCAATAACGCTTAGGTGAATTATTCACAGGCTATTAACGCGGAGCAGACAAGCATGCAGGAATCTGATTTTCATGAGGTGGCTGATGAGTTCATTCATCTGGCCAATGAGTTGAGCGAGGAGTGGGCTACACCGTTTCTCAGCGCAGCCTTTATGTATGCAGCTGCACGCTATAACGCCTTTTTCTTTTTCGACACCGACGGTGCGCCCGAGAATCAATCGACCGCCATCGATTACTATTGTGATCAGTACCGGAAGATGTTGCAGGAGTGCATGCACGATCTCGGTAAATCGGGCGCAGACTCGGCGGCAGAGGCTGGCTAGGGCCTGCTGGATTCGTGATAAAAGACCTCAGTACGATGAAGGCAGAACAGATCAAAGCCGTTTTAGAGAGTCCTCATCCCGCAGCGCTTTGGGCCGCAGATGCCCCCCTTGACCCTCTGCAAATCGACTGTGTGACGGCGGTGATGCTGAAGATTCTCGACCACAAATGCAAAATGTCACCGGAGGAGCAGATTGCCCTGATGGCGATCTACAGCGTGGTCAAGGATCGCCAGGGTCTGCTGTTTGACGAGGAGATGCATCAGGCCATTCACAACGCCATGCATATTTCCCAGAGCGCTATGGGAGAGCGTATCCATCAACTCAGGCTACAGGCTGAGGCACAGATCCCGAAGCCGGTGATGAAGTACTTCAAACGCTATTTGCGGGAATCGCTCTACGGCGTCTAAGCGGTATTTACGTTCTGGCGGCTTGTTTGGGTGAACAACTGATTCACTACACCAGCGAAGGTTGCTGTGCGGCATAGTCGGTTCAGTCAGATAATACTCACCGCGACCTGATAGACACCCCCTACCACCAGATACTCATTCTCTCCTTTCAACGTACCGGGCAGCAGTTCCGGGAAATAGAGCAGTTTTGTCAGTGGCACCTCAGCTTGCATGATGTAGTCGCCGAACTCATCTGCTTGATAGCGGTTGTCGGTGAAGGAGTTGAGATTGTTCAGCAGCAGGATGTAGGTGTGCTTGTCGGGTTGATGTAACACCTCATGTTCATTGACATGGTTGATGCCGCGGTAGAGGCTCAGGTGGGATTGCTCGGGATAACGGCGACTGAGCTCATATTGGCTGTAGGTATAGAGCAGGTCGATCTGGGCCTCCAGGGCATTGGTGTTGTAGAGGCCTTGAGCGCGCGCGCTGAGAAAGCGGTGGTAGTTCTCGCTCGTGAAATCCCCGAGCGGCCCATGGTGGTTTCGAGTGAGCAGACCGAATCGGGACTCCACCCAACTCTTCAACACGGCCGCCTCCTTGCCGTCCGGGTCGAACATCCAACCCCTCATCATCCTTAGATAGTCCGCATTGCCTCGCTTGAAACGGCCCTTTGTCGCGTTGAAGCCAGCCTCATCCAGGTGGTCGAGGAGAAAACCGGAGCGCATGTAGTCCTTGAAACAGACGGCCCGTTCATCGGCGTCGACGATGTCATGCAGGCTGGTGAAGAGTTCGCTGTGCAACTCCTCCACGCCATCCAGATGCAGTGCGACCGGATGTTGCTGAAAAGTCAGGCTGCCGAGAATCACCGCAGGAAGATTGCAATGGTTGATCGACAGTCGGGCATGGGAGGGCAGCGAACAGAGGTTTTGTCTTGTTTGTTTGTGATCATCCATACATTTGATGCGTGATTGTCGTGAATCAAACCGGAGTGAATTGTTTGGTGCGCGCAAAAATAGTCAATTTAAACAATAAGTTGTCAGTTATATTTTGTTTTGGCACGCGGTTTGCTGAATACAGGTTGTCCGAGTGACCCTAAACGACTTCAGTCACCAATTGATTCATCAATAGTAAGGAGATCCAACATGGCACTGCGTCAATGTGCAATCTACGGTAAAGGCGGTATCGGCAAGTCTACCACGACCCAGAACCTGGTCGCTGGTCTGGCAGAGCTGGGTAAAAAAGTAATGATCGTCGGTTGCGATCCTAAAGCGGACTCCACCCGCCTGATTCTGCACTCCAAAGCGCAGAACACCATCATGGAGATGGCGGCTGAGGCTGGCACCGTGGAAGATCTGGAACTGGAAGATGTGCTGAAAACCGGCTACGGCGACATCAAGTGCGTCGAGTCTGGTGGTCCTGAGCCTGGCGTCGGCTGTGCCGGCCGCGGTGTTATCACCGCCATCAACTTCCTGGAAGAGGAAGGCGCCTATGAAGAAGACCTCGACTTCGTCTTCTACGACGTGCTCGGCGACGTGGTATGTGGTGGTTTCGCCATGCCCATCCGCGAGAACAAGGCCCAGGAGATCTACATCGTCTGCTCCGGCGAGATGATGGCCATGTACGCTGCCAACAACATCTCCAAGGGTATCGTGAAATACGCCAACTCCGGTGGTGTGCGTCTGGC
>JARRNY010000185.1:0-3353 GCA_037384445.1 Candidatus Thiodiazotropha sp.
GGGCGGCAAGGGTCATATCCTCCCAGCAATAAGAAAAAATATATTCAGCACGGTAAGATATCAGGGAGAAACCACTACCTAGTGCCGTATTTCTATAGTATTTGACGATTTCAGAAGCCCACTCAGGTCTCGATTCAAGATAGCCTGCGCAGGCAATGGCAGGTCCTTGTCAAGCAGGCAACTCCACACTAAATCCCTGCTCATCGCCATCTATCTATCTAGCTAGCTACGAGGAATGATGCATGACCAACCTGACGCCAACCGATGAGGCCCGTGCAAAGCGGGAACTCGCCAGAAAGATCAAAACAATCGAGCTGGAGGCCCGCCGCAAGGCAATCCGCGAGCGCCCGCAGTTTCTCGGATTGCAGACCATGCCCACCGCCTCTCTCGAGGACGACTCCGCCGGGCGACAGCCGGGCGACACCAACTGGGCCGGATTCGGTTTCGATATCCATCCCCATGTCACCGTGTTGTCGGCGGGCATCCTGTTTCTTTTCATCCTGTTGACCCTGATGTTCAAGTCGGATGCGGACGAACTCTTCAAGGCCGCGATGAACGGCATCACCGGCTCCATGGGCTGGTTCCTGATCCTGGTCGCCAACCTGTTCATACTTGCCAACGTCTATTTTGCGTTCGGGCGTTTCGGCAGCATCCGTATTGGCGGGCGCAACGCCAAGCCCGAGTTCTCCACTCCTGCCTGGTACGCCATGCTGCTGAGCGCCGGCATGGGCATTGGTCTGATGTTCTGGAGTGTCGGTGAGCCCATGTACCACTACGCATCGCCATCGCCCATGTTCGGAGACCTGCAGCCGAACACCCCCGAAGCGGCCCAGGCGGCGATGGGTGTCACCTACTTTCACTGGGGGCTGCATCCCTGGGCCATCTACGCGATAGTAGGCCTTGGGCTCGCCTTCTTCGCCTATAACCGCGGTCTGCCATTGACCATCCGCTCGGTGTTCTATCCCTTGTTGGGCGAAAAGATCTACGGCTTCTGGGGCAACCTGATCGATGTGCTGTCGGTGCTCGCCACCCTGGTGGGCCTGGCGACTTCGCTCGGGCTCGGGGTGCAGCAGGTGAACGCCGGCCTACATCACCTGTTCGGCCTGGAGATCAGCACCACCACTCAGGTCATTCTGATTGCCGTGATCACCGGCTTCGCCACCATGTCGGTGGTGGCCGGCCTGGACAAGGGCGTGAAACTGCTCAGTCAGGGCAACATGATCCTGGCCGCTCTCTTCATGCTCTTCCTGCTGATGGTGGGTCCGACCGTATTCATCCTCAGCGGATTCACCCAGAACCTGGGTTACTACGCGACCATCTTTCCCGAGCTGAGTCTGTGGACCGAAACCTTTCGCGATACCAACTGGCAGGGCTCCTGGACGGTGTTCTACTGGGCCTGGTGGATATCCTGGTCGCCCTTCGTCGGCATGTTCATCGCACGCATCAGCAAGGGGCGCACAGTGCGTGAGTTCATTCTCGGGGTGATCCTCATCCCTACCCTGCTCTCTTTCATTTGGATGTCGGTGTTCGGCGGCTCGGCGCTCTGGGTGCAGGCGCAAGGGGCGATCGATATCGTCGCAGCGGTGAAGTCGGACGTGGCGACGGCGATGTTTGTCATGCTCGAGAACTTCCCCCTGTCAGAAGTGCTATCGCTGGTCGCGGTGATGCTGGTGGTGGTGTTCTTCGTCACTTCCTCTGACTCCGGCTCGCTGGTGGTGGATCACCTGACCTCCGGCGGCAAGCTGGATTCGCCGGTTCCTCAGCGCGTGTTCTGGGCGGTCATGGAGGGCGTGGTGGCAGCTGTGCTGTTGATCGGAGGCGGGCTCTCCACGCTGCAAACCGCGTCGGTCAGCACCGGCCTGCCGTTCGCCTTTGTGCTGCTGATCGGTGTCTACTCCCTGTATGTGGGTTTCTCTGAAGAGGCCTACATCGAAGACGCGGTGGAGAAAGCGGTGATCGATGCCGAAGAAGATCAACGCCTGCAGGAGGTGGTCACCTCGGCAGTCAGCGCAGAAATACAGGAGACCTGAATAGTGCGCCAACCTGATGGGCGGCTTACTCCAACATACATTTATAAATAGCCTATCAGCCACATCGAACGCCGGGTAAATCGTTGGCCGACCTCCGATTGCACGTTGCAATTGGCAGGTTTGCCAGCGATAGCAGGATGGATAATTAAGGAACATCTGATGGCCTTTTTCAGGTGAAATGCCTGGCGTGGGGTACCGCCACGCCAATCGTTTCGCCCTTGCGCGTGTAGGCCGAATCACCCCATACCCTGCGTTCGTCACCGTGCAACAGGTCTCCCCGCACAATGCGATGTCCACTCAGCCATCGGTAGTCGACGCATTCAGGCACCTGGCACTCCGAAACAAACTCATACGCCACCCAATCTTCGGGCTTAGTCGGGTAGTTCGACCACTGAGACAAGCTGAGGACCAGTGGAACCGGTTGCCTATCATCCTCACCAGTCAGTTCCAGCAAGCTTCGTACAAACTCAAGGAGAGTCACTGTCTTTCTAAAACCTGGCTCGCCTCGGATCAGCTGGGTACGACTGATGCACTCGAAAACCGAGTCTGTGATGAACATCTAAGTTATCAAGTAACTGTACATGATACATATTGACACCGATGCTGATGATACAAAACTTTTAATTTACGCTATCTGGAATCAGCAATTGGAAATCTCATTGAATCAGGGTAAAAAAATATGCCAATGAGTGGCTGTCTTGGATGCATGTAGCTATCCGCCAATCGGAAGAGATTTCTGCCCGGGACGTTTTAAGGTGCCAGTCATTGGTATTTACAGGACCCTCTGAATAGATTCAGTTATCGATTTAATCGACGCTTTTGGGAAGCGAAGTTTCCTAATGGACTCTTACGGTTATGCCGTGGAACAGTAAGTTAGTGCAGGGTGTATATATAATGAAAAACAAATTACTTATTTTTTTAGTTGTAGCCGCGATTTTTCCCGTCGATGTCTTTGCATGGCTGGGTATGCCAACCCCCATGCTACATGTGGAAGGTCGTTACCTGAAAAATCCCAATGGAGAGAATGTTACTTTGCGTGGTGGATGGATGCAGCCAACGGATAGCTGGTTTAATGGCCAGGGAAGGTGGTATAGAAATCCGTCCGATTGGACCGATCCGAATGATGTTGCGGGCATGCTGAACTTTTTCAATAACACCGCAGACCTTATGAGCGACCCCAGCCCAAGGTATGGTAAAGACCACGGGTGGTATGCCACCTTTGTTCGTATCAATCTCGATGGAATTGGCGGCTGGACACACGAAGCGGGACTCGTTGACCGGACACAATTCAATGCCTGGATACAGAACTTTATTGTGCCTTAC
>JARRNY010000186.1:0-4172 GCA_037384445.1 Candidatus Thiodiazotropha sp.
CGCAAGACAGCCTGGACAATCTCAATGCTCGCCTCAAAAACTTCGCCCAGAGCCGCAACTGGGAGCAGTTCCATTCACCCAAGAACCTGGCCATGGCGATGATCGCCGAGTGCGCCGAGCTGGTGGAGCACTTCCAGTGGCTGACCCAGGAGCAGAGCATGAACCTGCCCGGGGAGAAGCGTGAAGAGGTGGCGCTGGAGATGGCCGATATCCTGATCTACCTGATCCGCACCGCTGAGCGCTTGGATATCAACTTGATCGAGGCCGCTGAGCGCAAGATCGCTATCAACGAATCACGCTACCCCATCGACCAGGTCTACGGTGATGCCCGGCGGGCCTCGGAGTACGACTAAAACACTCAACCTCGTCCCGAACAAACCGGTTTCCTGGCCTCAAACCACAAAAATTCAATGTGTTAGATCGGGCTTTCCCCAAACATTAAGGGGTGGAGCCCAGCCCCGCCAGAGACTAGATTAGGGACATAGATCATGAACAGTGAGCAACCGGATTGGGAGTGAGTATGAAGAAATACGAGTGTGTTATCTGCGGCTTCATCTATGACGAAGCACTTGGACTGCCGGAAGAGGGCATAGTCGCCGGCACCCGCTGGGAGGACATCCCTGACGACTGGGAGTGCCCGGAGTGCGGCGTCAGGAAAGCCGATTTCGACATGGTGGAGATGGTGGCCTGAGTTAGCCTTTCCCCCTATGGGGCTTTGAGACAGGCGGCCAGACGTTCGCGCATGGCCTCCAGCCCCATCTCCCGCAGCAAGGCAATGTTTCGCTCCGGGATACCCTCTGGATTGGGATAACCCTCCAGGGCCCGCGCCAGTGGCGCTTCGCGAATGAGATGGAACATCGGATGGGGCGAACGGTTGGTGTAGTTTGCCGGGTCCTCATCGTCGGCACCCTCGAAACAGTAATCGGGGTGGAAGCTGGCCAGCTGCAGGATGCCCTCAAGCCCTGCCTGGGGAATGGCCGCTTCGGCGATCTCGAACAGATCCAGATAGGCGGCGAAATCGTCCAGCCCTGACGGCACCACGAAGAGACAGGTCTCCGCCTCCGGCTCAGGCAGACCGATCAACGTCTCCACCTCCGCCAATAGCGCCCGATAGATCCCCTCCGGCTCCGTTTCTCCGCAATACACATAGCGAATTCGTCCACCCTTCATGGGCGCGGCGGCGAAGGGACAGAGGTTGAGCCCCACCACAGTCCGCTCCACCCAACAGCGGGTCTCGTCGAGAACCTGTTCTGCTCTACTCATTGCAACACCTCAATCGGCATTCCCAAGGCCAGTTCACCGATACCATCGTGCAGCAGATTCTGACCGAAATAGACCTGATTGCCTCGACGCCGATAGCTGGCCAGGGTCTTCAGGGGCTCACTGCCGGTCTCCGCGGTATAGGGATCGACGGTGGTGATTTTGCAACGTGAGCAGGGCTTCACCACCCGCAGGGTCAGCTCTCCGATGCGGATACGCCGCCACTCGTCCTCCGCATAGGGGGCGCAACCCTCGACCACCAGATTGGGACGGAAACGGAGCATCGGCAGGGGTTCGGCCAGTCGTTGATTGAGATCGTCCAGCGAGGCCTGGGAGATCAGCAGCAGAGGAAAGCCGTCTGCGAAGGCGGTTCGATCCTGCGCCAGAGCGTAGTCCGGATCAACCGGCCGCACCGTCTCCTCCGGCATATAGACCAGTCGGCAGGCCATGCCGAGAAAGTCGCTCAACCAGGCGTGCGCCGAGTCATCCCCTAGCTGTGCCATACAGGTATCATCCCACACCCGCACCTTGATACGCTCGGCCCCCTCATCCGGGTATGGCACCCCCAGGCCAGGCATCTCCGGCGCCTGCAAAAACACCCCCTGAGGCTCCAGCCTGGGGGTGATCAGTGTCATGCGTGGCAGCTCCCGCTGGCTGAGGAAGCGCCCCTCCCGATCCACCAGCATCCAGCGCCGATCCGCCGCCAGACCGCAGGCATCCAGTTGAACCTGTTGCAGTAACTGCCCGGCGAGCGACTTCACCGGGTATCGATAAAGTGCTGACAAGCGAATATCACTCACTGTCACACCCGCTTTTTTTCAGCACTCTCTGCAAATTGGATTTTTTCACTTCATTCTTTCCCGCATCGGCCGATAATCTGAGTCAGATCACTTTACCGTGGCCCGTCACGTCTTGGCCAATAGAGCACGCTTGGAGGAGATTACATGGATATCGTGCCATATCTAAAACTCATGGTTCAGAAGAACGGCTCTGACGTCTTCTTCAGTACCGGCGCCGCACCGCATCTGAAGGCAGAGGGAGAGACACGTCCCATCGGCTCCTCTCCGCTGCAACCGGGCCAGGTGAGAAAGCTCGCCTACAACATCATGAGTGATGAACAGATCAAGGAGTTCGAGGCCACCTACGAGTGCAACCTGGCCATCTCCATCAACAACCTGGGTCGCTTCCGCGTCAATGTCTTCAAACAGCGTGGCGATGCGGCGATGGTTATCCGCTATATCAAGGGCGTGATCCCGCCCGTGGAGAAGCTCAATCTACCCGTGATTTTAAAAGACCTGATCATGGAACCCCGTGGTCTGATCCTGGTGGTGGGCGCCACCGGCTCCGGTAAATCCACCACGCTGGCCTCGATGATCGAGTACCGCAACCAGAACAAGGCGGGGCATATCCTCACCATTGAAGACCCGATCGAGTATCTCTACACACACAAAAAATCCGTGGTCGATCAACGCGAGGTGGGTATAGATACCCTCTCCTACGAGAATGCGCTGAAAAATGCCATGCGCGAAGCGCCTGACGTCATACAGATCGGTGAGATCCGCGAGATGTACACCATGCAGCACTCTATCGCCTATGCCGAGACCGGCCATCTCTGCCTCTCGACACTGCATGCCAACAACGCCAACCAGGCACTCGACCGCATCATCAACTTCTTCCCCGACAGCTCCCATCAGCAGCTTTACATGGACCTCTCTCTCAACCTGAAGGCGGTCATCTCCCAACGTCTGGTGAAGGGCAAAAACGGCCAGCGTATTCCGGCCGTGGAGATCATGCTGCTCACCACCTATATCTCGGAGCTGATCCAGAAAGGCGACATCCACGCCATCAAAGAGGTGATGGAGCAAGGCACTGAGCGCGGCATGCAGACCTTCGACCAGTCACTCTACAAGCTCTATCAGGATGGCATGATCACATTGGAAGAAGCGCTGGCGCATGCTGACTCACGCAATAACCTCTCACTGAAGATTCGCCTCTCCGACACCGGCTCTGTCGAAGCCCCGGGAGGGCTGGGTATGGCGGAGACCGACTTCTAGGCCCCGGGAGGGCTGGGTATGGCGGAGACCGACTTCTAGAGAGCCTCTGAACAAGTCGAGGACCGACATCCTGCCGCCAAAATGGGCCGCTTCGGCGTTGCGCCACTGGCATTTTCGTCGGTCACAGATCTTCTGAATAGCCAGGCTATTCAGTGCGGTTCACACCTTGAACCGACCTATTTTGCCCGGCAAGCTGTTCGGCTCTGTCTTCTTTCGAGGCTCCCAGGGTTTCCTAGATAACCCTGGGCAGTCCAAGCAAATCCTTTTCAACTCTATCTGGCTTTCGACGGCAGACCATCGGCATAATAGGGATTATCCTGTCACCACCGGTCTGCCACCATGCCCAAGAACCCAAAGAAGAAAGACACCACCATAAGCTGCGACGCATTGACTGAACTGCCACCGCTAGGCATGGATGCGGAGGCCCTCTCCTACGATTTCCGCCGCTACTTTGCCCACACGCTGGGGCGGGACAACAAATGCACCTCCAGCCACTACCCCTACAAGGCACTCGCCTTCGCCATCCGGGACCGGTTGGTTGAGCGCTGGAAACTGACCCGCGAAGTCTACGAGAGAACCGGCTGCAAACGCACCTTCTATCTCTCACTCGAGTTCCTCATGGGGCGTGCATTGAGTAACGCGGCGCTCAACCTGAATCTCGACGATGCTGTCAGCCAGGCCTTTCAGTCCCTCGGCATGGAGCTGGAGGATGTCCGCGAGAGCGAGCCTGACGCCGGACTCGGCAATGGCGGTCTCGGCCGCCTCGCGGCCTGCTTCCTCGACAGCTGCGCCACCCTCAACCTGCCGGTACGCGGCTACGGCCTGCGCTACGAATATGGCATGTTCCGTCAGCACATC
>JARRNY010000187.1:0-4208 GCA_037384445.1 Candidatus Thiodiazotropha sp.
GACGTCAGATTGGATCTGAGCAAAGAGAATTTCGATACACGCCTGGCACCCGGTGAATCGATGGTGTTGAACTATGCCAAAGACAAACACCCCCAGGCCCGATTCATGCGGTTTGATATCCGGGTCGAACCCGACCGTTTTTACCGGACGTTCTATCGTTCACTGCTGCAGGACGGATCGGAGGGGAAGGGGAGGGAGTTTCTGCAGACAGCTTTGCGCAAGAGTGAGAGATCGGACTATCTGCTATATCGACAAATCGTCACTCTTGAGGCGGAAAGCAAAGAGTAGCGTCGCTCTAAACAACGAGTGGATTCCCGGCTTCCTTTATCAGAGCAGGCACTGATCTGTAAGTTTTTCCGCCGATCTCCGACAGAGATAGCAATATCTGAATAATTGGGAGATTCGACTGTGAAGCTGCTACCACGCCTATTTCTAGCCCTGGGGATTCTGATTCTCATCGGGTTCTATTTCACCTACGACCTGGGGCGTTTTGTCAGTCTCGATTATTTCAGGGCTGAACAGGAAGCCATCATGGCATGGCGCAACGCCGAGCCGTTGACCGCAGCGCTCCTCTTTTCACTGCTCTATATTGCGGCAACGGCGCTCTCGTTGCCGGGAGCAGCCATTCTGACCCTGGTTGCTGGGGCTCTCTTCGGGCTCGTCTGGGGGACCCTGCTGGTCTCCATCGCCTCGACCATCGGGGCGACACTGGCCTTTCTGATGGCCAGGTTTCTGATGCGCGATTGGGTGCAGCATCGCTTTGGCGAAAAGATCAGAACCATGAACGAAAGGGTGGCCAAGGATGGCGCTTTCTATCTGTTTACCCTGCGCCTGGTGCCGTTGTTTCCCTTTTTCGTCATCAATCTGGCCATGGGGCTGACAGCGATCCGAGCCTGGACCTTCTTCTGGGTGAGTCAGCTCGGCATGCTGGCCGGCACCGCCGTCTATGTTAACGCCGGGACTCAGCTGGCACAGATCGACTCGCTACAGGGGATTCTCTCACCCGGTCTGCTGGCCTCTTTCGTTCTGCTCGGCATCTTTCCTATGATCGCAAAACAGATCACGCAGATGCTTAAGGCTCGTAAGGTCTATCAAGGCTGGAAAAAGCCGGCCAGTTTTGAGCGCAATCTGGTGGTTATTGGCGCAGGTTCGGCGGGACTGGTGACTGCCTATATCGCAGCGGCCCTCAAAGCAAAGGTGACCCTGGTCGAGAAACATCGCATGGGTGGCGACTGCCTCAATACCGGCTGTGTCCCCTCCAAGGCGTTGATCCGTTCCGCCAAGCTGGTGTCGCATCTTCGGCGTGCCAGGGAGTTTGGGCTTAAGCAGATCGAACCGGCGTTCGATTTTGCCGAGGTGATGGATCGTGTAAAGCGTGTCATCAAGCAGGTCGAACCTCATGACTCAGCGGAACGCTACCGTAAACTGGGCGTTGAAGTGGTGCAGGGAAGCGCACAGATCACCACGCCCTGGACGGTAGAGATAGAAACCAGCCAGGGCCGGCAGACCTTGACCACACGTAATATCGTCATCGCTACCGGCGCCAAGCCACGACTGCCGGAGATTCCCGGACTCGAAGAGGTCGGCTATCTCACCTCGGATAGTGTCTGGTCGTTACGTGAACAGCCCAAACGCCTGCTGGTGCTGGGGGGAGGGCCGATAGGTTCTGAACTGACGCAGGCGTTTGCCCGGCTGGGTTCGCAGGTGACGCAGGTGGAGAGCCATCCCCGTCTGCTGATCCGAGAAGACCCGGAGGTGTCGGAGATGATTGCCAACCATTTCCGTGCCGAGGGCATCGATCTGCGTCTGGGTCATAAGGCCATACGCTTTTTACAGGAAGACGGTGAAAAGATTCTGATTGCGCAGGATAGTGCGAACCAGGGCAAAGAAGTGCGTATTCCCTTCGATCAGGTGCTGGTGGCGGTGGGTCGTAGTGCCAATCTCCAGGGTTTTGGTTTGGAAACGCTGGGCATAGCGTCTGCCCGTACTATCGAGACCAACGAGTTTCTGCAGACTCGCTACCCCAATATATATGCCGCTGGCGATGTGGCGGGACCCTATCAATTCACCCATACCGCGGCCCACCAGGCCTGGTATGCCGCAGTCAACGCCCTGTTCGATCCGCTCAAGAAGTTCCGCGCTGACTACTCGGTGATTCCCTGGTCCACCTTCATCGATCCGGAGGTGGCGCGAGTGGGGTTGAACGAAACTGAAGCAAAAGAGCAGGCTATCCCCCATGAGATTACCCGTTACGGAATCGATGACCTGGACCGGGCCATTGCCGATGAAGCGGCCCACGGTATGATCAAGGTCCTCACCGTGCCGGGCAAGGATAAGATTCTGGGGGTGACTATCGTCGGTGAGCATGCCGGCGACCTGTTAGCGGAGTACGTGTTGGCGATGCGCCACAACATCGGGCTGAATAAGATCCTCGGCACCATTCACATCTACCCGACACTGGCAGAGGCAAACAAATATGTGGCCGGCAACTGGAAACGCGCCCACGCACCTGAACGCCTGCTGCAGTGGGTCGAGCGGTTTCATGCCTGGCGTCGGGGTACGAGTGCGGGAGCAGCACCCCAGGGGGAACTCCTGTCTGAAACCGGAGAACGATCGTGAAACAGCTTCTTCTCCTGCTCGGTCTGATGTTCAGCACTGGATTCGTACAGGCCTTTGACCACACCCATGGAGAGTGGGAGCGGCTGCTCGCTCGTAACGTAGTTGTGAGCGACTCGGGTAGTGCTTCCAGGGTGAATTATGCTGGTATGCTGGCCGAGCGCGCGTCCCTGAATGCCTATCTGTCCAAACTCTCCGCTGTCACTCTGGCAGAGTATCGAGGCTGGAAGCGGGAGCAGCAGCTCGCCTTTCTGATCAATGCCTACAATGCTTTCACCGTAGAATTGATCCTGACACGATATCCGGATATCGAATCGATCAAGGATCTCGGTAGTCTCTTCCGCTCACCCTGGAAGCAGCGCTTCTTCACCTTGCTGGGTAAGCCGCGCCATCTCGACAACCTGGAGCAGGATTTGATCCGTGCGCCGGGCGTCTTCGATGAACCGCGAATCCATTTTGCGCTCAATTGCGCCTCCATTGGCTGCCCCATGCTACGCAATGGCGCCTATGTGGCAGCGAGGCTAGATCAGCAGTTGGAGGAGGGGATAGAAAGATTTCTTAGCGACCCCAATCGCAACCGTCTCTGCTTGCGAAAGATCCTCAGACGCAGAGACAATTGCGCACAGGGGACTACCGCATCAAATTTCTTGATTACGATTGGGCGTTGAATGATCAACCGACTGGCTCCTTGTCAACTGTCCACCAGGAGCTTTTGGGCACGCTGTAGACCTTGTGATTGATGGGAGCATGACGGAATCCGTTGATTCCTGCCTTGGCTTGGCCAATGACATCGAGTGATGAGCTACAGGCCTTCTTTGGCGAGCGACGCGATGACCTGGTGCGTTTTGCTGTGCTTCAGTTGCGTGATCAAGCTCAGGCAGAGGATGCGGTTCAGGAGGCCCTGATGGCAGCCATGCAGGGTATCGACAAGTTTCAGGGCCGCTCCAGCCTCAAGACCTGGGTCTTCTCCATACTCAAGCGAAAGATTATCGACGCTATGCGCGCTGGTCGGCGAGAGGTTACCGCCACCCAGATGACGTCAGGTGACGATGAGGAGAGGGAATATAACGAACTCTTCAATGAGCGGGGATTCTGGGCCACTGAGCATAAGCCACACCGCTGGACCGAACCCGAGGAATCCCTCGAACAGCAGCAGTTCTGGCGTATTTTAGAACTCTGTCTCGACCACTTGCCGACGCGTACGGCGCAGGTCTTTTCCATGCGCGAGCTTTTGGGCCTTGATACAGACGAGATATGTAAGGAACTGTCCATATCTACGTCAAACTGTTGGGTCATCCTGCATCGTGCCCGCATGGGCTTGCGCCTGTGTCTGGAAGAGCAGTGGTTTACTTCCTGATGGTTGGAGAATTATTTCGATGATGAACTGCAAACAGGCAACCGAGCTGATGTCACAAGAGCTTGATCGTCCCTTGAGTTGGCGAGAGCGGGTGGCGTTACGTTTCCACGTTATGATGTGTGATGGCTGCACCAACTTTCGCAAACAGATGGCATTTATCAACAAGGCCTGCCGCATTCGTTCAGGGGATGAGGAGTAGCACTTTCTGTTGAGTCATTCCACGGCTATGAAATGT
>JARRNY010000188.1:0-3141 GCA_037384445.1 Candidatus Thiodiazotropha sp.
CTGGCTGTTGCCGGCCTGCTCAAGGGCAAAGCTCAGGTAGTCTTGCAGCTGATCCGGCGATAGCGGTGAGAGTACAAGGCGCGGGCCGATGCGGCTTCCAAGCGGCAGAAGATCAGTAGATCGGAACCGCTCGGGCAGACGATTGTCGCCACACAAAATGGTAAACAGCAGGCTCTGCGAGTCAAAATGTTGACTTTGCAACAGGCGCAGTTCGGTCAGGCACTCGACCGATACGTGCTGGGCCTCGTCGATGAGCAGTACCGGTTTGAGCAGTGTGGACTTACAATGGGACATCCAGCGCTGCCGCAGGGCCTTGAAGCTGCCGTAACGATTGGCTACCGACAAGCCGACACTGAACAACTCTCCCAGTTCGCGGTAAAAGTCACCCAGGGCACTTTGGGGCCGCTGCATGACCCCCACGGTCAGGTCCGGAACCTGTTCGAGCCGGTTGGCGATTTGCTGCAAGGTTTTACTTTTGCCCAGGCCCGGGTCTCCGGCAATCAGGGCAAAACCGCCCTGGGCGGCCATGGTTTGCACCCGCAGGGCAAAGGGCTCTGTGCCCGGTATGGTAAACAAGGCATCGGCGGGCACATCGGGCACAAACGGGTTGTATTTAAGACCGTACAGGCTGCGGATCTCGCTGTTATTCATGGCTGACCTCCTCCATGGGCAAATAAGCCGGCGGCAGGCCCGTGGCGGCATAGTCGGATAGCCACTGGCGAAGCAGCGCCGGCATACATTGCTCGGATGAGTAGGTAGCCGGACCCCGGTCATCAGCGCCGATGGCTCTGCGCATACCCGAAGCATTCTTGGTCTTGTCCTGGGGCAGCAAGCGGGCCAAAGGAGCATCGGTATCGGTATCGACCAGAGTTATGTGGCTTTTATCCCAACCGGCTGCGCGCAAGTTGACCTGGCGCAGATGGGCATAGCGCACCGGCAGCTCATAGCGGATGCCGTCGACCGCTACGGTGGCATCGGAGCGCCGGGGAGTTCTTGTGATCCTGCGGGTGAAGGCCAGGCGTAAAGAGTCGCTGTCCGGCGTCGGCCGGCTGACATCGGGGCCGGTGAGCATGCGCTGCAAAGGAGGAGTTCGGATCTCCTTGTGCTCTTTTCGATGGTAGTCCTGTTCCACCCAGGCGCAGGCCGCCTGGTTGATAAAGGACAGCTTCAGATCTTCGATGCCGCGCAAAAGCTCCAGCAGACGGCTTTCAAGCCGGACCCAGAAGATCTCTTGCTTACCGTTTTGATAAGGCGAATAAGGAAGCGTGGTCTTGTGCTCGATGCCCAACCGGCTGAGGCCGTTTCTGGTTTCTTCAGCCAGCATGGCCGCCCCATTGTCGGTCAAAAGAGCCCGCGGCAGCCCACGTTTCATAAAGGCCTGGGTCAGACCGTGGACCAGGCACTGGGCCGTTTCGGCCAAGTAGAACTGCAAATGGCAGCACAGCCGGCTGTGATCATCGCAGATGGCAAGGGCCACGGGACGATGCCACTTGCCCGCGGCATCCAGGATGCTGATCCTGGCCTGGTGAAAGTCCAGATGCCACAGGCCATGGACATGGGCCACTTCAAAGCCGCGCACCTCCCGACGCTGGAGCCTCTCGGCAGCCCGTTGCTGTCCGGCCGTCGGTAGCGCCGGCTGACGGATCTTCAGCCAGCCGTATTCGCGCATGCAGCGCAGCACGGTTTTATAGCTGACCATCGGCCCTAATCGCGGCTGCTCTTTGACCAGGGCCGCCAGGTTGTCATAGTGCAGTTGCACGTTCCACCGGCGGTGGCTCTCGTATTGGGATTTGAGGGCTGCAAACAGCGGCTCGGACATGGACCAGCGGATACCGGCATCGTTGCGGATTTTGCGACCCAAAGCGGCGATGGGATCGGCGGCCCCTTTGGCCTTGTAATACCATCGCTCGATGGTCGATGCCCCCAGGCTGATCCGCCGGTCGGCTTCGATGGGGTGCCGATAGATTTGTTGAGAAAGTCTTTCGATGGCCCTTTGCAATTGCCCCTTTTCCGGCGGGCTGGACAACAGCTCGCCGATCACGGCAAACCGGAACTGGGCCCAGCGCTGCCACATGGGTATCTGATCGCTTTTCATCGGATCCTCCTTTGCGTTTTGTAGGGTCAAACAGCGTGAAGGATCCGTGTAGCGCACTTTTCGGCCGTTGGCAGCAGACCATCTTTTGCGTGAAGCAGCGGCATCGGGCCGCCGCCCTCAACAATTGTGGCCGTCACGGGCCAAGGGCAAGGATCTTAAGGCATTGGAAAAGCGCGATCACCGGGTCGCCATAGGTCTTGAAAAAACGTGCCAGCAACTGCCTGGGCAGTTGATCGGCACCGATGGGTGGTAGCAGGTGACCGGACAATCGCCGGAAGTTGACGCTGTGGGCGAAAAGCTCTTTAAAGTATCGCAGCCAGCGTTTGACCGTGGAGCGCCATACCCCGCAAAGGCCCTTGAGCCGCTCAAGGGTAACGTCCGGATTTTGTCCCTGCCGAAGGGCGCTGACCAGCAACACCACCGGCGCCCAGTAGACCCGGCGCTGCCAGAATCGAACCGATGGCGGCAATATCCGGCGCCGGCAACCAAGTGCACCGCAGCACAGGCTGAAGCGAACCTCATACGCCTCGCAAAGACCAGGGGGCCCACCCCGAGGCTTTCGCTGGTAGTGGGCGCAGTGCAGCGGACCCCCGCAATAGGGCAACCGCGGGCGCGGGTCTGCTCGCACAGATCTTGGTCTATCTCATAAAGAAGGGAAAATAACGATTTGCGTTGGATAACTTCAGGTAGTATCATTGCTCCCGCCATATGTGGTTATTGGCAGGAGCCCCCTACTACGAACCGGCCAAGGAACGCGAGGGGGCTCCATCTCTTTTCCCTCGCTGTTCTTGTCCATTTTTCATCATATTTCCATCAATTTTTGTGGCCGCGCTCATTCTGATTCGCGAATCGAAATTCGGTTGTCTGCAATTTTTAATCGATCAGATTGGAAAGCAATTTTGAGCCAAAGTAATTGAGAATCACTATCCCGATCTTATGCCTGTTCTTATCAAACACCGGCGTGGCAAATCGAATCATAGGCTTATAAGGTATCTCCACCGCCTTATGTTCAATATTTAAATCAAAAGGAGACACATAGATATCGC
>JARRNY010000189.1:0-3056 GCA_037384445.1 Candidatus Thiodiazotropha sp.
GGGACGATTGTCTGTACTTCGTTTGAATTGTTGACGCGGATCAGTTCATTGCCTTCGGTATCAAGTAGACGAATCTGTGCGTATTTAGGTTTTCTGCGAGCGAAAAGTGAAAACTCCCTGGCAAGATGTATCCTGTTCTTTGTGTTCTCCTCATGTAGATACTTGCGAAGGGTTTCGCCTTCTGCGAGAACCAGTAGATCGGAAAGCTTCTGCTCTAGCAGCAGAGAGGTTAACTCACTGGCGCTCTTTAGTGCGGCCGCTTCACGAATCATGACCGTTTGCAGTTCGTAGTCTTTGCTCAGTTCAGAGTAGGCGTAGAAGATTCCAGAGAGCAGGAGAGAGGCGGGCAGGAATATCAAGAGGAAGTTCTGTACCAGCGCTTTTTTGACAGAGAATCTATCCGTTATCTGGTAGGAGTTGTCTTGTGTGTTGGCCATGGATTGACAGCTTCGTCTATTGACGGTTTTTCCAGGTATAGGTCGACAACTTGGCTTCATCAGGTGGCATGCGAGAGATGTAGTCTGCCAGGGCTTCCATCTCACGAACCGTGAGCTCTTTGATTCGCTCGATCATCTTGCTGTTGGCGTTGCGACGCTTGCCGTTCTGAATCCATTGCAGTTGACGCAGCAGGTAGTTGTAATGCTGGCTCTGGATCAGTGGATAGGCTTTGCTCGGGTTGCCCTCTCCATTTTCGCCATGACAGTCCGTGCAATGCTCTTTGTAGAGTTTTTCCCCATGCTCGAGGTCGGTGCCGCTACCCTTGCCCGTCACTGAAATCATCTTGAGCTGTTCGATATAGGCGGCCACATCGGAGATTGCCTGGGTGCCGCCGATCTCTTCAGGGATGGTATAGGGATACATGGAGGGGTTATCCCTGTTTTTATTCCGGATATCAGCCAGCTGTTTGATCGTCACGGAGCGGTGTTGACCGGCGATCTGTGGATAGGCGCCGTTGGGCAGGCCCCAGCCCTCTGGCATATGGCAGACGGCACAGCCTTCGTAGATCAGCTCTCCATTGGCAATGTCGGGGGTTAGCTGCATGGCATCTTCTTGCTCAAGATGAGCCAGGTCCCAGCCCGCATGGCAGGTGAGGGTGATCAGCGGGAAAATGAACAGAGATGCCAGTCGATGAGAGAACTTCTGAGTCTGCAAGTGCTACTCCAGGAGAGCTGTTATTAGTCAGGGTGTCCGGCAACTCCCTTTGTAATAACCCTATAAAAGTATAGCCCAGTAATCGATTTGGCTGGCGACTAATCCACTATTTCCGCCTCTGACAGATCGCGTATTGATGACCATCAGGTCCTCTTCTGAAGGTGGCGTAGTCATGGATAAGATGCATCGGTTGGGGTTTGCGCTGTGACAGAATAGTGACACTTCACGCACAGTGGCTGTTTCCTTGGGCCATCGATATACTCTTACGGTCGCTTCCGCTAGGGTCCGGGACAGTGCAAGGAGAACCTGCTAGAGTTTGGCCCTGGAATTGCAGGGTTGAATTCTTTTGCACTTTCCCTGACTAAAAACTGGAGTCATCGATGTCGGAGTCACCGAATATTATTGTGGTGGGCGGCGGTGCCGCCGGCCTTGAACTTGCCACTCGGCTAGGCAGAAAGCTGGGTAAACCGGGCAAGGCAAAGATTACTCTGATCGACGCCGCTCGTACTCATGTGTGGAAACCGCTGCTGCATCAGGTGGCGGCAGGTACCTTCGATCCGGCACAACACGCGCTCGAATATCTGGCGCACGCGCGCTGGAACCACTATCGTTTTCGGCTCGGCGCCATGTCGGGTCTCGATCGGGTTGAACGTAAGGTGGTTCTCGCGCCGCTCTATAACGATGCGGGAGAGGAGCTGATTCCAAGCCGTACCTTCTCCTATGACTATCTGGTCTTCGCGGTGGGTAGCGTGAGTAACGATTTCGGTATCCCCGGCGTCAGCGAACACTGTCTGATGCTCGATACCAAGTCGCAGGCGAGCCGTTTTCAGCAGCAACTGCTGGAGGCGTTGATTCGGGCCAATACCCAGTCTGCTCCGATTCGCGAGGGACAGCTCGACGTGGCCATTGTCGGGGCGGGCGCCACCGGTGTTGAACTGGCGGCCCAGTTGCATCAGGTTACACGCCAGATCGCCCAGTACGGCTTTGAGACCATCGAGCCGGACTGTCATATCCGCCTGCATATTCTCGACGCCGGACCGCGTATTCTACCGGCCCTGCCGGAAAAACTGTCGGCTCAGGTACAACAGGAGCTGGAGAGTCTGGGCATCCAGGTACATGTTTCTGAGAAGGTCACCCAGGTGACCGATGAGGCCGTGCATACCGCCTCAGGTCTGGTGATTCCGGCTGCGATCAAGGTCTGGGCTGCGGGTATCAAGGGACCGGATTTTCTCGCTCAACTGGGTCTTAGCGTTAATCGAATCAATCAACTGAAGGTTAATGGGGATCTGACCCTGGAAGACGATGAGCGCGTCTTCGCCATTGGCGACTGTGCTGCCTGTGTCATGAACGAACAGGGCGACCTGGTGCCACCGCGGGCTCAGGCCGCCCACCAGCAGGCCTCTTTCGTTGCCAAGGCGCTGGCCAAACGGATCAAAGGACAATCTTTCGATAAACGCTATATCTACCGCGACTATGGCTCTTTGGTCACCCTTGGCCGCTACAGCACTGTCGGCAGTCTGATGGGTGCGATCACCGGCAGCGTGCGGGTCAGCGGCTGGATCGCCCGCTGGGTCTATCTCTCGCTCTACAAAATGCATCAGCTGACCCTGTTCGGCTGGTGGCGGACCGCATTGACCACACTTGCGCGTATGTTGCGCCGGAGTATCGATCCCGCGATCAAGCTGCACTGATAATCCACGTGTTTTCCGGGGGAGGGCGCCACACGGGTTTCCCATCCGTGCATAGGATGGGGGAGTGGGTTGCACCTCCTGCAGCCCCGAATGTCGCTGACATAGGCTATCTATAATTAAGCTATCCAATCGGTGCGGCAAGCCGCACCGAATACTTACTTAAACGCCAAGACACACCTTCTACTTGGCCTAAGCGATGGATTTTGGTGGGGC
>JARRNY010000190.1:0-3024 GCA_037384445.1 Candidatus Thiodiazotropha sp.
GGAGAGGACGGCTATAGCGAGCAGTTTGTCGAGTATGTCCCTGATTCCGTTTCGGCCTACTGTACCGACGCGATTTGCGATGCCGAAGCCCTGCCGGGTCTGCAGACAACAGCCGGACCGATCGATATTGCAACGGGCGCACTCAATGTCAGCCTGCCCATCATGTCGGCGGAGTTTCCTGGCCTCTTGCCGATCAGCCATCACTACTCGACCCTGCCGATCCTGCGTAAAACCCGCGACTGGGGCTTGACCGCACTGACCGCGGAAGACGCTGAGCCCTATACGCATGAAGAGTGGATGAATATCTACTACTGGGAATCCAGTTGGCACCACAGTTACGACAAACGCCTGGTATACGATGACGGATATCGTAATGGCTATGTGCCGGGTGTCGAGCGCGTATTACTTTACGTACCGAGCGGTGACATCCTCATCTTTGTGAAGAGTGGCGGTAACTGGGTTCCCGCCTCCCACAACAATATTCGTGGCCACTTTGTCGAGGTCGACAAATGGCAGAACAGCTTCAATTTTGTGCGTGATGACGGTTACACCGAAAAGTATGAAAACGGGAAGCTGTCCGAGATCGTCTACCCAGACGACACTGTTTTGAGGTTCGAATACACCCTGAACAGCCAGTACCATCCCGAAACAACGATTCGACAAAGCGCACCGACCCCAGCAGTGGGAGTCGTGATCGAGCAGGGTTATTTGGGCGAAGTGCTGAGCATGAGGTCACTCAATAACAGCAGCTACCTGTTTGAGTTTGACTATGAGGATAATGGCGCCTTCGGCCAGAGGCTCGCATCCATCACTCGTCCGGACGGCTCAGCGATTACATTCAGTTACGACGAAGTTTCATCATACGACGGTTGGCAAGTATTCCCCTTTCTACACGACGTCGCTCTCGAAGGACAACCCTTGCAAGCCTATGGCTATGACGACCATGGCAGGGCCAGTCTCGTAGCAACCAGCGGTGCTGGCCAGGTGAGTGCGGTCCACGCCAATGGCAGGGTCACCGTGAGTGAATCCTGTGGCGCAAGCAAAACATTCGATCTGGCCACATACACGGTCAGTGATTACGCGCAAGATGGCGATACCCAATACCGTATACCCCGTATCGAAGCATTTAACTGCAGTAATTGTGGCTATTCAGTGAGTGTGGGGTACGCCACCAACGGGCGGATCAGTAACGTAGCCCGCACAGGCACGGCACCCTTTTCCATCGATTTCAACAGCAGCGGTTTGGCGACTACGCTGGAATCTTCCGGTCTGACCCGCAATCTCGAATGGGATGAGACACACCGGCGTCTGACCGGCCTGAGTGGTGCAGATGTCGCTACGACTCAGCTCAACTACGATGGCTCACAAGCTCTGAGTGGCCTCGTCTCCACGGCAGGCATTGAAACACGCGCTGTCGGCGTGGATGTTCAGGCAGGTAAGTTGAGAAACCTGCAGGGTTTGGGGAACAACAGTCTCTCCCTGGACTACAGCACTCAGGGCTTTATCTCCCAATTGACCAATGCGGAAAATATCAGCTACCAGTTTTTGAATCACAATCATCTGGGGCAACCGCAGCAGCTGATCGATCAAAACGGCGTCGAAACCACCCTGGACTATGACGTGATGGGGCGTATCAAGTCGATCGTCAGGGGAGGAGAGGAACGCCTTCATGTGAACTACAACCGCTACGGAATGCCCGAAGCTGTCACCGTAAACGGCGAAACCCTGGGCTATGGCTATGACAATGACTTGAACCTCAACAAAATGAGTTCCGCGTGTGGTCCTGTCGGGAAGTACACCTACAATGCGTGCGGACTGGTCGAGAGCGAAACCGTCACCGTGGGCAACATGTCGCTGACGAAGCGCTACGACTACGACCCTGAAGGCTATGTCAGCCGGATCACGCAAAATACTCCGGCAAGCAATCGCGTAGTCGATTTCAATGCGCGGGGGCAAGTGGTCAGCGACAAGCGGGACGGCAACGAAATCAGTTACGGCTACGATGCCGATGGCAACCTGGAAAGCCTAGGGTCCAACGGAGAGCAGCAGGCCACTCTTGTAGTCGGCAACGATGGAAGGGTGGAGTCGGTAAACGCCGCAGGGGGCGTGAGTACGGCCATTACCCACAATGGTTTTGGCGATTACACCGGCTCATCGAATACAAACTGGCTGTCGAAACACTACACCTATTCGCCCCAGGGCAATCCCGATACTTTCAGCACAATAACGCGCCAGGAAGGCTACGACTTCGACAACGCCAATCGGCTCAAGACCCGCACCTTTACCAAATCGGGCGCCACCACACAGACCGTACACTACGGCTACGACGATGCCAGCCCCACCCCGGATGGGAAAAACTACGGTATCGGTGAGCTTACCCATGTCGACAATCCAGCGGTCTCCTATGACTACGACTACGATGCCGACGGCAATATCAAACGCCAGAAAATCCGCTTAGACCCGGCAGCCGCATCCTTACCGTCCAAAGAGATCGGCTACCTCTACAACCTGCGCAATCTGGTCACAGAAGTCACCTACAGCAGCGGCGACGTACTGAAGTACCATCGATCCGCCTGTACTGGCCTGGTGGACAATATCACCTGGAACGGCCAACCCCTGGCCAATTTGCAATACGGCCTGGGCGTCGGCCCAGCTACAGCTATCGCCTTCAGTAACGGGACCGTCGTCCAGCGCGATTTTGATGAAGCGTTCCGACTGCAAGAGCTGCGCACCATCGACCTCAGCGACAATCAGCTGTTGTGGAAACAGCACTACGACTACGATGCGCGGAAAAATATCCAAAGCATCAGCACCACCAGCACCATCGCAGGCGTGGGTGGCTCCCAATCGTTTGGCTATGACACCAACAATCGCCTGACATCGGCAAGCGGTAGCTACGGCGACATCGGCTATGACTATGATGCAGCCGGCAACCGCACCGAGATCACCACCAATGGCGACACCCAGGTCTACCGCTACGAAGCGAACAGCGACCGCCTGTCACGCATAGAGGATATCAATGGC
>JARRNY010000191.1:0-6195 GCA_037384445.1 Candidatus Thiodiazotropha sp.
GTATTTATTTTTTACTTAATTGTGCGGTAAGTTCCGCTCTTGGCTTTAACTCTAATGCCTCTCTTAATTCTACGTAGAAATTACCTACTGGTGTGAGTTTAAGATGACCTACTAGGTTTTGCCCTTCGAACAAGTCTCCAACATTAAAATGTTCAAAATAGCCATGATCACGGAGAAACCTTAGATCTCTTTTAAATGCATCGTTGTTACGGAACAGGTATTCCCCGCCTTCTCGAGAGCGGTGATGTATTTGTTTTAAGTGTTCGAATATAAAATATGACATCGAATACACAACAAGTTGGTTTATAATCTGTTGTTGAAACTGAATCTGTTCTTTTTGGGCTTCTACTGAAGCCTGAACCTCTCTAAACTTAACGCTTCCACCACCCGGCAAATCAATTCTTTCTACGATTGTGGAAAGCCATGGCAGAGCTGCAATTATCACCAATGCAACTGTTTCTGGTTTTATTTCCAGTTGAGCATATAGCTGCACAAAAATTAGAATTACAACTAAGCAAGTTATAATAGCTTTAACAAGAACAGCATATTTTATTGACTCTTTGTCAATTTCTGTGGACGGTTGGTCGCTCATATATTCGCCCCTCCCTTTTTTAGCTAACCGTTGATTATCTTGCTGGCACTAATATTGTGATGTATAGACATTAGTCCTTTAATAGCTCACATGTTTCTGCCTCCTGGTGCGAGACACATAAGTATCTCCTGCGGAGAGTCAGCGTGTAGATTGGCTAACGAGGAAGGGCGACTCTAATCGGCTGGCTTCCTTGCAGCTTGAATCAATCGCTTAATGACAAGTAAGTTACCAGAATCGACGCGATTAGTGCCAATGTATTTGATTCCCGCTTAAGTCAGTAGTCGCAATATTCATTTGGAGCGCTGAAGTGTTTTAGATCGTAAACCCCAGCCGCTGCATGATTTCTTTGGGCACGGGTGCGAAGTGATCAACTTCCAGCGTGAATGACCCGCGACCATGGGTTGCAGAGCGTAGTTCGGTTGCGTAGCCGAACATCTCTGATAATGGAACCAGGTTGCGGATCGACTTCATCTGTCCTGGCTTGTCGCCAACGCTTTCGATTTCTGCGCGACGGGAAGTGAGTTGTCCGAGGACATCGCCCAGGTGTTCTTCGGGGGTGAGAACTTCTCCGCGTACTACAGGTTCAAGCAGGACCGAACGACCCTTGTCGAGGCCGTCGCGGAAGGCCATACCGGCTGCGACTTTGAAGGCGAGGGGGCTGGAGTCGGTGTCATGTACGGAACCGTCGACCAATCTCACTCGCAGGTCAGTGACCGGATAGCCGCCGATGATACCGTTGTTGGCCGCTTCGCGAATGCCTGTCTCGACAGAAGGGATGTACTCCTTTGGGATCGCGCCGCCGCTAATGTGATTTTCGATCACCAGTCCCTCGCCTTTCTCCCCTGGCGACAGATCGATTACGACATGGCCGTAGTGACCTTTGCCACCGGTCTGACGGATGAAGCGTCCTTCGGCCCGACTCACTGGTTTGCTAATGGTCTCTTTGTAGGCGACCTTGGGTGTGCCGGTACGCACATTGACGCCCTGTTCCCGTTTGAGGCGTTCCACCAGCACTTCCAGGTGCAGTTCACCCATACCAGCGAGTAGCGTCTGACCGGTGTTCTCTTCGATTTCGGCACGGAATGTGGGGTCGTCTTCGGCCAGATGCTGCAGGGCTTCGGCGATACGTTCATGGTCCTGTGCGGTTACCGGTGTCACGGTGATCTTGATCACCGGCTCTGGGAAACTGATCGATTCGAGCAGCATCGGGTGGTGGGGGTCGCACAGGGTGTCGCCGGTGACGGCTTCTTTCAGACCGAGCAGCGCAGCGATGTCGCCGGCATGGATCGCCTCGATATCCTCCCGGTGCTCAGCGTACATGCGTTCAAGCCGGCCCACTCTCTGCGGTCTGCCATAACGGGGATTGAGTAGATTCTCGCCTTTTTTCAGTACACCGGAGTAGACGCGCACATAGGCAAGACGACCGGCATAGGGATCGCTCACGGTCTTGAACAGCAGGGCGCTGAGGGGTGTGGAGTCGTCTGGCTTGCGGGTCAGGGGCTGGTTGTTGTCTGGATGGTGTCCGCTGATCTCGCCGATATCCAGGGGCGAGGGGAGATAGTCAATGACAGCGTCGAGCAGGGGCTGCACGCCTTTGTTCTTCAGCGAACTGCCGCAGAGCACCGGTACTACTTTGTTGGCCAGGGTTTCGCGCCGTATCGCTTGCTTCAACTCTTCAGGATCAATTTCTCCACCTTCCAGCCAACGGCCGAGCAGTTCATCGTCCTCTTCGGCCACCCCTTCGATCAGAGCCGCCCGAGCAGCCTTCGCTTCAGCCATCCGCTCGTCAGGAATGGGGCTGTACTCCCGGTGCGCACCGAGTTCATCGGCCCAGCGAATTGCCTGCATGGAGATCAGGTCGATAACTCCCTCGAAGCCGGACTCGAGCCCGATCGGCAGTTGCAGGGCAACCGGCTTGGCGCCGAGTCGATCATGGATCTCCTCCACCGAGCGGATAAAGTCAGCTCCCAGCCGGTCCATCTTGTTGATGAAACAGAGTCGCGGCACCCGGTAGCGATCGGCCTGCCGCCAGACGGTTTCGCTCTGGGGCTCGACCCCCTGAGAGGCATCGAACACCACCACCGCGCCGTCGAGCACGCGTAGGGCGCGCTGTACTTCGGCGGTGAAGTCGATATGTCCCGGGGTGTCGATGAGGTTGATCTGGTGCTCGTTCCAGAAAGCGGTGACGGCGGCGTCGACGATGGTGATGCCACGCTCCCGCTCCTGGTCCATCCAATGGGCGATGAGGCCGATGTTTCGTAGTTTGTCGATGGGGGTGGTATTGCTGGTCATGGGGTGAGGTGTCTATTTTTTCAAAGACTTGTTGGGTTGAAGTTTAGACGCAGTTTGAGGCAGAAGGATGAATTGTGAATGGGGGTGTTTGTTTTGCTGATGGTTATCTATCTCCCTCTCTCCCTGGCCCTCTCCCGCAAGGGGAGAGGAGATTGCAGACTGGTGAGCAAAGCGAACGCCCCCATTCACAATTCAACATTCACAAGTCAAAATAAAAAAATTACTCCCCATACACTGTTACCGTGACTCGTCGCGCATGGGGATGGGTGCGGTGCTCCCACAGATAGATCCCCTGCCAGGTGCCCAGTCCGGGGCGGCCGTTGGTGACGGGGAAGCTGAGATCCATCTTGGTCAGGATCGAGCGGATGTGGGCGGCCATGTCGTCCGGCCCCTCCAGGGTGTGGTCGAAGTGGCGGTCGCCATCGGGCACCAGGCGCGACATGAAACCCTCCAGGTCGCTGCGTACGGTAGGGTCGGCATTCTCGCACAGGATCAGCGATGCGCTGGTGTGGTGGATGAAGAGCTGGCAGAAGCCGGTGGTGATGCCGGCCGCTTCGATCACCTGCGCTACCTGGTGGGTGATGTTGTAGGTGTTACGTCCCCGGGTGTCGATCTGCAGTTGCTGTTGGATCACCATCTTTGCACTTCTCCCGCCGCTTCTGGCATGCTTCATCTGTCCTCGCACTGCCTGTATCTTCGTCAGGGTGAGGGTTCATATCGAATGGCACTGACTGAAGCGATATTTTGGTGGGGCAGGGCTCCACCAAATCCGGTCGAAGTCGATCGAATGGATCGGTTGCTTCGCGCTTGCTTCCAGTGACATTTGGCTCAGTCATCGATCATACAGTCTAAGCGAGCACCATTGAAAAAACAGGATAGTTTGCCAGTCAACCTGGCCGAGCAACCGGTCACTCTACTCAAGGGTGTCGGCGCAAGGAATGCGGAAAAGCTCGTCAAACTCAATATAGCAACGGTACAGGATCTACTCTTCCATCTGCCCTTGCGCTATCAGGATCGCACCCGTATTCAACCTATTGGAGCGGTACGTCGCGGCGACCAGGTGGTGATCGAAGGGGAGGTGGATCTGGCGGAGATCAAGTTCGGTCGCCGCCGTTCTCTGCTGGTACGCATCTCCGATGGCTCCGGTGGCATCATCCTGCGCTTCTTCTACTTCAGCAACGCGCAACGCCAGGCGCTGGCCCGCGGGGTGCGCCTGCGCTGTTTCGGCGAGGTGCGCAGCGGCCCCAATAGTCTGGAGATGGTGCATCCCGAATACCAGCGGGTCGATCCGGCTGAACCGCTGGCGGTGGAAGAGGCGCTGACTCCCATCTACCCGACGACTGAAGGGGTCCATCAGCTGAGCCTGCGCAACTTGATGCAACAGGCGTTGGCGCTGCTCGATAGAGAGCCTTTGGGCTTGCGCGAACTGCTGCCCCGGAATCTGCTCGGACGCTTCCGCCTGCAGAGCCTGGCCCAAGCGGTGAGCTATCTCCACCGGCCGCCCCCAGAGGCCGACCAGCAGCAACTACTGGCCGGTACCCATCCGGCGCAGCAACGGCTCACCTTCGAGGAGCTGCTGGCGCATCAGATCAGCCTGCGCAAACTGCGTATTCAGCACCAGCGCATCCGTGCCACTTCGCTGCCGGCGGAGAGTGCGCTAAAAAACCAGCTGCTCGAAAGCATCCCTTTCCAGCTCACTGAAGCGCAGCAGAGAGTCGTGGGCGAGATCGAACAGGACCTGGCGCAATCCCGCCCTATGCAGCGCCTGGTGCAGGGGGATGTGGGCGCCGGTAAGACCATCGTCAGTGCGCTGGCCGCATTGCAGGCGATCGCTGCCGGCAGTCAGGTGGTGCTGATGGCCCCCACCGAACTGCTGGCGGAGCAGCACCTGCGCAGCTTCTGCCAGTGGCTGGAGCCGCTGGGGGTGCGCGTCGCCTGGCTCACCGGCCGCATGAAAGGCAAGGCGCGGGAACAGGCGCTGGCCGAGATCGCCGGCGGTAATGCGCAGTTGGCTGTCGGCACCCATGCCCTGTTTCAGGATGACGTCGTGTTCGATGATCTGGGTCTGGTCATCATCGATGAGCAACATCGTTTCGGCGTCCACCAGCGTCTCGCCCTGCGTGAGAAGGGGAGCCGCCAGGGCCACTCACCCCATCAGTTGATCATGACCGCTACCCCCATCCCACGCACCCTGGCCATGACCGCCTACGCCGATCTCGACCTGTCGGTGATCGACTGCCTGCCACCGGGGCGCAAACCGGTGACCACGGCAGTGATCTCAGATCAGCGCCGGGACGAGGTGGTGGCGCGGGTGCGTGCCGCCTGTGCCGAGGGGCGGCAGGCCTATTGGGTCTGTACCCTGATCGAGGAGTCGGAGGTGTTGCAGTGCCAGGCCGCTGAAGAGAGTGAACGGCTGCTGGCCGAGGCGCTGTCGGAGCTACAGGTGGGGCTGGTCCACGGGCGCATCAAAGCGGATGAGAAAGAGCGCATCATGGCCAGCTTCAAGGCCGGCGAACTCGATCTGCTGGTAGCCACTACGGTGATTGAGGTCGGGGTCGATGTGCCCAATGCCAGTCTGATGATCATCGAAAACGCCGAGCGCCTGGGTCTGGCTCAGCTGCACCAGCTGCGCGGCCGGGTCGGTCGAGGCACCGCCGAGAGCCACTGTGTGCTGATGTACCATGCGCCGCTCTCCAACAACGCCAAAGAGCGGTTGGCGATCCTGCGCTCGGTACCCGCCAGACCGGCGAGATGCAGCTGCGCATCGCTGACCTGGTGCGCGACCAGGGGCTGCTCGATGAGGTGCGTGAGGCGGCAGAGATGATGCTGCGCGACTATCCTGATGAGGCAGAGCAGTTGATTAAACGCTGGCTTGGTCAGCGTGCCGAGTATGGGCGTGCCTGATTGTCAGGGGGCTTTATGATTACGACATCTTCCGCTGTGTTGCGCTGGGCCTGCTCAAGCCTGTTGTTATGTTTGGGTGGGTGCGCTTCGCAGGGGTTGGGCGACGTGCAACTACCGCCAGCGCCTGATCTGACGCCCCAGGCGCAAGCGGTGATGAGCGACACGCCGCGTCAGTGGTTTGTGGATCTGCAAATTCAGGTTGACCGATGTGCGGACTACTCACCTGCAACACGTCGTTGTGGCGCTGGGGTAGAGACCGCCTTTGCTGATCTGAATCGGGCCGCCTCTGCAGCCTCGCCGGGTGATCGGGTATGGGTGCGCGAGGGGACTATCCGTCAGCAGTTCGCGCCCAGGGTTTCCGGGGTCCAGGGGCGTCCTGTCACCTTCATGCCTTACCGGAATGAGCG
>JARRNY010000192.1:0-2833 GCA_037384445.1 Candidatus Thiodiazotropha sp.
GGTGGCGGCAGCAGTGGGTATACATGGTCCTACTATGGACTCAGGGAAAAGGCAGATAACAGCACCGATCACAAGATGATCTTTGTGGCGCCCCAGGGGCTGGGTAACGGTTGGGCCAATTCCGGCGGCCAGGACCTCGCCTTCGTGGACGATATGACTGCTCAGGTTGAGGAAAACCTGTGCGTTGACAAGTCGCGGCTCTTCTCCATGGGGTTCAGCTACGGAGCTGGGATGACATACGCAATCGCCTGTGACCGGGCAGATGTATTCCGAGGAGCAGCGGTCTACGCCGGCGCAGTGCTCAGCGGATGCAGCGACGGCTCAAAACCCATTCCATACATTGGCATTCACGGCATAGGTGATCCTACCTGCAATATTGGTGGTGGGCGCGCGATGCGCGACACGTTCGTTCGCAAGAACGGTTGCGCTTCCCAGAATCCTCCAGAGCCAGGCAGGGGCAGCCTGTCGCATATATGTACTTCCTATAGCGGGTGCCAGAACGGGTATCCAGTCCGCTGGTGCGCATTCGATGGCGGCGGTCACACCCCAGCGCCAGTGGATGGGTCCAACTCAGGCTACGGTGGCGGCGACGTCACCTGGACCAAGGGAGAGGTGTGGAATTTCTTCACGCAATTTTAAAGCGTCACCAGAACGGTGTTGACGCGATGAATCAGATGAGTTGACTCCTGAGACCTTGATGGGGTCAGAGTAAATTTACTCTGACCCCATTCGGTTGGTCACGGCGCCAACGGCAACGGCGCGTGGTTGCTGGCGGCTCGCGCTGCCGCCGACTTCGCGAAGTTGCCCAAGATCATCCCGGATTCAATGCAGGACGAGAACAAGCTTTGCACTAACAACTGCACCATGGGTACGGCCGCCTTCAGCATCAAAATGCAGACAGGGGTCGTCATCGAACAGCGGGAAGCGGTGGCGACTGGGATACGGTTACGCGGGCAGGCGCGATACAGGAGTAATTGAAATGGGAAAGAAGGATAATTGGAAGCGTACTCGTCCGTTCAGTGGCTGGCTCGCTTTGGCTGCCCTGGTGGCGTGCTTCGCTCCATTGGGATCTGCGTTTGCTGCCAACAATAATAATTCATGCACACCATCCACCATTACCCCGTACGTACAGGTAGACGATGGAAATTGGCAACAAACTGCAAGTGTAACAGTAGATGTGGGCGCAAAAGTTAAATTTGGTCCTCAACCCATAGCAAGCACCTCATGGTCGTGGAGCGGTGGTGGCACATCCAGTACTTCCCGCGAACAAACAATTTATCCCGCAACTTCAGTAACTGCTACAGCCACCTATACAAATAACTGCGGTGCCGAAAGCACTCAGAATTTTACCGTTAATGTAAATCAGGATTCGCATCCGAATTCAAGTGCTCAAGCAATTGAAAACAGTAGATACAACATCGTATCTTCGTTAAGTGGTCTGTATTTGGATGTTTACGGCGCACGGATGGCCGATGGTACGAATGTCATCCAATACACCAATAACGGCGGGGCAAACCAACAGTTTGACGTTAAAGTGCTGGGGGACGGTACTTATTCCATTCGCGCAGCACACAGCGGTAAGGCTGTGGAGGTATACCAAGGGAATGCCAACGATGGCGCCGAATTGCGTCAAGGGACCTACACCGGCGGGCAAAATCAACGCTGGCGTATTGAAGAAGTCGGCGATGGTGTCTATTCCATTACCTCGGCCTTAAGCAATAAGGCCATCGACGTTTGGGAAATGAACACGTCGGCGGGGGGCGAGGTCAAGCTTTATGGATGGTGGGGTGGGTCAAATCAACAGTGGTCCTTTGTAAAGGTAGGTGATGCCCCGAACCCGGCACCAAGCCCAGCACCCAGCCCGGCACCTACCCAATGCAGCAACGCCTGGGACACCATTGGCGACAAAGGGGACGGCATTGCGTTGACGCCGCCCATGGGTTGGAATAGCTGGAATGTGTTTCATGAAAACATCAACGAAGAGCAGATCAAACAAATCGCCGATGCCATGGTCACCTCGGGGATGAAGGACGCAGGTTATCAGTATATCAATCTCGACGACAACTGGATGGCAGCACGGCAAAACGGCAAGATGATGGTGGATAGGTCGCGTTTTCCCCATGGCATAGACGGACTCGCAGATTACATTCATGGTCTGGGGCTGAAGCTTGGCATCTATGGCGATCGGGGCGTTGAGACCTGCCATAATTACAACAGTAGGATCACTAAGAACAGCGGCAGCTACGGACACGAGGAAGATGATGCCAAGACCTTCGCGTCCTGGGGGGTTGACTATCTAAAATACGACAACTGCGCTCCGGCGCCGGGCAGAGAGAGCGACCAGGCACAGCGAGAAGATTACGAAGCCATGGCGTCCGCTTTGCGGGCAACAGGCAGACCGATTGTATTCAGCATCTGCGCTTGGGACTACAAGAGATGGATGCCATCTGTTGGGCACCTGTGGCGAAGTACATTTGACATCGGCCCTTGTTTCAGCGGTGCCAACGGCTGCAGCAGCTGGTACCGAAATATCGACCAGATTATTGATGAGAACAACGACTCTCCATATGCCGCCGGCCCCGGGCACTGGAATGATCCCGACATGCTCGAGGTCGGCAACTCGGGTCTTTCCGACACCGAAGCCACTACCCATTTTAGCATGTGGGCCATTATGGCGGCGCCGCTGATTGCAGGCAATGACCTTCGAAACATGAACGACACCATCCGAAATATACTAACAAACCAGGAAGTCATCGACGTGAACCAGGACCCCGCCGGAATACAGGGTACCCGTGTGGTGGATTACGGCGATCAGGAAGTTTGGTTGAAACCG
>JARRNY010000193.1:0-2814 GCA_037384445.1 Candidatus Thiodiazotropha sp.
TTCTCCGCCTCGAAGCCTTTACGGCTCAACGCAATCACCACACCGAAGCCGCCCGCAGACATCAGGGCATAGACCAGGGTGTAGAACATGGAGGCCGTATAGCCCTCCTGCGTTCCCGCTAGAATACCGAGCAGAATAAAGCCGACATGGGAGATGGTCGAATAACCCAGCATACGCTTGATATTGGTCTGAGCGATGGCGATCAGATTACCCACACCCATGGAGAGCACCGCCAGAATGATCAACATTCCTTGCCACCCTTCCCAGCCGCCGTGCAACTCGGAGAGACCGTCCACCAGCACACGCATGGTCAGGGCAAAAGCAGCGATCTTGGGTGCGCTGCCGATGAACAAAGTCACCGCCGTCGGCGCACCATGGTAGATGTCGGGCACCCACATATGAAAAGGCACGGCTCCCAGCTTGAAGGCCAGGCCGATGACCAAAAAGACAATACCGAAGATCATCACCAGGCGATTGAGATCGCCCTTCTGCACCACCTGGGCCAATTCATCAAACTGCAGGGTGCCGGTGGCGCCATAAATCATCGAGATGCCGTAGAGCAGCAAGCCGGAGGCCAGGGCCCCCAAGACGAAATATTTCATCGCCGCCTCGGCGCCGTTTGGAGACTTTCGATCAAAAGCCACCAACGCATAGAGGCAGAGCGCCAGCAGCTCAAGTCCGAGATAGACGCTGAGGAAGCTGTTTGCCGAAATCATGATGCACATGCCAAGCACGGCAAACAGACCCAGGGTGTAGAACTCCCCTTTGAACATGTCGCGATCGCGCAGATAGTCCTTGGCATAGAGGAAGGCAAGGAAGCTGACCAGCAGGACACCCACCTTCAGTACATCACTCATCGGGTCCCGGATATAGGTTCCGTCGAAGAGGATCTGTGTCTCCGGACTTGAGACCGCAAAGGTCACAGCGATGGTCAGAATGAGACCGATCTGAGCGATGCCATAGCTGACGATGCGATGCTGTTCACGAATGAAGAGATCGACTACCAACACCACACAGGCGAGGGTCAGCAGGGATATTTCCGGCAGGACCGGGATCAGTTGTGTTGAATCGAATTGCATGTGCGCGCTACCGAATCGGGCTCCGTCAATTGAGTTTCGAGACTGCGATGTGTTGCAGCAGATTGCTGACGGAGGCATCCATCACTTCGACCAGGGGTGCCGGCCACAGACCCAGCAACAGCACCGCTGCGGCCAGGGTACCCAGCACGATAAATTCTCGGCTGTTCATGTCTTTCAATACCGCCACACCGTCATTGGTGACCTCACCGAAGACTACCCGCTTGACCATCCACAGGGTGTAGGCGGCGCCGATGATGAGGGTGGTGGCGGCCAGGAAGGCGTACCAGAAGTCGGCGCGGAAGCTGGCCAGGATGACCATGAACTCGCCGACGAAGCCGGACGTGCCCGGCAGACCCGCATTGGCCATGGCGAAAAAGACCATAAAGGCAGCAAAGATCGGCATGGTATTGACCACACCGCCGTAATCATTGATCTGACGGCTGTGCATCCGGTCGTAGAGCACGCCGACGCAGAGGAACATGGCCGCCGAGATGAAGCCGTGGGAGACCATCTGCACCATGCCGCCCTGCATGCCCAGTGCCGCGCCGCTGCCGGCATTGTTCTGGCTGATGATAAAGACGATAAAGAAGCCCAGGGTGACAAAGCCCATGTGGGCAATAGACGAGTAGGCGATCAGTTTCTTCATGTCCTGCTGGATCAGCGCGACAAAGCCGATGTAGACCACCGCAATCAGGGACATGGTGATGATCAGCCAGTCGAGGCTATGGCTGGCATCCGGCGTGATCGGCAGACTGAAACGCAGAAAACCGTAGCCACCGATCTTCAGCATGATGGCGGCCAGGATCACCGAACCGCCGGTAGGCGCCTCAACGTGGGCGTCGGGCAGCCAGGTGTGGACCGGCCACATGGGTACCTTCACCGCGAAGGCCATGAGGAAGGCGATGAAGATCAGGATCTGCTCGGTCAGGCCCATCTTGAGATCATGAAAGCCAAGGATCTCGAAGTTACCCGACTGGAAGAACATATAGATCAGCGCGACCAGCATGAAGACCGAGCCGAAGAAGGTATAGAGGAAGAACTTGATGGTGGCGTAGACCCGGTTCGGTCCGCCCCAGACACCGATGATGAGAAACATCGGGATCAGCATCGCCTCCCAGAAGACATAGAAGAGCATCGCATCCAGGGCCGAGAAGACACCGACCATCACCCCTTCCATGATAAGAAAGGCCGCCATGTACTGCGAGGGGCGATATTTGATCACCTCCCATCCGGCAATCACCACCAGCGGGGTGATAAAGGTGGTGAGAATGATCAGCGGCATGGAGATACCATCCACGCCCATGTAGTACTCGACATTGAAACTGGGTATCCAGGGCGCCCGCTCCACGAACTGCATCTGCGCGGTGGAGCTGTCAAAAGCGAACCAGAGCGGCAGGCTGACAAGGAAGGTCAGAACGGCAACCACCAAGGCGGTCCATTTGGTGGCATTTGTTTCCCGGTCGCCACTGGCGAGCACCATCAGGCCTCCGATAATCGGGAGCCAAACGGTCAGACTGAGGATGGGCCAATCGGCAATCATGCTAGTGGTCCTTTATAAAAACACAAACCAGGTCAGCAGCAGAAGCAGACCCAGAATCATGACAATGGCGTAGTGGTAGAGGTAACCGGTCTGCACATGACGCACGACAGCAGCCAGCCAACCGACCGAATAGGCGGAGCCGTTAACCGCCAGACCGTCGATCAGACCCCGATCACCCGCCAGCCAGAGAAACTT
>JARRNY010000194.1:0-2772 GCA_037384445.1 Candidatus Thiodiazotropha sp.
ACCGCCAAACGGGCCGCCTCGACGCCGTCGAGCTGTTTGCGCCAGGTCAGACCGCCATCCTCGCTGTGCAGCACAATACCCATATGTCCGACGGCCCAACCCCGCTTCGCATCGACGAAACGCAAGGCAATGAGATTGACGCTGGTCGGCACCTTGGCCTGCTGCCAGCTGGCGCCGTTATCGTCGGAAGTGAGGATGATGCCCCGCTCACCCGCGGCCACCAGCCGGGGGCCGGCACGGGTCACCGCCAGCAGGGTCGCCTGCTCGGCCTTGGCGCTGGTCAAAGCCGGTCTATCCATCGCGGCTGGAATCTTGTCAACCGCCTGACCCAAGGCCAGGGGCGTCCACAGCAGCAGTACCGAAAGGACCAGGTTTTTCATGTCATTTATAACGCTCATGGGACCTCTTGAGACAAGCGGGGGCGGCCTCTGGCCACCCCCGTTGGTTTACAACTTGGGTCTGGTATCAGCGCAAACCCATGTTGGCCAGCTCTTCAGGCGTGAAGAAGGTTTCGGGACGGGGCTCCTTGATCTTGAGCTGGGTGGTGCCGTTGACCGCCGCATTCAGGTAGTAGCCGCCGTTCTGCAGGTTATAGACGCCCCAGGCGATGTTGCCTATCAGGGCCGGTACGTCAGGCGCCAGCAGGGTCAGGGTATAGGCCATGCGCCAGAGATCGCCCTGAGCGTCCCAGCCGTCCATCAGCAGGATCTGCCAGCTGTCCTCGTCCAGGTAGAACTTGCGCTTGGCCACCACATGACGCTTGCCCGGTGCCAGCTCAGCCTCGATCACCCATACCCGGTGGAGTTCCCAGCGCACCAGGTCCGGATTCATGAAATCCGGCGTGAACAGCTTTTCCGGATCCGCGGCGTTGGCCCTGTTGTTGTTGTAGGGAACATAGATCTCCTTCTTGCCGACCAACTTATAAGTGTGGTGATCCCAGGGACCGAACAGCATGAAGGCCTCATCGAAAAAGCCCATACCTGAGGTCACCGAATCGGGTGTGTCGTAGGAGACCGAGGGCGCGCGGCGTACCCGCCGCTGTCCCACCAGGTACTGCCACAAGCCGACACGTTTGCCTGCCTCGCTCGGGTCATGAGCCATGATCGATTCGCCCGCTTTTGACGCAGGCGCAGACTGCACGTAATGGCCTTTCTTGTAATAGCCCTTGTAATCCTCCAGACCGCCATCCTGGTAGTAGTAGGGCATCTGTATGTTCTGGGTTCCATCGCTGACCATGCTCATCCGGCCGCCGGCTGTCACCGTGAAGCAGCGCGACGGACTGACCGAGGAGACCCCCCGCTTCCACATCGTCAGGTGGTTGAGAATCATCTCGTTGGCATTGGTGGTGATCGGAAAGGGTATTCCGCCATACGCGCCTTCAAAGGTGTAGCCATCGCCAGTCAACTTGGCGCGGGTGGCGTTCTTGAAGGTATTTTCGTAGACCCACTCAGGAGCCGCTGCCGTGCGGTGGGTCGGGTAGACGTCGATGCGGTAGTTGGGGTATTTCTTCATCAGCCCCTTGACGCCGTCAGTCAGCTTGTCGGCGTACTCATCCATGTTGGCGGCACTGATCGAATAGAGCGGCTTCTCGTCGGCAAAAAAGTCCGGCCGCGGATCGCCCGACTTGTAACCGGCCGGCACCTTGGTGTAGCCCCCGTCCCAGGCGGGGATGGAGCCGTCCGCATTGCCGGCACGCTCCGCGCCCAGCGGGGTCAGCGTGGTCTTGAGCTTGGCCGCCTCTTCGGCGGACACGGCAGCCTGGGCGGCGCCGGAAAGCGTCATCGCAACGGCGATGGCAAAAACAGATAGTCTTAATTTCATGTCGTTTTCCCCTGCTTAGAACGCACGTGAAAGATTAAAAGAGAGGTAGTCGCGGTCCCATAGCGTTTGGTCGAAGTGCCCATCGCCGATCTCGGTACCATGATCACCAAAGAAGTGGTGCCAATTGACTCCCATCTTCCAATCATTCAGATAGGTGGCCTTCAGGCCGACGTCAACCGAGCCACCATTCTCGACCCAGCCGGCATACACCCGAGAGCGCCCGGTGTTATAGGAGAGGACAATCGGCACCGAGAGGTCGATTCCTTCGGCCACCTGGTAGTAGTCGGCGGTAAAGGCGACAGTAATCTGCTGTGCACTCTTGCTGGTGGTGGGATCGATCGCCGACTCGTTCTTGGTGACGCTCCGCACGGTGTGCCAATCGTACTGAACGGCTACGGAACCACCATCTCTCATCAGGGCATTGGGTTGAAAGATGTGGATATCCACCAGTGTCACATGGGCAGTCTTACCCACGGCATAGGTTTGATGGTCCTTATTATCGGCGCCAATGCCAATCTGGAGAAAACCGCAACTGAGAGTCGCTCCGCAAAATCCACCCGTCAATGGCTGGTTGTCCCGCATCGACACCTCAATGGAGACGTTGTCGTCACCCAACACGGTGCTGGCACTCAGGCCATAGGTGCGGATGTCTTCCTGGAAGACTCGCGAGAAGGTGCCGGTGAGCGGATTCAGATAGAGTGCGGAAGCGACTTTATCGTGGTAGTTGGCCGCGTAGAAACCCAGCTCCACATCCACGCTCTCAGGACGGTAGCGCAGTTGCATACCCCATTGACCGCTGTCGTCCGGCGTAAAATCGTCGCCATGCTCGACCGCACCGCCAACTGGCGTGTTCAAAAGCGCTTCGGTGCCCTCGCCCAGGGTGTCGTTGGGTGAGAGAAAACTGCCCGGCGCGAAGAAGGGCGACTCCTCCCACTCGAACTGATAGTAAGC
>JARRNY010000195.1:0-2669 GCA_037384445.1 Candidatus Thiodiazotropha sp.
GGGTACTGGTGGTGACACGGGTACTGGTGGTGATACGGGTACTGGTGGTGATACGGGTACTGGTGGTGATACGGGTACCGGCGGTGACACGGGTACCGGCGGTGATACGGGTACCGGTGGTGATACGGGTACCGGTGGTGACACGGGTACCGGTGGTGACACGGGTACTGGTGGTGACACGGGTACTGGTGGTGACACGGGTACTGGTGGTGATACGGGTACTGGTGGTGATACGGGTACTGGTGGTGATACGGGTACCGGCGGTGACACCGGTACCGGTGGTGATACAGGTGAGATCAATGCCTGTACCGATACCACTTACGGGCCGCGCATGCTGAAGTTGCTGACCCGCAGCGAGTACCAGAACAGCATCGAGGATCTGGTCGGTATCGACTTCAATGTCTCCGATGAGATTCCTTTCGATGCGCTGGTGGAAGGCTACTTCAACAACGCCTCCACACCGGTAACGGAGAACTATGCGGATGCCTACCTGGCAGTGGCGGAGAAGGTCGCCACCTGGTCGGCGGCGCGCAACTTCCAGGGTGTGGTCGATTGTGGTTTCGACAACAACGGCAATGCGAGCGTCAGCGCTCAGGAGTGCGAGAGTCGCTTCCTGAACGGGTTTGCCACTCGTGTCTTCCGGCGTCCTCTGACGTCGGCGGAGATATCCACCTATCAGGCCGTTTTCGCTGACAGTCTGACCGGTGGTGACATCAAGGTCGGACTCGAGCTCGGCGTCACGGCGCTGCTCTCCTCGCCGCAGTTTCTCTATCGCTCCGAGACGGGCGTTCCGGTGCAGGAGCTGTTGAACGGCAACAGTGGTGGTTCCCAGTCCGACGGTAACGAAGTGACGGTGAACGGTGCCAGTTTTCAGACCAAGTCCACCGGCGGCGCCGATGGCAACGGCTGGAACATCTGGGCCGACGGGTATATCGAGAACAGCTTCACGCTGGCAGACGATGCGTTGTTGCGAATCAGTATGAAGGGCGATGCCGCGCAAAGTGTCTGGCCCGAGATGGAACTGGCCATCGATGGCACCGTGGTAGCGACCAAGACGGTCGACTCCAATACCTATCGGGACTACGAGTTCAATGTCAGCGGCCACGGCGGAAACCATCAGGTGCAGATTCGCTTTACCAACGATTTTTACGTCAATGGTGAGGACCGTAATCTCTACGTGCAGTCTGCCACTGTCTCCGGTACACAGCCGGTCACCAATGTCGCTGACAGTGTTGATCTGTCGACCCTGGATAGCGATGCCTATGTCCTCACCGACTATGAGGTGGCGAGCTTCCTCAGCTACACACTCACCGGCTCCACGCCCGATGAGACGCTGCTGGCAGCCGCCAAAAACGGTGAGCTGACGACGCCGGCGCAACTGCGGGAGCAGGCTCTGCGACTGCTCGCCACCGAGGGGGCGAAAGTGCACATGGGCGAGTTCGCAACTCAGTGGCTGGGTGGCGACGATGTACTCAAGGCGCAGAAGGACAGCACGCTCTTTCCCGAGTTTACCGAAGCAGTGCGCGAGGCCATGGCGGCCGAGGTGAAGGCCTTCTTCACTCATGTCTTCTACGACGAGAATGAGGGTTTCAGCAATCTGTTCGACGCCAACTATGTCTTCGTCAACGATGCGTTGGCCAACTACTACGGCTTGGGTAGTGTCGGTACCAACAGCACCGATCCGGCGAAGATGGTTAAGGTGGACGCCAGCAGCATTAATCGCGGCGGCCTCCTGACCATGGGCTCGTTCCTCGCCTGGGATGCTGATCTGACAAAGAGCTCGCCGATCAAACGCGCGATCGATATCCGCAAACGCATGCTATGCCAGGATCCGCCGAGTCCGGATGCGACCATTGTCAGTTTCCGTGCCGAGAAGGCGGATGAGTTGATCAAACAACTCCAGGGCATGGTGATCTCCAACCGGGATTTTGTGGCGGAGATTACCAAGGAGTCGCCTTGCGATGCCTGTCATGAAGAGATAATCAATCCGCTTGGCTTCGGTCTCGAGGACTATGATGCCGCCGGTCGTCACAGAACGGTGGACACGAACAGCCTCAATATTGACAGCAGCGGCAGTCTGATCGGCGTGAACTCCCTGTTCGACGGCAACGTGGTCAGCTTCAATGGCGCCAAGGATCTGTCGAATAAGTTTGCCGAACTCGAGCCGGTGCAATCCTGCTTCTCGGCCAACGTATTCCGATTTGCCATGGATATCGGGCATGACGCGATCAATGCCGACAACGAGAACGCCGGTCAGCTGACCGCCGAGGAGAAACAGGACTACGCCTGTTCCGTCGATACCCTGAGCGAAACGCTCTCTGCCAGCAACAGCATGTCCGATCTGTTTTCACGGTTGGGTACGCTGGACCTGGTGCGTTACAGAAAGCAAAGAGATCGTTAATCCCATGCAGTTTAAAGGAATCAACATGAACAAGAAGTCGTCAATCGAATCGATCAGCCGCCGGGGTTTTCTGAAAAAACTGGGTGGGGTTGGACTCTCCGGAGCCATGTTCAAACTCTCGTTGCTGAGTGGCAACCTGCTGTGGGCGCGATCAGTATTCGCCGCAGACGCGCCGAAGCGGGTGATCTTTGTCTATACGGCAGGTGGCGCCATTCCCGACCAGTGGAACCCCGCCGGTTCCGGAACCAACTTCACCTTGCCGGCGATG
>JARRNY010000196.1:0-2648 GCA_037384445.1 Candidatus Thiodiazotropha sp.
CGCATGGGTGACTTCTCCACCGAGCTCTGCGGCGGTACCCACGTCAATGCGGTGGGTGACATCGGGCTGTTTAAGATTACTGCCGAGACAGGTATCGCCGCCGGCGTACGCCGTATCGAGGCCGTCACCGGCCAACGCGCCATCGAGTGGATGGAGGCTGACGAGGAGCGGGTACAGCGGGTCGCCGAGATGATCAAGTCGGGTCGCGAGGAGATCGAAGACAAGCTGAGCCAGATTCTGGAGCGCAATCGCAAGCTGGAGAAGGAGCTGGAGCAGCTGAAAGCCAAACTGGCCAGCGCTGCCGGTAGCGACCTGGCCGCTGACGCGGTGTCGGTGGGAGAGGTCAAGGTGTTGGCAGCCCATCTCGACGGTGCTGACCCCAAGTCCCTGCGTGACACCATGGACCAGCTGAAGAACAAGCTGGGTTCCGCCGTGATCCTGGTAGCCACGGTGGCTGACGGCAAGGTCTCCCTGGTGGCCGGTGTGACCAAAGACCTCACCGGACAGATGAAAGCGGGCGATCTGGTCAAACTGGCAGCCGAGCAGGTTGGCGGCAAGGGGGGAGGACGCCCCGACATGGCGCAGGCGGGCGGCAGCAATCCCGATGCCCTGCCACAGGCGCTGGCGCTGGTGGAGCCCTGGGTCAGGGAGCGGTTGGGGGTGGATGCAGCGGGCTGATTGATTCGAGCCGCGAATAGACGCCAATCACCGCAAGGTTGGGGCCCGGCCCGCTGACTACTGCGTAGGGCGTGCCGCGCCGATTGCTTACGGCTTTCTCATTAGTTACTTAGTGCGGCAAGTCGCACCCTACCCACTCTTCGGCAAGGAAAGTTGTCAAACTCCGGTTTTACGGTGGGCAGGGCCCCATCCTGTATAGCCTGTTTCACTTCGGTGAAGATTATTGTTTAATGAGCGGCTTTTTATCATCAGCCTGAAAACGCTCCATAGGAAGTTGAATTGAGATGGCACTGATCGTGCAAAAATACGGCGGCACCTCCGTCGGCACCATAGAACGTATTTTCGCCGTGGCGGAAAAGGTCAAACGTTACCGGGCCCAGGGTGACCAGATGGTGATCGTGGTCTCCGCCATGTCGGGTGAGACCAACCGGCTCATCAGCCTGGCCAACCAGATCGACGAATCCAACGACCCACGGGAGATGGATGTTCTGGTCTCAACCGGCGAGCAGGTCACGATCGCGCTGCTCAGCATGGCCCTGCAGAAGATTGGTTGTGCCGCACGCTCTTACACCGGTGGTCAGGTTCATATCCTCACTGATAGCTCCTACAGCAAGGCGCGCATTCGTGACATCGACGGCGCTCGGGTGCAGGCCGATCTGGATGCCGGACGAGTGGTGGTCATCGCCGGTTTTCAAGGCGTCGATGAGAATGGCAGCATCACCACCCTGGGCCGGGGCGGCTCCGATACTACCGCTGTTGCCATGGCTGCTGCCCTCAAGGCCGATGAGTGTCAGATCTACACCGATGTGGATGGCGTCTACACCACCGATCCACGGGTCGAGCCCAAAGCGCGCCGACTCGATCGCATCACCTTCGAGGAGATGCTGGAGATGGCCAGCCTGGGCTCCAAGGTCCTGCAGATCCGTTCGGTGGAATTCGCCGGCAAGTACAACGTCCCCCTTCGCGTCCTTTCCAGCTTTGAGGAAGGCGAGGGCACACTGATTACCTTTGAGGAAGAGCGTATGGAGCAGGCAAAGATTTCCGGTATTGCCTTTAATCGCGACGAGGCAAAACTGACCATCCTTGGCGTACCCGACCAGCCCGGCGTGGCATTCAAGATCCTTGGCCCGGTCTCAGACCAGAATATCGAGGTCGACATGATCGTGCAGAATATCTCCGCCGACACCAATACCACCGACTTCACCTTCACCGTCAACCGCGGCGACTATAAGCGAGCCAAGACGATCCTGGAGGAGACGGCTGAGAATTTGGGTGCTCGCGAGGTGGTGGGCGACGACAAAATCGTCAAAATCTCCCTGGTAGGTGTGGGTATGCGCTCCCATGCCGGAATCGCCAGCAAGATGTTTGAGTCACTGGCTAATGAAGGTATCAACATCCGTATGATTTCGACTTCCGAGATCAAGATCTCAGTTGTGGTCGATGAAAAGTACCTGGAATTGGGCGTCAGAGCCCTGCATGAGGCTTTCGAACTCGAAAAATCGTGAAATTGGGTAATATCCCTACCCATTCATTAGTAAATTTGTGATTTTTAGGATTTTTTGTTCTTTTTAACGCCAGAACCTGTTGCTAGAATGTCATTACCAGTTCCGTAATTATGCGGTGGCTTGGTTGGCAAAGTATATCGGTCGTTGGTGGTCTTCCAGCGCGGTATACAAATACAAGGATTAACAGGGAGACTGGAAATGTTAATACTGACGCGCCGTGTTGGCGAAACCTTGATGATCGGAGACGAAGTGACTGTGACTGTACTGGGTGTGAAAGGCAACCAGGTCAGAATCGGCGTGAATGCTCCGCGGGATGTCACTGTACATCGCGAAGAAATCTACGAGCGTATCAAGAGGGAGCAGAGCGAAGAAACCTCCTGATCAGGACTCAAGCCGGTGTAGTGAAGAGCCGGTTTAGAAACTGAGAAGACTTTGCCACGGATGGCAAAGTTTTTTTGTTTCCAG
>JARRNY010000197.1:0-4489 GCA_037384445.1 Candidatus Thiodiazotropha sp.
CACCGCGATCTGCATGGCGCTCTGCTCGATGCCGAGATACTGGCCGATGTCTATCTCATGATGACCGGAGGCCAGGCGGCGCTGATGCTCGATGCGGAGGGTGGAGCGGAGCCCGGTCAGCGGGCCGAGGATGGTATCCGGCGCCTTCCATCCGGCAGGCCGGCACTCCGTGTCGTCAGGGCCAGCACTGAAGAGATCGAGGCGCACGAACAGCTGCTGGGACGCATGGGTGATGCCTGTCTCTGGCCCCGTGCCACAGAGTGAAACAATCGGGTTAGGTCAGCGGCTGACCTCCCGTCAACGCTATGGCCACAGCTAAACCTGTCTGCGTGGCTTGCCTCGTCGCTCTTTGTCTTCGTTCGGCAGCGCTGTTCAGGTTCACATTGCAGGTGGATCAGGGACGATCTTAACCCGCGGACCGGAGAGGTATTTCGAGTGGGAAGGAGTTAGCTCAGACCCGCGACTGGTTGGAGCGGATACTGTCGGCTCCCTGCACAATGTCATAGAGACGTGGCAGATCGAGTAGTTGTACGTGTTTGCGCTCCACCCGCAGCAAGTCCTCTTCCTGAAAACGGGTGAATAACCGGCTTACCGTCTCCACCGCCAGACCGAGGTAGTTGCCTATCTCATGACGCGACATGCTGAGGAAGAAATCGCTGGCCGAGAAGCCGCGTTGCTTGAACCGTTCGGAGAAGCTCAACAGGAAGGTAGCGAGTCGCTCCTCCGCGCTTTTTTTACCCAGTAGGGTCAGCATCTCCGTCTCCTGGCCGATTTCACGGCTCAAAAGGCGATACATCTGGTGTTGCAGGCTGGGCATCAGGCTGCTGAGGGACTCGAGTTGGCTAAATGGGACTTCACAGACCGCTGTGGTCTCCAAAGCGACCGCAGAGCAGTTGTGGCTGTCGTCCTGAATGGCATCCAGGCCGATCAGTTCGCCGGGCAGGTGAAAGCCCAGTACCTGTTCGCCGCCGTCTTCATTAGGCGTATAGGTCTTTACCGATCCGCTGGTGATGACGCGCAGACTGTGGAATTTGTCGCCACCGCGATAGAGATGATCACCCCGATGGTAGGGACGTCCACGCTTGATGATACTGTCTAATCGTTCGACATCTTCCGGAGTCAATCCCATGGGAAGACAAAGAGTTGAGAGACTGCAGTTTTTGCAGGCAACTTTGATGTGTTCGAACGAGACCACTTTTCGGTTAGTCAAAGATTTAGCTCCAGCATTTGAGAAGCAGTTGCCAGGGGCTGACGACCTATCTTCCAGAAAAAATTGATACAGATCAAGTCATTTAAAGTTTGTTATTGGAAGGACTCTTCACGGGGCAAAAAAGTGCAGGATAGCCATAAGGAGCACCATAAGGAGCGCCATAGGGAGCACCGTAAGGAGCGCCGTAGCCGTAGGGGCCATAACCATAACCGTCGTAACCGCGGTAGTAGTTGTTGCCACGACCATAGCCGGAACCGCGGGCGTTGCCGCTCATGCCGAAGTTGAAATCACCGGAGCCATCGCCCCAGCCATCGCCCCAGCCGTCATTGTTCCAGCCGCGGTTACCATTGCCCCAGCCCGGACCCCACCATGCGGATGCGCTAGTAGAGACAGCAACGAGAGCAGCGATACTCAGCGCTTTTGCAATTTTAGTCATGATTATTGTCCTCACTTTGATTGGATTTCTACAACTACACAGTTATTCAACGTACAAGTGGTTGGTAGCATTTCCGGTGATATTCAATGATGTTGCTTTTGACGCGCATCGCCGAAATCTTTGTTATCCGGCCAGCCTTGGCCTACTTGTTATGTAGTTATTTTGCGTAGAACGCCTCTCGATTATAGACCTTAGGTTCGGATATTCAACCGTTTTCACAGCTGTTGAAACCCCCCTTCGGGTGATGCTGAAATTGATGGCTTCCCATTGAGGGAGAGGGGCTGTTCTGGTACTGTTTACTCCCGTCCGTTGTCCCACTCCTACACTAGAAGTCTCATGACCAGATTCATATTTATTACGGGCGGTGTTGTATCCTCTCTGGGTAAAGGCATCGCTTCCGCCTCTCTTGCTGCCCTGCTCGAAGCCCGCGGCTTGAACGTCACCATGATCAAGCTCGACCCCTATATCAATGTGGACCCTGGGACCATGAGCCCCTTCCAGCACGGCGAGGTTTTTGTCACCGAGGATGGTGCTGAGACTGACCTGGATCTGGGCCACTACGAGCGCTACATCAGTAGCACCATGGGGCGAAACAATAACTTCACTACCGGCCAGATCTACGAGAGTGTGATCCGTAAGGAGCGCAAGGGCGAGTATCTGGGCGGAACCGTACAGGTGATTCCCCATATCACCAACGAGATCAAAGAGAGCGTCATGCTCGGCGCCGATGATAAGGATATCTGTCTGGTCGAGATCGGTGGCACGGTAGGTGATATCGAGTCCCTGCCTTTTCTTGAAGCGATCCGTCAGATGGGCGTGGAGATGGGGCCGCAGCGGACCATGTTCATGCACCTGACTCTGGTGCCCTATATCAAGGCCTCCGGCGAGATCAAAACCAAACCGACCCAGCACTCGGTGAAGGAGCTGCGCTCGATCGGTATCCAGCCCGATATCCTGGTCTGCCGATCCGAGCAGCCTCTGCCGGAGTCCGAGCGCAAAAAGATTGCCCTCTTCACCAATGTACCCGAGAAGGCGGTTATCTCAGCCGTGGACGCCGATTCGATCTACCGTATCCCGGTGCTGTTGCATGCACAGGAGATGGACGAGCTGGTCAATCAGCGCTTTGGTCTCGATCTGCCTCCGGCCAATCTTGTTGAATGGGAGCGCTATCTCGACGGTCTCGATAATCTGCAGCATGAAGTGCGCATCGCCATGGTCGGCAAGTATGTCCATCTGACCGAGGCCTATAAATCCCTCTCTGAGGCGCTGGTGCATGCCGGCGTGCATACCGGCAACCGGGTGGTGATCCACTATGTGGATTCCGAACAGCTGGAGAAGAGCGGTGTCGAGAGTCTGGCCGGGATGGATGCCATCCTGGTCCCCGGCGGCTTTGGTAACCGGGGTGTGGAAGGCAAGATCGCAGCGGTACGTTATGCGCGCGAGAACGGCGTCCCCTACCTGGGTATCTGTCTTGGCATGCAGGTGGCGGTGATCGAGTTCGCTCGCAACGTGGCCCAGCTGGCGGAGGCCCACAGTACAGAGTTCAATCGTGGCACACCCCATCCGGTGATCGCCCTGATCACGGAGTGGTTGAATGCCGATGGCAAGGTCGAGAAGCGGACGGAAAACTCCGACCTGGGCGGCACCATGCGCCTGGGTGGCCAGGAGTGCCAGCTTCAGCCCAGCAGCCTGACCTACCAGCTCTACAACAAAGACGTGATCGTCGAACGCCACCGTCATCGTTATGAGTTCAACAACAGCTATCTGGACGACATCGTTACCGCCGGCATGAAGATCGCCGGCCGCTCGGTGGATGGCCGGCTGGTGGAGATCGTCGAGATCCCCGATCACCCCTGGTTCGTGGCCTGCCAGTTCCACCCTGAGTTTACCTCTACACCGCGCTATGGCCATCCGCTCTTTTCTGGATTCATCGAAGCGGCGAGAAAGCACAAGGATTCAAGCCGTCAGAGCGTAGAGATCGAGGCCAATGAAGCTGTGTGATTTCGAGGTTGGACTCGATCGTCCCCTGTTCCTCATTGCCGGTCCCTGCGTTATCGAGAGCGAGGCGCTGGCGCTGGAGACCGCCGGTCAGCTCAAAGAGCTGTGCGGCGAACTGAACATCCCCTTCATCTACAAGTCCTCTTTCGACAAGGCCAATCGCTCCTCCGATAAGAGCTTTCGTGGCCCAGGGCTGGAGCAGGGCTTGCAGATCCTGCAGAAGGTGAAGACGCAGATCGGCGTGCCGGTGCTGAGAAGGCAAAAGCGGTCGGCAACACGCAGATTATGGTCTGTGAGCGGGGCGTCTCCTTCGGCTACAACAATCTGGTCTCCGATATGCGCTCCCTGGCGGCGATGCGCGACACCGGTTGTCCGGTTGTCTTCGACGCCACCCATTCGGTGCAGTTGCCGGGCGGGCAGGGCAGCAGTTCCGGAGGTCAGCGGGAGCATGTGCCGGTGTTGGCCCGTGCCGCCGTGGCAGCCGGCGTCAGCGGTCTCTTTATGGAGACCCACCCGGAGCCGGAAAAGGCCCTCAGCGATGGCCCCAATGCCTGGCCCCTGCCGCGTATGCGGGAATTGCTGCAGACCCTGCAGTTGCTCGACCGGACTGTCAAAGAGCAGGGCTTTATCGAGACCAGGTTATAAACCTGCCAGCGCGTTTTCGGTTACCATTCCCGGCATAGAGACAGATTCTTATACTTACCATATCAACCCAAAACAGCAGACGGAGACATAATGTCCGAAATTGTTGACGTACGTGGACGAGAGATCCTTGATTCACGGGGTAACCCCACCATCGAAGCCGACGTGATCACTGCCGACGGCGCCATTGGCCGCGCCATGGT
>JARRNY010000198.1:0-4886 GCA_037384445.1 Candidatus Thiodiazotropha sp.
AACAGGAATATTATGAGTACTATATTTTGGATGAAATACCCTGCAACTCCCCTTTCGTTCAACAAGTTGTCAATTAGACACTTATTCGTCACTCAGCAGTCGAACAGAGGATACACGCCTCCACTGGATCAATCGCTATAGCTATTTCCACAACAAGCCTCATGCTGAAGAGATGGGGAACAAAACTTGATGGAGGAAGCGTATGTTTACTCTTACCCGATTGGCACTTTTAAGCATTGAATTTGGTGGGGCAGGGCCCCACCCTACCGTTCAATTCAGGGTGTAGGGTGGGCCCTGCCCCACCAAAATGGCTTAAAGTAAGCACCTCTCTTCTCTGACCCTGTTCATTTTGTGGTTGATTATGCGGGTTCATTTGCCAGTTATAAAAGCGCGATGATCCGCGCGATCCTTACAAGTCGCACATTTCTCGCTTCTAATTTAAAACACCCACATCAACTTCGATGTTTATGAAGTCATTCGCGGCCGGTTTGGCTGATCCGGTAAAGCGTCTCCCGGAGCCGCGGTGTGGTGAAATCGATGATACCGCTGCATCTTCAGCGGCATGTGGCTGCACGAGGCGTGGATCAAGTGTAGCAGTACCGGTTACGGCTCGTAATCCTCGAGGACGATCTGCCACTCACGCAGTCTGTGGCATCGCGTGAAACAACTCGACACTCACGTAAATCGCAGAGTGCCTGAAGCGTCTGGAGCTCTGCGCCATGCTTCCCCAGAGTGTATATGGGCTTCAGTGTGTAGAAAGTCTCGCGGGTCAAGGTTCAGACCTTGACTTTGTAGTCATCGTCCTCACCGAGGAGAGTATGTGGGGATGGACTCGACTCTGTCTCTAGCGTCGGTGCTTTTCTCACTTCGTTCCTGTGGAAGAGATTCCAGGTCTCCAGGGGATAGAGCCGGCCATTGGGTTCGACAAATCGTCTGCTCTCCGCAGGCATCCAATGAAAAGAGTCGGTAGAAGGCCTCCCGCAACCCCTCGCTCTTCTCAAAGGTAATGGTGTTGTCGACCCCCTTGAGCAGTTCCTCTCTGGGCAACAGGCCGGTCACCGGTGTGACCTTGCCCTCAGACTTTATCGCATACCCGATACAGATGTTCTCGGGATGACAGGGTAGCGGTATCAAATCGTCATCGCTGAAGGGATTGTCCGCATCGATGATGCGACGGCGGATCTCGCTCAGGGTGATGCGATGTTCAGAGGTGCCTCCCTGATTGCGTCCGGCATCCTGCACCGGTTGGAAAGTAATACCGCGAACACAGCGCCACTGTTGAGCAAAATGGATGATGTCACCGATCTCTGCGTCATTCACACCCTTGCGGATGGCACAGACCAGTGTGGTCGAGATATCCAGGCGCTCCAGTTGTTCCAGCGCCTGCTTTCTAACCTTGCGCATATCCTGCCCGCGAATGTTCTGAAGCGCCTCGGCCTGCAGGGAATCGAACTGCAGATAGACCTCGAAGCCGGGTTTCAGGCCAGCCAGTGCCTGCGCAAGTTGCGGATCGCGGGCAATTCGGATGCCGTTGGTGTTGAGCATCAGATGGCGTATCGGGCTCGCCTTCAGGCGATGGAGTATCTCGATCAACCGGGGATGCAAGGTCGGCTCGCCACCGGTGACCTGGACCAGGTCCGGCACCGCCTCACTGGCGAGGATGGTATCGAGCATGCGCTCGATCTCCTTCATGCTGCGTGCATTGCCCTTGCCTGGCGCGGAGTCGGCAAAGCAGACCGGACACTGCATGTTGCACTCGTCGATAATCTCGAACAGCGAGAGGCAGGAGTGCTGCTCGTGATCGGGACAGAGGCCACAGTCGTACGGGCATCCTTGATCAATTTCGGTCTGGAATTGCTGTGGCATGTCGCCGGGTTTCAGATACGTCTTGCAGCGCTTGAAGTATTCGACATCGGTGGAAACCAGGGTCTTCTGCATGCCATGTTCCGGACAGCGTTTTTGGTAATAGACCTGCTCATCCTGGATCAGGATCTTGGTCGGCACCACATCCAGACAGGCTTCGCAGAGAGATTGTGTCTGAGCATAAAAGATATAGGGTCTGGCCTTATTCGTCATCGGTCACTCCAGGCTTCAGCATCCACAGGGCATAGGCCAAAAGCACGAGGCAGAGCCATTGAAACAGATTTAGCCCGAACAACACTGCCGGATAGGGTTTGAGGATCTCCCACACGAAACGTTGCAGGGCATAGAACAGAACGAACCAGTAGAACCCCTGTTGCCGCCATATCCGTGGGCGACGGGGGTAATCCACCAGTAAAAAGACAAGGAATAGCAGCATGCTCAGGGACTCGTACAACTGCACCGGGTGGCGCAGAACACCGTCACCGAAGTCGACGCCCCAGGGTAGCTCCGTAACGATACCGTGGGTATGGTCATCAAGGCCGCTTAGAAAGCAGCCAATCCGCCCCAGCGCAATCAGTACCACCAGGCCGGGAACGAAATAGAGTCCGGTGGAGCAACTGATACCGTTGAAGCGCTTGAACAACTCCGCGGCGACTACCGCGCCGAAGATGCCGCCGAGCACACTCTTGGCCAACCCGTTTGCGCCGCTCAACCAGAGATTCCAGGTGCCGAATATCAGGCTCCCCAGAGCAAGTCCCATCAACAAAGCGACCAGGTAGTAACGCTGTTGGTTCTGATCCTCAATGCCTGCCGGACGCGTCAGTCCATATCGGTCGCGGAACCACTTCGCCACTCCCACTGCCGCCATCAGCGACAGTATGTCGAACAGACCATGAATCATCCGAGCCGAAAATGATTCGGCAGAATAGAACAACCACCGGCGGCGACCAGAGGAATGCCGACCGCAGCGATTGCGACCCAGAAAAAGAGCGTCGACATTGGTTGGGTACCGCTGAAGAAATGGCGTGCAGCGATGAACAGCACAATGCCTTCGGCCAACGTCACCAGTAAATTCCAAGTACCAACCCCTGAGTCGGGAGCCTGTATGGTAATCACGGAAAAGAAACCGAATAACAGGAATACCCCAAAGCCTACCAGCCAGAGCAACACGATAACCGCACTCAACCAAATTGAGTTAGTCGTCGCAATGTCGTTGGTTGTCGGTGTTTCTTCATTATCCATAATATCTATCTTGCAAGCTTGAAATGAGTGCGGCGTGATGAATTGATGATGTTGAGAGGACTGCAGTTGCCGATGGGTTCGTGATCTCTCTTATATACCTGGATGCGACGATTTGTCTTCGCATCCTTCACGATCATCCCTGGCTCAGCAGATTTCTCAGGTCGATCACCGCCGCATTGGCGCGGGAGATGTACGAGGCCATGACCAGTGAGTAGTTGGCGAAGATGCCCAATCCGCTGGTTCAATACCATCGGACTGCTGATAGGCTCTTGTGTTGCCTCCAGCTCACGGATGATCTGACGCAGACTCACCAGGGCGTTCTTCTTGCGCAGGATATCCTGAAAGTCGACCTCAACCGCGGAGAGAAAATGGATCAGCGCCCAGGTGGCGCCGCGAGCCTCGTAGAAGACATCGTCAATCTCCAGCCAGGGTGTCTGTACCATGACATGATCGGAGGCGTAGGTGGACTGGGCGGCAGCGGGGTCGCCGGCCAGGTCCGTATTGATCCGTTCCTGTCCGACGCTGGCGCTCAGACGTTGAGAAAGACTCCCCAGGCGCTTCTCGACCACCGCCAACCAGTCACGCAGATTGTCGGCGCGGGCATAAAACTGCGTCCGCGTCTCGCCCTGACGGGAGAGGCCATAGAGATAGTGTTTCAGCGCCTTCTGACCGGCACGGTACTCACCTTCGGTGGAGGGGAACATCCAGGAGTCGTTACTGTAGTTGAACTGGGGTTCGGCGATGGCGAGGTCTTTGTTCTCCAACGATTGGGATTGGGAACGGCTCATGTCGTTGCGTAACGATCGCGCCAGGTCCCTGGCCTGGGTCAAGGCGCCAAACTCCCAATTGGGGATGTTGTCCAGAAACACACTGGGGGGCATGATGTCGTTGCTCAGATAGCCCCCGGGTTTGTCCAGCAGGGTCTGCATAACGGAAACCAGGGTGGCTGTGGTGTACGAGCCGGTGACCGGTTCCAGGCCCGCTTCATTCAGCATGCTGCGGGTGTTGTCGTGCACATCGAAGGGTTCGGGCATGCTGCTCCAATAGATACCGACCAGAAATAGCACGACAACGAGTGTCACCACGCCGAGGCCACTACCCCAGATCAAGCCTTTCTCCCGCAAGGTCTGGGGATGATAGAGCCAGGCGACTCGTTTGATGAGTCCTGTGGTAGCGCTGACCAGTTTTCCGATGAGTGCTTTCATCTGTTCAATCCCTGTGTTGACGCCCTGAACATGGTCTTTCTGGTCGCCGGGTTAATATGCAAATCTATGGGGGACATGCTCGATAGATAGGTTATTTGTGATCTGAACCCCACGGCATGGCCCGCTCGCCCTAATATACCCTACCTGGCAAGCCACAGCATGTAATCCTGGAAAATAGGGTCAGTGAGGAATGGCACTGACTGAAAGGAAGAATGCCGCAAGTTAACGCCAATCATTGCAAATTACGCGAATGGCTTTAGTAGTACGCCTCGATTTTGCGTAGATTCAAGTATAGGAAAGGTAACCTTGATGGGGTGAGAGTGAGTATACTCTGAACCGAATGGCACTTACTTAAGCGTCAAGACACCCCTTCTACTTGGCTTAAACAATAGATTTTGGTGGGGCAGGGCCCCACCCTACCGTTCAATTCAGGGTGTAGGGCAGGGGCCCTGCCCCACCAAGTCCCCCAATAGCGGCTTCTCCTCCCGCTCATTCATCAGCGGACTTCCGATCCTGGAACTCGGGAACCATGTTCCTGGCAACTGCCCCTGCCAGACCCCGTTAGACATCAATAAA
>JARRNY010000199.1:0-2976 GCA_037384445.1 Candidatus Thiodiazotropha sp.
AAAAAACTCGATCTCAGTCGCAACACCCTCTATCGAAGAATGAAACGATTCGGTATCAACCCCCCGCGTTAAGCCTCATGGCATGCTTCACAGCATGCCATTCCAGCATGCTGTGAGTCATCTTAATTTACTCCCTTCTACCAACACTCTGCCTTCAAGCGAAACTGACCGCATTACGCTATTGTGTGTAACCTGCCCGGATAGATGCAATGATTAACTTGGCGGTATCGCGCTCATTCCATGTATAAATCGGGTGTGACTTGGCTACATTCACAAACGCATCGAAATCATTTTCCCCATATGTATGGAAGCGGCATAATTCCGTTGGCGGGGCGCTTTCCCTACTGAGCCTGTAGACTTTTTACTCAGGCTGGAATATCTTAATATCAAATAATATGATAACCGTGGGAAACTGCGGAAGCGCTTCACGACCACCAAGCACAATGCAACAGACAACTAAGGTTGAGACTCTTCCAAGCATACTGCTGGTTGAGTCACCCAGCGCTTCACCTGATCGGTGCTGCGTCAACCTACGCTGAAGCCCATCGGATGCTGGTCGCCAACCCTCCCAGGGTTTTACTCACAGATATTGGACTCCCTGACGGCAGTGGAATCGAGCTGATTAACACGATCACGAAACAGAATCTCGCCACCGAAGCGATGGTGATTACCGTGTTCAGCGACGAGCAACATGTTTTCAAAGCCATTGAAGCGGGGGCGACCGGCTATCTGTTGAAGGAGAGCGATGGTGTTGAGGTTGCTGCTGCCATCTTACAACTGCTCGCAGGAGGTTCACCCATCAGCCCGGCCATTGCCCGGCATGTATTGCGCAGACTAACACCCGTAACTGACGAGAAGCAGCCCACCGGCGCCAAAAGCAGTCTCACAGAACGTGAGCATGAAGTACTCTCCCTGCTCTCCAAGGGCCTTTCCTACGCCGAAGTCGCCGAGGGACTCGATATGTCGCCCGGCACGGTAACCACACACATCAAACACATCTATCGCAAACTCGCAGTACGTTCGCGTGGCGAAGCGGTCTTCGAAGCGATGCAACAGGGGCTTCTAAATATATCTGTTCCATGAACGCCGAAGCGACAGCCATCACCCAATTGCGCCCGTGGGTGATATTTGGAATACCTCTACTGTGCTGGCTGACCCTGTTGCAGTTGCACAAGGTACTTCCCGACGAAGAGTTTCTTGTCATTAGCGAGGGCTGGCGCCTGGCGGGCCACTCAGCGACACCCCCTGCGGCCAACGGTAAAGGCTGGAAGGCGGTGACTCTGGCAGACGACTGGTGGCGCACACTCCCCCATGAGAAACAGGCATGGTATCGATTCGATATCGGCCTGAGTGTCGCTCCCGACCGGTTGTGGGGAGTATACCTACCACGGGCTGCGGTTAACGCCGGCGTCTGGCTCAATGGCGAACTGATCGGCAGCGGCGGGCGCATGACAGACCCGGTCAGTATCAATTGGAATCGTCCCCTCTATCTGCTGATCCCCAACGGACTCCTGCATCCCGGCAACAACGAACTGCAGATCCATCTGGTTTCCGATCTCAGGGGATACGGTTTGCTTCGCCCCCTCTATCTGGGCAGCGATGAATCTCTTGCCCCCTACTTTCACCAGCGCCATTTCATTGATGTCACAGTGGTGGAAATTATCACTGTTTTCATGGTTACCATGAGCGCCTTCATGGGGGCGTTATGGTGGCTTAGGCGGGATTCCGTATACGGCTGGTTTGCCTTCTCGATTATCTTCTGGGCGATACACAACCTCAGTCTGCTGATACCCAATCCCGGGATTCCCGCCCCCGCCTGGTGGTGGCTCTGGTACGTGACTGTCGGCTGGGCCGTTGTCGGGACCGTCTTTTTCGTCTCGCGTTTTCTCAACGTCCAGCGTCTGGCCATTGAGCGGAGTGTCCTGGTTTCTGCTCTTCTTGGCTCGCTGCTGCTCGCCTTCGCCGCCATTGACGGATACTGGCTGCGCTGGGTCGGGGCGCATCTGTGGCATACACTCATTCTGCTGTTTGGCGCCTACTCCACCTATATTGTGCTCCATGCCTGGCGCCGCCATCAACATGACAAAGAGATCAGCTGGCTGATCATGTCCGGATTGCTGGTTTTCAGCTTCGGCATCCACGATTGGCTGGTAACCAATCAATGGTTGTCACGTGATGATGGTCTCTATATTCAATACAGCGCACCACTGGTCTTACTGGTCTTCGGTTGGATATTGTTGATGCGCTTTGTCGACACACTGACCTTTGCCGAAACCCTCAACCGAGACCTGGAGAGCCGCGTCGCCAAACAGGTGGCCGCCGCCGAGGCGCAACACGTAAAAATCCGCCGCCTCGAACAGGAGCAGTTGCTGGCGGAAGAGCGCGGCCGCCTGATGCGCGACATGCATGACGGTTTGGGCGGGCACCTGGTCTCGACCATCTCCCTGATTGACGGCGCGCAACCGACACTCGATGAAGTGGGCCAGGCGCTGCGTGCCGCACTTGACGATCTGCGCCTGGTGGTCAACTCCATGGACCCCTACATCGAAGACCTGGCGACCGCCTTGGGTGATCTACGCAGTCGCCTCAACCCGCGCCTGGGAGCAGCTGGGATCGAAACCCATTGGCGCATCGCCGAACTGCCCGCGGTGAAGGAGCTGGGTCCGGAGCGCATCCTGCAGATCCTGCGTATCGTGCAGGAGGCGATCACCAACATCCTCAAGCACGCACAAGCGACCCAGGTCACAATCGAAGCGAAGCTTCACCAGGATGAGACACCCCGGCAGCAGCTACACATCAAAGTGCATGACAACGGCGTGGGATTCGAGTCCGTGCAAAACAACGGCAAAGGGCTCGCCAACATGCAACGCCGGGCAGAGCGTATCAGTGGCCTGTTACAGATCGATTCCACGGCCGGCGCCACCGTGGTGGGATTGATCCTGCCACTGGCGCCAAAGGATCTAGTCGAAGCCCAGG
>JARRNY010000200.1:0-5367 GCA_037384445.1 Candidatus Thiodiazotropha sp.
TGGCCTGCGACTCATCCATCGCCGAGGGGGCTCCCTGGGTCTACGAGGCGTGGGAGGAGTTCGAGCTGCCGACGAAAATCACCGGCGGTGGCGGCACCAGCTTCGAACCTGTCTTCGAGTGGCTGGCGGAAAAAGGTGTGCAACCCGACCTGCTGGTCTATTTCACCGATGCGCAGGGCGCCTTTCCGAAGCAGGAACCGGTCTATCCGGTCATCTGGCTGGTGAAGGGCAAGGAGAACACGCCCTGGGGACAGCGTATCCAGCTCAACTAGTCCGTGGGTGGGGCTGGGCCCCACCCTACGGGATTAGTGGCGGGAAAATGCGCTCTCTGACTACAGCGGCTTCTTCAGAGTGAAGGCTCCGCGCAGGTCACCGACTTTGAAACCGCGGGCCTTGTCTTCGGGATAGAGCTCGTCGAGCCTGGCCGCGACCGGCTCGGCCAACTCGCTGCCGTGGCACTTGGTACAGACCTCAGCAGTGGGGATCGCTTTCATCATGCGAAAGACCTGGCGGCCATCCTCTTCGACCGCTTCGGCCTTGACCAGCTTCATCGGATCTTCGCCGGCCGCCTTGCGCTTTTCGAACTCCTCCAGTACTGCCATTTCCCAGGTATCGGGGGCATTATCGGGGTTGCGCACTTTGAGGCTGGTGCGGGCTACTTGCCAACCACTGATCTGTGAGTGGGCTTCGGCCAGATGAGGAGCCACAGTATTGCAGACCTGAATGGCCTTAACCGGTCCCCCCTCCTTCATCCCCTTTTTCAACTCTTTCTTCAGATCGCCCACGAAGGCTTTGATCACGCCCTTGCCTTCCTCGATATTGTCCTGCATAGGGGGTTGCGCACAGGCGAAACCCATGGGCATGAGTGCGGCAATAAACAGCACAGTGCTCCGTTTCATTTGTAACTCTCCTTACCTTTCATTTCGTTCTGGATGTGATGGTCGTTTTGCCCTGGGAGGGCCCCCAGGTGTAGATTGAAACGGTGCACAGACTACACCACTGACGAAAATTAGCGACCCACAAAACTCCTTGACAAGGAACTATCTCGTCTCATCAGGATCTTCTGGAATCATGAAACTATCGCTGTTCTCACTTATCTCCCGCCTTGGCGCGCTAACCCTCGGAATCGCTCTCATATCGGTCTCCGCATTGCGTGCACAGGAGATCAATCTTCCCGAATTGGGCTCTCCCTCCGACCAGTACCTCACCCCCTCGGCCGAGAAACAGCTGGGCCGTGATTTCATGTTGAGTGTGAAAAAGAACGCCAATGTGCTGGATGATCCCCTCATCAATGAGTACGTACAGGATCTGGGCAACCGCCTGTTGAAGCAGAGTGAAGCCACCGGCCAGGACTTCACCTTCTTCGTGCTCGACGAACCCAGCATCAACGCCTTCGCCGGCCCCGGTGGATACATAGGCATCCATAGTGGTCTGATTCTGGCCACCCAGAGCGAAAGCGAGCTGGCTTCGGTCATCGCTCATGAAATCGCCCATGTGACCCAGAAGCATCTTCTGCGCGCCTTCGACGCCGCCAACAAGATGAGCGGTAAGACAGCAGCCCTGCTCCTCGCCTCGATTCTGGTCGGAGTGGCCGGCGGAGCCGATGCCGGCATCGCGATGGCCACCGGCGCCCAGGCCAGCGCAATCCAGGAACAGATCAATTTCACCCGCAGCAACGAGGAGGAGGCGGACACGGTGGGGATACAGCTGCTGGCGGATGCGAATTTCGACCCCCGCGCCATGCCGGTCTTCTTTGAGCGTCTCACCCACGCCAGCCGCATCTATGAGTCCGGTGTTCCGGAGATGCTGCGCACTCACCCGGTCACCACCAACCGCATAGCCGATGCACTGGGCCGCGCGGAGCAGCACGGCTACAAGCAATATCCTGGAAGTCAGCGCTATTTTCTCACCCGGGAGGCATTGCGTGTGAGGCAATTCAAAGAGCCCAAGGAGGCCATCAAACACTTCGCCAGCGGCCTCGATGAAGGACGCCACCTCAACGAAGAGGCCCACGAATATGGCTACGCTCTGGCCCTGATGCGCAACCGACAGTACACCAAAGCCCAGCAGATCATCGGGAAGTTGCTGGAAAAGAGTCCGCAACAGATCGAGTATGTCCTGGCAAGCGCCGAATTGGCCCGTTTGCGCGGACAATCAGAGAAGGGACTCCGCACCCTGGAGACCTACTACACCCTGATGCCGGAGAACTATCCGCTCTCGGCAGCCTACATCGAGGCCCTGACCGAGGCAGGCGATTACGATAAAGCGCGCCAGGTGGCGGCTCGTGTCATCAGCTTTCGCACCGACAATCCCCGACTCTACCGTCTGGTTGGACGGGTGGAGGAGCTGGCGGGCAATCAGGCGGAATCCCACCGTATGCTGGCAGAGGCTTATGTTGCCGAGGGACAGCTACGACCGGCCACCCAGCAGCTGGAAATAGCCCTGAGAAAGGTCGACAAAGGGGATTTCCAGCAGGTTTCACGCATCGAATCCCGCCTCAAACGTCTGCAGGAAGTCGTCAAGCGACAGGAGAAAGAGTCGTCCCGATAGTAGTCGCATTAATAAATCACAAATCACTAATAAATAGAGAATTTTTTACTTGCTATCGCTGACTGTTTCGGTATTCTTACTGCCTACCTGTATAGGTATATAAAGCGTGCTGGCGCAGGGACGATGAGAGAAAACAGGGAAACAAGCTACTGCACAGAGAATAATCAGATTCCAGGAGGATTGGGCAAAGCGGCCGCAACTTTTTCGGGCCAGTTGTGTCCTAACCCGCAACGTTGAAGTTTCAGCGCAGGGCAGAGGAACAGGCCATGAGAGCCGCTACCCCATACAAGAATGCACGCTACTCCTACTTTTCCGAAGCGTGGACAGCCGTTTTAGACCATTCGGCATGTTCGCAACAAGATAGCGGGAGGATGGAATTGACCAACCGGCTCAGTTTCATGAATAAAACTCAACTTTCAATACACCTTTCTCAGTCTGGAGAGAATGAATGAGCACTGAAATGAAACGCAGGATCTTCCTCAAGAGATCACTCGCTGCCAGCGCGGTCGGTATAGCTGCCGGAGCGGGCATGCTGGCACCTCAGCAGATTCTGGCTGCCTGGAACAAGGCTGCCTTTGAATCCAAAGAGCTTCCCAATGCACTCGACGCTCTTCTGGGCAGCTCGGAGACTACCGAGTCAGCCGATATCGGCGTCAAAGCACCGGACATCGCTGAAAACGGCGCCGTGGTACCAGTAACTGTAACCACCTCTATTGCCGATGTGGAATCGATCGCCATCATCGCTTCCAACAACCCCTCACCTCTGGTTGCCAATTTTGTCCTCGGTAAGGGTGCTGTCGGCTTTGCCGCAACCCGTATCAAAATGGGCAAGACCGGTGATGTCATTGCTGTCGTCAAAGCTGGCGGCAAGCTCTACCGAAACCACCGTCAAAGCGCTGATTTCCCACCCCATGGAGACCGGTGCCCGCAAGAATTCCAAGACCGGCAAACTGATTCCTGCCCATTTCATCGAGGAAGTGGTCTGCAAGCACAACGGCACCACAGTGCTGACTGCAGAGTGGAGCGGCGGTGTCTCCAAGAACCCCTACATCTCGTTCAAATTCACCGGTGCCGCCAAGGGCGATGAGATCACGCTCTCCTGGACCGACAACAAGGGTGAGAGCGACAGCAAATCCGCAAAGATCAAATAACAGCGGTCAGGTTGTGCGCAACCGTATAGGTCATCAGCCAAGCTGACTGACTGACGTAACGAAAAGAGTGGGACGCCTTCGGGCGTCCTTTTTTTGTTCGGATAGATAACCGGAAATCCCTCGCCGGCATTGAGTAAACCCGGGTTACTGGTTATCGGGCGTCTTTTTTTGAGCAGCGTCCTCTTCCAGCATTCTCGCCCACTCCTCCTCCAAAGAACCAGGGTCGGGCTCGGGTTCTGCTTTTGACTCCGCCTCAGGAGTGTATTCCGGTTTCGGTTCAGGTTTGGAATCGGCTTCGGATTCCATCTTGTCCGGGATTGTAGCCTGCCCCATCTCGGGCAGTTCGATATCCACCTGCTCCAACTCATCCAATAACGACTCGTTGCTAACGGTGGCGGCGTCCGGCCGCGGCTCAGTCCCCCGATCCAAATTCATCCCATCGGCGATTTCCATGACTTCGTCGATGATTTCGGAAACCTCTTCATCGAGAGCGCTAGACTCCGCGTCACTCTCCAGCAGCGCATCGGGATCTGCCGCCAAGACCTCCATCTCCATATCACTAGCTTGCAGATCGGGGATCTCCACCTCGGTGTCATCCGCTTCGGGCAGCGGCTCCCGCTCAGCCGCCTCCTCTTGCGTCTCATCCCCTGCAGTAGCGACTTCTCTCGTCAACGGCGCGTCGTTGCCACCGGCAAACATAGAGGAGTATTCGTTGAGCATACGACCCATGGTATCCATGGTTACGCGCAGTTCATCGGAAAGACGCTGATTCTCATCCTGCAGACGCTGCAACTCCTCTTCCTCTTCACCCCCTTCGGTGAGCGGCGGACGCGCCGAACCAGCCTGCGGTTGCAACTCCTGATAGGCCGAGACGAGATTCTCCTCGTCCACATCGAACTGTTGCAGGTAGAGCTGGTTGTCCTGCATATAACCGTTGATTAGATTCTGAAACAGCCGCATCTCCGCCTGAGTTATATTGTGCAGCGCCTGTTCGAGTTGATCGTCCGCATAGCCAAAGTGCTCGCTTAGCAACGTCTTTAGGCGTTTGGTGCGAGCAGGCTTATCGCTCTGCACGCGCTCAGCAAGGTGCTGGACCGCGCTCCGAATACGACGCTTGCGAATCAAAGCAAAAGAGAGCAGCAAAGCGCTTAGGATCACCAACCCGATGATTACCTCAACCATGATAAGAACACTCAACTGGCTCAGTTCCATCATGCGGGCTTCTCCTCCGCCCCTGTTGCCGTCTCATCCTCCTCGATCAATTGGACCATATTGCGTTGACTGCGCCGACGCAGCCACCAGAAGAGTCCGACTGCAACAGACACCAATAAAAGATTGATCAGCGTAAACCAGATAGCGGTAGCCACCCAACCGGCTGACTCTTCGTCTTCGACCGCTTCGGGAAGTGGATCAGGCGGTTCGGACTTCGCTGACGGCTCGGGCGGCGGTGGCGCGGCAACCGGTTCCGGTGTTGGTGGAGGTTCCGCTGGGGGCGCGCCTATGCCTTCCACCTCGACCGGGTTGTCGACAAAGCGGATCTTGTCTCCGCCCTGCAACATGGCATCGGCCTCGATCACCACCCGGCGTGAACCGCTGAAGCCCATCAGGTCGATCTCTCCGCGCAAGCTCCCAGCAGCTCCATCGAGGGCGACGGCCTCGCGCCCGC
>JARRNY010000201.1:0-4393 GCA_037384445.1 Candidatus Thiodiazotropha sp.
AGTTTCTGATCGTGGTAAAAAATCGCTCCGCCCAGTTCGTCTGCTGTCCAGGTGATTGGTTCATGGTCAGGATACCAGTCGTAAGAGCCGTGAAAGACCTCGTTACGGTTACCCGAGGGATCGAAGAAGTAGATGGTCCGCCCGCGGGTGATGCCGTGACGGGTGGGACCGATATCGATCGATATCTTGTGTTTGCCGATGATGTCGGCGGCACGCAGCACCTCTTCCCAGGAACCCAGCAGAAAAGAGGCGTGGTGCAGCTTGCCCTTCTCATCGTGACGGATGATTGCCAGGTCGTGGGCCTTCATGCCGCAAGTGAGAAAGGAGGCGAGCTGAAAGTCGCCATCCATTACCCGTTCGGCTTCATCGAAGCCCAGCACCTCGGTAAAGAGTTTGACACTGCCGTCCAGATCGTCGCCGTAGAGCAGGCAGTGGTCAAAGCGCTGCACCTGCATGCCCTTGAGGTCATCAGGCCAGGGCTCAGGATTGACACGCCCCATGTCGGTGCCTTTCACATCTTTTTCGGCGTAGAGTTCAAACAGATGCCCCGTGGGCGAGTCGAAGCGAACCCGCTCGCCACAGTGGTTGAGTTCACCGGCCGGGATACGCTCCACACTACAACCGAAGTCCCGTAATTTACCTTCGAGTTCACTCAGGGTTTCATTGCTATCGACTTTGAAGCCCATAAAATCCATGCCGGTGGTGTCAGCCTCGTGCAACACCACGGAGAACCAATCCTGTTCATCCCAGCCTTTGAGATAGACACGTCCCTGATCGTCGCGATCGGTCTCCAGCAGCCCCAGCCGCTCTTTGTAATGAACCAGTGCTTCATCCAGATCAAGTACCCGCAGGGATACGTGTCCAGGGCGTAGAACACCTCGTAGTGCCATTGGTTTGCCTCCTATGGTCGCCGCGTTTTCGCAGCTTGTAATCGTGTGGTAAATGACCGGCCAGGCCGGTCTTGATCGCTTTGTTTATGAACAGGAACCTTTGTAGCCATTCAGGCCGGGCGCGTGAAAACAGATCAGCGATTTGTGTCCGACACCGTTCTCGGCCAGGCTTTTGCCCATATCCGGGGTTGACGCTTTGCCGTCAATCTTCCACTCCACGCTCTCCCAATCGAGTTTTGCAAAGTCGGGATGCATGCCATAGAACTTGGGTATCAGCTCCTGGGTCAGCGCGCCGAAGGGCATGTCGGGCGGCAGCGGAAAAGCCGTCGCCGAACAGAAGCTCAGGTGCTCTTCCCAGTGCAGGTAGACCACCTGGTTGCCGTGAAAATTTTCCTTGCGATCGCGGATATCGATGGCCTCCGCATAGCCCGGTTTGAGTGCGACTACCGCCATGTGCTCCTCCTCGTTACAGAATCTGTTGTCATCGTTCTATCTTGGGTGTTTGGTGGGGCCCTGCCCCACCATCACCATCGGTTTGTTTCAATTCGCGACCTTTTTGCGCGCTGCCTGCCAGGCATCCCACTGCTTCTGATCGGGCGAACCGGTGTAGTCCATGTTGTCGACACCGTTATCCATGTGGTACCACTTGAGCACGTCGCTCAAATCGGCACCGCCACAGTTGCCCTGGAATATCTGGTGTACCGGCAGCCAGGCCTGGGCGAACTTCTCCGGCTCGTCGTCGAAGATGTCTTTGCAGCCATCGGAACAGAAGTGGTAGCGCTCGCCTTTGTAGACGCTGCTGCGGAAGGCGATCTTGGTGGGATCACCGGGTTCGGTATAACCCATCGGGATCTGGCAGGTCTGACAAAGTTGGGGTAGCGCGTTGTTGTAGAAACGCTCGCCTTTCGCTTCCATCTCACGCCACATTTCGAAACGGGGACGGTAGTACTTGTCGAACGTATTGGGATACTTCTCCGACAGCCAGTCCATCTCCTCGTCGCTGGGCAGCCAGGTATGAAAACCGGCGGCCTGAGTATATTGATAGAAGATGGCCCAGTTCTGATGCGAGATGTGCTCCGCCTCTTCGGTAGCGATATCGGCGTACTTGGGCACACGCAGACCATAGCGGGATAGATCTTCAAACAACGCGCCGCCCGCTTCGGTGAAGTAGATCTCCCAGGCCTCTTTCCAGGACATGATGCGCTTGGGCAGCATGTAGTCCATCATCATTGCGACCAGGCCAAGTACCTTGTGTCCGCGCCAGAACCACTTGTCGACCCACTTCTGCACGATGGGCAGATTGTCCGGGTGCTGCTCCAGCATGAACTTGATCACCTCGATACCGAGGGTCATGTGGCGCGCCTCGTCGGATTGAGCCGAGAAGCCGAATGTCACCGTGGCCAGATCGCCATTGTAGGCAGCACCCGACATGAAGGGGACGAACAGCAGGTTGGTCAACACATACTCGAAGGCAAACGAGATGGCGGTGAAGAACTCGAAGGGCCCGGCGCTGCAGGCGTCATCGAAGAAGGACTTGGGCACAGACAGATACCAGACCCGGTCGTGCATGTGCGGGAACTCGGAGAATCCGTCGAAGTATTTGTTGTAGTGGCTGATGGTGTGGATCTGGGTCTGCGCCACGGATGTGACGACCGAGATGGGCGAAGTGGCGATGGGCCTGATACTCGAGCGGCGTGACGCCGGTAAGGAACAGCTTGATGGCGTTGACGTAGCGCGCATCGGTGATACCGAGCTGGCCGTTGTTCTGGGCGAAGGAGTCGAGCACCGCGTAAAGTTTGCGCTCCTTCTCGCCCTGATATTTCCAATAGGCATCCATGGTCAGGCGGAAGGGGTCCTCCCACTTCGACCAGTCGGTGATCTTGATGCCTTCGAAAGTATCGTAGGGAAAGACGTCATCCATCTTCTGATAGCTGGTCTCCCAATCGAGACCGCGAGTCAGCATGGCGTAGCGTTGTTTTAGGTTGAGTTTCTTCTTGCGTGGGGGTGTCATATTGTTCTGCTCCTCCGGACTGCTGATCCGAACTTAGGCGCCCCAGGAGAGGACCAACTCATCGTCGTCCTCATCCAGGGGATCCCAGTCGCGGCCGATGCGTTCGGAGACCGAACTGGCCTTGACCACCAGCCGCTCCGGCGAGTCGATCTTCACCGCGCCCGGCATGTAGTTGGCGCTGGCGCTGGGATTGTCTTCCAGGATCGACGCGATCACGGGACGCGCCTCATCGTTGTTCTGCAAAGTGATGGATACGATTCCAGCCATCTCGGTCTCCTAAATGTTCAGACCGAGCTTGGCGGCCCGGGCATCGAGTTGGTCACGTACATCATTGATGGCGGCCTGAGCGCCATCGCCGAGCACTGTTGTTGCCAATGGCTGAAGGGCATCGTTGAAAACGTCGCGCCATTGCGTATACCAGCCGCTCATTAAGGCACGATTTTCATCCGACTCGGCAGCAGCGACCTTTACCACCGCATCGACCCAGCGGTTGTGTTCTGTGTTCCAGTCGGACATAAACTCACACAGCATGGTGATCGCGGCGGCGCCGTGCTTCTGCCCCTCCTGGTCGAAGTGTTCGTAGATCAGCGGATAGACCAGTCCATCCATCACCAGAAACTGAGCCACCAGTGTCTCGAACCAATCTTTCAGCACCAGACTGTCTTCGATCGCTTTGCGCACGCCCTGCCAGGCATCGGCCTGCATCCACTCAGCCTTTGCCGCATCGAGCATTTCACCGTCACCACCAGACAGCAGCATGCCGATGCGGGAGAGGATCTGTGCAATGCCAAGGCGATCGCCGGCGGTAAAGATCATGGCCGAGGTGATCGCCGTGCCGTAGCCGGCATCGGAGATGGAACAGGCATTCATGTTGGCGCCCCACTCATAGTGGCGCAGGGGTATCAGATATTTGACCAGCATCTCGCGCCAAGCCGGATCGACGTTGGCCAGCATGTTGCGCTTCTCTTCGAAGGCGAAGTTGCGATCGGTGGTCTGATGCATGTTGGCGCGGGTCACGGTATAGGTGCCGTAGTAAAACTGGCGAGGATCCTTGAACAGATACCAGTCCTGCATCTTGATCGCGGTACGGCCTTCATCGAAGTGCCAGTGCTCCGGCCCCCAGATGGGACGGTAGTGAAAATGAGCGGTGGCCTGCAGATCGTAGACGCCCTCTTCGTAGCGCGATGCCGGCGCATCACCGCCCAGGCGTCTTGCCACATGGGCAAAAGTTTGGCGCTTGGGCTCCACGCTCATAGTCTTGATATCGATACTCATCGGTTGCTTCTCCTCCTGGGATATCTCTTGGATTGCTTATTGATTTGGCATCTGCCGATAGAGTCCCGGCCGACTCTTTAACCCGTTGTCACCGCCGATCTCTTCGGGGCGCTGAATGAGCCTGGCCTGGTGCTTTTCACAAAAGAGGCGAAAGGCCTCATGAGGCATGATCAGTTCGACAGTCAGATCTTCATCGTCGATGGAGAACTCAAACTCG
>JARRNY010000202.1:0-2414 GCA_037384445.1 Candidatus Thiodiazotropha sp.
GTCACGCCATGAATCGGCGCTTGCCGCACTGGCATTCGCCATGGGACTGGACTGGAGAGAACCCCTGGAAATCGGTTCCGACAGTTACCCGGATGGCCCCGATGCAAGCAGCCTGGATCGGCTGATCACGCAGGCCCTGGAGTTCAATCCCGAGATCGGCAAGCTATCGCTGGTCGTCGACGCCTACTCGGCGAAAGTCGAGGAAGCCAGGAGCGGCTACTATCCCAGCGCCGCCCTGATCGGCGCCTATGACGGTTTCAGTAACGACCTCGACAGCGGTCTGGACACCCAAGCCAATCGTCGTTCCTGGATGATCGGCATTGGCATGCAGATGAACCTGTTCGAAGGCGGCCGCACCAGGCATAAGGTCTCGGCCGCCGAAACGGAGCAGGCCAAAATGGAACAGCAGCGGCTGCTGGTCAGCGATGGTGTGGCAACCCAGGTCAAGAATCTGTTTCTGCAGATCCAGGGTGCCAAGCGGCAGGTGGAGATAACGCAGCAGGCCATCGCCACCTCGAAAGAGAATCGGGACCTGACCGGCCGGGCTTATCAGACCGGCGCGGTAACAACCCAGAAAGTGATCGAAGCGAGTCTGTTTGATGCCATGATCCAGGCCAATCACTACCGTGCAATGCATGATCAGGCGTTATATCTGGCGGAGATCGCCTATCTTCTCGGCAAGGAGGCCACGGAATAACGTTATCGGAATACACAGATGTCCACCATCCGCCTGCTGCCTGCCATCTGCCTAGGTCTCTTCTGTCTGACTCTGGGCAAAGTGTCGGCCGTACCCGCCTCCCCCCCTCCACCACTCATCAAGGTGGGCGGTAGCATCGATGCATTGCATGACTCGAGCGTCACCGACGCCGAAATCAGTTTCAAGCTGATCTTCAACGAGTTGCTTGCAGATACCAAAGAGCATTTCACCATCAAGATCTACAACTCCACCGATGACCTGATAGAGGATTTCAAATCAGGCAAGCTTGAGGGGGTCTTCCTCAGCAGCCTGCGCTTTCTCGAACTGGATGACATGGTCCATCCTACAGGTCGCTATGTGGTTCAATACGGCCCTTCCGTCAAGCAGCGCTACCTGATTCTGGTGCGCCGCCACCAAGAGACTGACAGCCTGGCGCAGCTGCGTGGGCGCAAGCTCTCACTGGCGGCCAGTGACACGGTTGGAAGACGCTTTCTCGATGTCACCCTGCTGGAGCAGGGCCTGCCGGAGTCCGACCGCTTCTTCAGCGAGATCGAACGGGTCAAGGAGGTGAATACCGCCGTTATCGATCTGTTTTTCGGCAAGGTCGATGTCGCCCTGGTTCCGGAACACAGCTACGAACTGGCCTGCGAGCTCAACCCGCAGGTCAGGGCATCTCTCAGTGTACTGGCATCATCCGAGCCGATGCTCGATCAGGCCGTGGGCATGCGTTACGACTTCCCCCAGCAACGGCTCGACCGGATCGAGCCCCACATTCTGCAGTTGTCACCGTCGAAGAGACTGGGACACCTGTTTGAGACCTTTCGAATCCACGGACTGCATCGACTGAATGACAACACGCTGAAAGAGGTCAGGGAACTCAACGAACGATATCACCGGTTGAGCCATCAGACGCCATGAAGTCGCAGAACTCACTTTTCCAACATCTGTTCATCCGCATGGCGGTGATACTGCTCGGCGTCAGCGTAGCCTTCTCTTTTGCCATGATTCCGATCTACAACGACAAACTGATGCGTATGCTTGCCGCGCAGGGCACGACTTTCGCCAACACCACCATCGCCGCCTGCGGCGAAGCCATCTACACCAAGGACTTCAGCTTTGTCATCACCTATATCAACAAGGTCCTGAAGAAGACACCCGAGATCACCTCCGTTTCCTTGGCTTCGCATGAGGGCATGCAGCTGAACATCACTGCCAACGGCTGGGATGTGGAGACAGCTGATCAGCCAGCCGAGCCGGAACACTTCAATCAAGAGACGGATTACACGATTGTGCATGCCAGTGATCAGCACGGGAACATGCGTCTCAACAAAGCCTTGATCTTCACCAAGCCGGTAAACATCAGCGGATACGATTGGGGTATCATCAGACTCGGCATCTCGGATGCGGAATACAACTCGCTGATGACCAACTATTTCCGCAATGTACTACTCTCCAGTTTCCTGATGGTGATCATCGCCCTGCTGATCCTGCACGGTATCTCCCTGAAACTGGTACAACAGCTGACCCGCTTGCGAGACACCGCGATTGCCCTTTCAGACGGCAATCTGTCGGCACGGGCTCCGACCGAAGCAGTCGGCGAAATCCAACTGCTGGCCTCCACCCTCAACGGCATGGCAGAGAATCTTGAAATCAAGACCCGCAGTGTGCGGCAGTTGGCGCGACTCGTCGAGGACACCAATGATGCGATAGCCATCTT
>JARRNY010000203.1:0-2353 GCA_037384445.1 Candidatus Thiodiazotropha sp.
AACCTCAAAGAGGTGCATGACGTCGACCTGCGCAACCCGGACGAGATTCAGGAGTATGTGCCGCACTCCTGGTACAACTATCCGAATGGCGTCAAAGGGCTGCACCCCTGGGACGGTGTGACCGAGCCGAACTTTCAACTTGGCCCCAATGCCAAGGGCAGCAAGACCAACATCGAGCAGATCGATGAGGATGCCAAGTACTCCTGGATCAAGGCACCACGCTGGCGCGGACATGCAATGGAAGTCGGTCCGCTGGCTCGCTACGTGGTGGGTTACGCCCGAGGCCATAAAGAGATCACAGAGCAGATCAACTTCGTGCTCAAGACCCTCGACGTACCGGTCACCGCGCTCTTCTCCACCCTTGGTCGTACCGCAGCGCGAGCGTTGGAGGCCGACTGGGCCGGTGACAAGATGCGCTACTTTATGGACAAGCTGATCGCCAACATCAAGGCCGGCGACACCACCACTGCCAACGTCGATAACTGGGACCCCTCAACCTGGCCCAAGGAGGCCAAAGGTGTCGGCTTCAGTGAAGCACCTCGTGGCGCACTCGGTCACTGGATCCGTATCAAAGATACCCGTATCGATAACTACCAGTGCGTGGTCCCCACCACCTGGAACGGCTCACCCCGCGACAGCGAAGGCAACATCGGCGCCTTCGAGGCCTCACTGATGAACACCAAGGTGGAAGTCAAAGAGGAACCGGTGGAGATCCTGCGTACGCTGCACAGCTTCGACCCCTGCCTTGCCTGCTCGACCCACGTTATGAGCGAGGAGGGGAGGGAGTTGGCCAAGGTCAAAGTACGTTGACAAAGCGTTTTAGTTTCGAGTTATGAGTTTGAGTTGATTGGGTCCGGGAAGCCGCGACTCACCGTCTTCACCCCCTCTCCCCTTGCGGGAGAGGGCCGGGGAGAGGGGGGAATCAACACAACAAACAACTCAGCCAAGCATTCCGGAGGCTCAATGAAATCCATCACCTTCACATTAACTGGCCTGATCGTCACATTGGCAAGCGGCACGGTGTCCGCCCACCCCGGCGAACACCACGATTTCGATCTGTTCGCGGGTCTGACGCATCTGCTGACGGAGCACGCACTGCCTGTCGCCATAGCAGTGATCGCTGGCGGCCTGCTTGCCAGGCGCCTGCTGCGTGCCTGATGAGAAAGGTGCGGCAAGCCACACCCCTCTATACCTGAATGATTCGTAGGGTGCGGCTCGCCGCGCCCAAAGGAAGTGCCCTTGGGGCGCACCAAACAGGAGAAAGTCACATGCAAACAGCCATCAAACGCACCGCTGTTTATGTCTACGAAGCCCCGGTCCGACTCTGGCACTGGATCAATGCACTCTCGATCACCGTGCTCGCTGTCACCGGATACTTGATTGCCAATCCCCTGCCCACCATGCCAGGGGAAGCCAGTGACCACTTTGTCATGGGTTATATGCGCTTCGCCCATTTCGCGGCCGCCTATATCTTCACTGTAGGTTTCATCGGCCGCATCTACTGGGCCTTTGTCGGCAATGAGCACTCGCGCCAGCTCTTCCATCTGCCGTTCTACAGGCTCTCATTCTGGAAAGAGCTGTGGCACGAGGTTCGATGGTACGCCTTCATGGAAAAGGAACCGAAAAAATACGTCGGACACAATCCGCTGGCGCATTTGGTTATGGTCGCCATCGTCACTGTCGGCGGCATCGCCATGGTATTCACCGGCTTCGCCCTCTACGCCGAACAGACCGGCTTGGGTAGTTGGCAGGACCAGCTCTTCGGCTGGCTTATTCCCCTGGCGGGACAAAGTCAGGATGTTCGTCTCTGGCACCACTGGGGTATGTGGATCATAGTCATCTTTGTCATGATCCATGTCTACGTGGCGATACGGGAAGATATCGTCTCACGCCAAAGCCTCATCAGCACCATGGTCAGTGGATGGCGTATGTTTAAAGACGACAGGCCCTAACCTAACCTAAACGTTAAAATCTCTTCTCACCAACCCCTTTGAGGAGCCGTCCAGGCTCCTCAGGCTTTGAATGAGAAACAAGTTCTAAGTAATGATTGTTATGCGAAGTCGCATATCGATCGATCCATTCCTGCTCCTTCTCCCATCTCTGATTTGCCACGAATGACGCATGAATGTCAGCCTGTCAGCACGCCTAGCGGATTGTCCATGTGGAAAATAATAATCGTGGTCGTGCCAATTAATCTTTTGAATACAGTAGTAGATCAATGCTAGATCGGAGGGGTTAACAGAGAAAATATTAAAGAAAGCTTAAGCTAATATTTCTCCCGAGCACAGAGTTGATGTGATGGGTCGAAACACACTTTCTTAGCTAGCTGTCAACTGTAAAATAACCCGACACT
>JARRNY010000204.1:0-2348 GCA_037384445.1 Candidatus Thiodiazotropha sp.
GATTTCATCCCAAATCCCAACCAAACCAATAACATACTCTCACGCTTGGAATTGGCAGGGAGTTTGCAAAAGCTCTTTACGACGCTATTTGTAAAGGAGCACTACCTTGCCCTATCGAGATATTCAGGCCGCCGATTTGAAGACGTTGCTTCAGCGGGAAGATCTGGTAGTGATTGATATGCGCGATGCCAGCTACCACGCTGCGGGCCATTTGCCTAATTCCCAACCGGTGAACGATGCCCTGATAGCGGCGCTGGCTAAGCAGCGCCGGCAAGCACCTCCGGTCTTGGTCTATTGCTATCACGGAAACAGCAGTCGCGATCTCTGTGGCCTGCTGGCCCAATTCGGACTGCCCGAGCTCTTCAATCTAACAGGCGGTTGGTCTGCATGGGAGGCCCACCAAGTCGCATCCGACATCGACATCGACATCAATGAAGCACAACAGGGGGTGAACGACAGCAGCAGCCATCCTCACGGTCGAACGGTGCGAGGCATGACACCATTGATGACCGCCGCGCTGCAGGGCAACCTGGATAAGGTCAACGCCTTGCTAGCCGCAGGCGCCGATCCCCGCCAGCTCAACGAGGAGCAGCACCATGCCTTGTGGTTCGCTTGCGTAAATGGCGATCCACGACTGGTTGAACGCCTGCTTGATGCCGGCTGCGAGATAGACCAGCGCAACATCAACGGCATCACTTGCGCTATCTACTCCGCTTCAGCGGGCAAACTTGAGGCCCTGCGTGTACTCGTCAAGGCCGGCGCGGATCTCACTATCCGCACCCCCGACGGCTTTGATGCACTTGACAGCGCCTCCACCCTAGCGGTGTTACGTTTCCTTAAACCCTCGGCACACCAGGCGGTGTGATCACTTTTGCCAAAGGATTAACCCATGAAAACCACAGATAAGATTCGCCAGCAGCTGCAGGAGCAGCCCGTCATCCTCTACATGAAAGGCACACCGGATGAACCCCGTTGCGGCTTCTCCGCCAAAGCCGCCACGTTGCTTAAATCCACCGGCATCGGCTTCGCTTATGTGGACGTTCTGGCCAACCCCATGATCATGCAGGCGCTGCCGGAAGTGTCGGATTTCCCCACCTTCCCGCAACTTTTCATCCTGGGTGAAATCATCGGCGGCAGTGACATCGTTGAAACCATGCTGGCCAACGGTGAACTGCAACCCATGCTGGAGGCTGCCACTGCCGATTCGGTGATCGAAGCATGACCAAGGAAGAGATCATTCAGCGGGTGCGATCGCTCTATCCTGACTCGGTCATCGAGGTAAGAGGCGAGGATTGCAGCTTCGAGCTCGAAGTCATCAGCAACGCCTTCGCTACACAAAACACCCTGCAGCGGCAGAAACCCATTCTGGCACTGTTCAAGGAGGATATCCGCAGCGGCTTGCTGCATGCCCTCACTATCAAGGCTAAAACACCGTCCGAACAGTCTGACCAAAACGCTCTGGTACAGATAGGATGAGCGCAGCAAAGGTAACACGCCTATGAACATCGATCGCGACACCGCCCTACGCATCGCACTGGCCGCCCGCTCTCTGCCCGATGTGGACCTTGCGACCCTTATCGAGATACTGAACGACCGTCTCGACCCGCCCCTTAATCTGGAAAAGCTTTCACGCATCACCGTCACCGACTTGAAAACCGGTATCGGCAGTCTGGATGGCGAGGAGGACGGTGAAGACTTCGGCGGACGCAGCGGATTGGAACCGATTAAATTGGCAGTACGGGTACTCTGGGGCGAAACCACCGAAGACGACAACCTGCCACCCATTGAGCCATATTCCGAAGGTGAGATCAGCGAGTCGATCCGCGTCGCCGTTGCCTCCAATAGTGGCGCCAACCTGGATGGGCATTTTGGTTCCTGTCTGCGCTACCTGATCTATCAGGTCTCAGCCAAGGAGACCCGTCTCATCGATATTCGCTCTGCCTTGGAGGCAGACTTCGCCGAAGACCGCAACGCGTTCCGCGTAGCGCTAATCGAGGACTGTCACCTGCTCTACGTGGTTTCGGTAGGTGGCCCAGCGGCCGCCAAGATCATCCGTGCCGATATCTATCCCATGAAAAAGATCGAGGGAGGAGTAGCGATCGACGCCCTGCATGAACTGCAGAAGATGATTAGCGGTTCCAGGCCACCCTGGCTGGCCAAGGTTCTCGGTGTGCCTAACACAGAGCGCTTCCGCTACTACAGCGGTACAGGTGATGACTGACCTCCCAGAGTCAGTTCCCGATAGAATTACCAAGCATATTCTGGCAATCAATGAGACATAAAATTGGCATATTCGCAGTAACTCTCGGAGTACTAGCACTCGGCCCAAGTGTTGTTCCAGGCGCAAT
>JARRNY010000205.1:0-2348 GCA_037384445.1 Candidatus Thiodiazotropha sp.
TCGTCACCGATAACCTCGGCCATACAGGTAGTGGAGACGGCGATCATCTCAGGCTTGTAGAGGGCCTTGGCGTTCTCCAGACCAGCGAACATGTTCTTCTGGCCACCGAAAACCGCCGCATCTTCAGTCATGGAGTCGGAGACACAGGCTACCGGCTCTTTGAAATGACGGTTGAAGTAGGTGCGGAAGTAAGCCACACAACCCTGAGAACCGTGCACATAGGGCAGGGTCTTCTCGAAACCCAGGGCACACAGCACAGCACCGAGGGGCTGACAGGCCTTGGCTGGGTTGACAGTCAGGGCTTCACGCTTGAAGTTCAGCTCTTTGTACTCTTCCGTGGTGGTCCACTGGAAGACTTCCTGGATCTTTTCGTCGGGATGCTTCTCTTCGAAGGCTTCCTGCTTGTTTTTCAGCGTCTCGATGTATTCGTCGGTACGAAACAGCGGATAGCTGGGTTTGATGTCATCGACAACTTGGCTCATGGTAGTTCTCCTGCCGCGCCACTAATCTGTGAACAACGGCTCAGACAATAATTAAATCTTTCTGCCCGCAGGTTGAGCTGAGCTTGGCAAGCCCGGCATTGGGTTTGCTTCCTCAACCCAACCTACGCACTGCAGGTCACCTCAGATCAAGCACCTGCTGCTGCAGCTTCGGCCTGTTCCTCACCCTTTAACCAGGGCGCCTGGATCTTGTTCCAGCAAGGATTGTTCAGCGTCATGTCCATATCACGGGCGAAGATGGCGAAGCCGTCATAGCCGTGGTAAGGACCGGAATAATCCCAGGAGTGCATCTGACGGAAAGGTATGCCCATCTTCTGGAAGATGTACTTCTCCTTGATGCCGGAACCGATCAGGTCGGGTTTGACCTTCTTGACGAACTCTTCGAACTCATAGCCGGTGACGTCGTCGTAAATCAGGGTTGCATTGCCCATCTCTTTGATGGTGCGGTCGTAGTCGTCGTTGTGAGCGAACTCATAACCGGTACCGACCACTTCCATGCCGAGATCTTCATAAGCGCCGATGATGTGGCGCGGACGCAGACCGCCGACGTAGAGCATGACACGCTTGCCTTCGAGACGCGGACGATACTTGGCGATAACCGCCTCATACTCAGCCTTGTACTTCTCGATGACCTTCTCGGCGTTGGCCTGAATGGTCTCGTCAAAGAAAGCAGCAATCTTGCGCAGAGACTCCTCGATCTTGGTAGGACCGAAGAAGTTGTACTCCATCCACGGAATGCCGTACTTCTCTTCCATGTGACGGGAGATGTAGTTCATGGAGCGATAGCAGTGGAGCAGGTTCAGCTTGGCTTTAGGCGTGTTCTCCATCTCAGCCAGGGTGCCGTCACCAGACCACTGAGCGATGACACGCAGACCCATCTCTTCGAGCAGGGTACGTGAGGACCAGGCGTCACCACCGATGTTGTAGTCACCAATGATGGTCACATCGTAATCGGTTGTTTCAAAGCTGTTATCGTTATCGCGGTTGTGCAGTACCCAGTCGCGCACAGCGTCGTTGGCGATGTGATGGCCCAGGGACTGGGAAACACCACGGAAACCCTCGCAGCGCACAGGAACGATCGGCTTCTCAATATCTTTAGCGGTCTTCTTGGCAACCGCTTCGATATCGTCACCGATGAGGCCGATAGGGCACTCGGACTGCACGGTGATACCTTTGTTCAAGGGGAACAGCTCTTCGATTTCGAGCATGATCTTGGCCAGCTTTTTGTCGCCGCCGAAGACAATGTCTTTTTCCTGGAAATCGGAGGTAAAGTTCATGGTGCCGAAGGTGTTGATACCGGTGGTACCCACATAGTAGTTACGACGACCGGCACGAGAGTACTGGCCACAACCAACGGGACCGTGAGAGATGTGGATCATGTCCTTGATAGGACCCCAGACCACACCTTTGGAACCGGCGTAGGCGCAACCACGGATGGTCATCACGCCCGGCAGGGACTTACGGTTGGAAGTAATGCATTTCTTGGACTGCTCGACCTCTTGGTCGTTGACCGTGAGATGCTTGGCGCGATCCGCCTTGGCTTTTTCTGGATAGACCTCAAGCACCTCTTGGATGAGGGCTTCAGTCTCTTCGCGTGTCAAATTCGACATATGAGTCTCCTTCACCTGCCACCACTAATCCGTGGATAGTCAGATGATGAAAATAACGATCTTTTATGTTGATACCGGTCGATTCAGACCGACCGGTATCACCTTTCGCTTAGGCGACGGCTTATGCCTCGGCAGTAGCAGTCTGACCAATGATGCTCTCGTCCTCTTCATCCATGAGGCCAAAATCCATCAGCAGATCTTCGAGCGCGTCCATGGTGATCGGCGTGGGGATGACGAA
>JARRNY010000206.1:0-3091 GCA_037384445.1 Candidatus Thiodiazotropha sp.
CCGAGGCCAAACAGGCCGATGTGCGCAGCGCCCGCAAGCTCAGGCTCAACCCGGGCTCCATCTTCGCCATGGACCGCGCCTACAACGATTTCAAGCTCTTCGAGCGCTGGAGCGAGGAAGGGGTCTTCTTCGTCACCCGCATGAAAGAGGCCACCTGCTACGAGGTCCTCGAACGTCGAGAGGTGCCGCAGCATCGCCCGATTCTCTCCGACGAGATCATCGAACTCTCGTCCAAGAAAGCGCGCGAGGATTGTCCTCGGCAGCTGCGGCGAGTCGTGGTCTGGGACGAGGAGAAGCAGCGGGAGATCGTCCTGTTGACCAACCATCTGAGCTTCGGCGCAACGACGATCTCGCAGATCTACCGAGAGCGCTGGCAGATCGAGCTGTTCTTCAAGTGGATTGTAAGCGCCCCAGAATCGACATCTATTCATCCCGCGTGCACCTGACCCACAATATCTCCTGTCATATTCAACAGGAGGCCCCAATGCCACGCAACTACAGTAAGCGCCAAAGAATCAGCCTTATTGCTTGTTAACGGATTTCATGTTCCATGGCAGTAGGGCTTCGAGCTTATCAACGGTGTCGGCAGAGGCGATGTGCTTGAGAACATGCAGGAGGTAGTCGTAAGGCTCGATGCCATTGGCCTTGGCCGTTTCGATCAGGCTGTAGACCGTGGCACTGGCGCGAGCCCCTCGGGGCGTGTCGGCAAACAACCAATTACGCCTTCCCACCGCGAAGGGGCGGATCGCATTCTCGGCCAGGGCATTGCTGATGTGTAACTGCCCATCCTCGCAATAGCCCACCAGGGTATCCCATTGGTTCAGGGTGTAGTGGATCGCTTTCCAGGTCAGGCTGTCTTTGACCACACGGCGACTGTTCGTCTCCAGCCAGCCCTTGAATTCGTCCAGCACCGGCAGACTCAAGGCCTGGCGCTGTTGGCGCTTTTGCTCCGGGTCCAGCGATTCGATGCGCTTTTCGATCGTGTAGAGTTTGCGGATTTTACCCAGCGCCACATCCGCCTTGCTGACCTTGGCACCTTTCTTCTGCGCCGGCATCGCCTGGCTGGCCTCGACAAATTTGCGTCGCGCATGATCCCAGCAGCCGATGCGCGTGAGCGCGTTTTCACGGCAGACCCGGTTATAGGAGGCGCACCCATCGACCTGGAGCACGCCCCGAAAACCCTTGAACAGGCGCAAGGCCACCTCTTCACCCCGTGAAGCATCGTAGTCAAACAACACCGCTGGTTGCCCCGGTGGCCCGCCTCGCACCACCCACATCCATTTGTCCGAACTCGCCACCTTGCCGGTCTCTTTGAGTACCTGTAATCGGGTTTCATCCGCTTGCAGGTAATCCCCGTTCATTTGATGCGTCCGGATTCGCTCGATCAGCGGGTTAAACACCCCATCCAGCCCGATGATCCAGTTGGCCATCGTGGTGCGACTGATCGTGGCGCCGAAGCGCTTGAAGATCTTCTCCAACCGATACAACGGCAGGGCGTCGGCGTACTTGGCCACCAGCAGATAGGCCAGCAGTTGGACACTGGCGATGCATTTGCCCAATGGGTGTGCCGGCCGCGAGGCCACTTCGATGCGCTGTGAGCCGTCAGGCTCATCAAAGACCGCCTTCTCCTGCCAGTACTCGATTACCCGGGCTTGGGGACGGATGATGTCGAGTTCTTCCTTCACCTTGGCGAAGAAGGTTTGGCGGGCGCCGGCCCTTTCCTCCTCGCTCAGAGGAAGATCGACCCGGATGCGCGGCAATTTGTCGGAAAAGCCTTCGCGGGGCTTACGGCGCTTGGGTTTGGACTTTTCCTGTTCCTCGATCTGCTGCTCAATATCTCCCAGGGCTACTTCCAATTCCGCTTCATCAAAGAAATCACCCTGAAACGGAAGTTTCTCACTGCTGGCTCCGAATCGCTTCTGGCGAGCCAGGCGCAGTTTCTCTTCCATCAGCTTGAGCAACTTCTGCTGCTCCTTAATGATGTGCTTATGATCTTCGATGACGTGTTCGCGATCAGTTATCGCTTGTTCTTGTAGGGCGATGGTTAGATTTTTTTGCTCGAGTAACTCAAGCAAATCCGACATCTGAAGCGTATCGGTTTGTGATTGAATAGGCGCTGTTCGAGAGGCCGTTGACATGGCTTACAGCCTATCAAATCACAGCGCCGATGTCGCCTAAAAGAGCGATTCGTAGTGCAGTATTTTGTGCCCCTCCATCAGGCTGATGTCATAGCCGCTCAACAACCAGTTGATCTGCTCTCCGCTCAGTGGCATCACCTGGTCTTCAGCCCTGGGCCAACGGAATTTCTCCTCGGCCAGGCTCTTTTTTCCAGTTCTTGATCCACGATCGCCGCCAGCCCTCGGTAGCTCTTGCGAAAATCCACCGGATCGCGGTACAGGTAGATGTGGGGCATTGAGGGTGAGGGTCTGAAGTAGTGGGTCATGACAGTGATACCAATAACCGTTCAACTAGCGCCAGATTATCCGATGCGATGCCTCGCAAGCTGATTCCACTAGTGAGATGTACGGATAAGTCAGTGCCAGGGGACGGCGATGTATAGGTGACTAGCACCAACGCTGAGGAGCGAAGCGGTGTTTCGTCAACCGTCGCATGCGCAAGCCTTTTTTCAATAATGTAGTTGGTGGTAACTCGAATATCGATCTCGACAGTAGGCCTGCTGGCTTAATCCTGAGTTGCGCCACTCCTCGATGTGCTGGTTCCATTTTTGGAGTAGTGCCGGTGTGGTTTATTTGCGTGGCATGGGGTGCTTCTGGTGAATTGATAGGAGAAATTGTGAGACAGCCCAACGGCGGATTAATAGATGTCAATTCTTGGGCGCTTACCTCTAAGTAGTCATGGACCTGCTCCGACCGGAGTGGTTACAAGGTGATCGCACCTCCGAGCTTGAGCCGATCCGGTAGCGCTTCATACGCCTGTATACGACCGCATTCAGTGATCCCAGGTGCGCTGATGCGATCGACGAAATCACGGATTGCATCGACACATTCTGCCCTTTTGTTTCTCAGAACCTCATCAAGGCTGTCGAGAAGCAGCACAATACGATGTTCACTCAGCCAGCGGTAGTCGACGC
>JARRNY010000207.1:0-2752 GCA_037384445.1 Candidatus Thiodiazotropha sp.
CTTTTATAACCGCGCAGGGCCCGCTGCAAATCATTGGTGAAGACGGCCGCCTGAAAGGCGTAAGGTAAGGCGTTGGCCTGCTCGATAGCCTCGTCCATGTCGTCGCAACTGTAGACGCAGACGACGGGGCCGAACACCTCCTGGGTGCTGACCTTCGCCTCCACGGGGGGATCGAGCAGCACGGTAGCGGGATAGCAGGTCTCGGAAATCGGTTCACCACCACTGATCAATTCAGCGCCGAGAGAGACGGCCTCCTGCACCCACTCATGCACCCGCTCCAACTCACGGGGTCGAATCAGCGGACCGATACCGGTCTCTGCCAGGGTTGGATCGCCGACGGTCATTTTGCCCCCTTCGCTTGCCAGCCCCTCGGCCACCTGCCGGGCAATGGAACGATGAGCAAAGACCCGCTGCACCGATACACAGACCTGGCCTGCATGATAGAAAGCCCCCTTGGCCAGCAGCGGCAAGGCGTCGGCCAGATCGGCGTCGGCCTCCACGATGACCGGCGCCACACCGCCGTGCTCCAGAGCGCAGCGGGTGCCGGGGGCCAGCTTGGAGCGCAGCATCCAGCCGACTTTGGCGCTGCCGATAAAACTGAAGAAGTCGACCCGCGGATCGGTCACCAGTTTTTCCGCCACCGAATGGTCACTGGTCAACAGCGCCTGAGCCCAGCCATCCGGTAGCCCCGCTTCGCGCAGGATCTCGATAAAGCGCATACAGGAGAGCGGTGTGTCCTCCGCCGGCTTGACGATCACTGGACAGCCTGCGGCCACCGCTGGCCCTACCTGGTGAACAATCAGATTGATCGGATGATTAAAGGCACTGACCGCCACCACCACGCCGATCGGCTCGCGATGGGTGAAGGCAATGCGGCCCTGGGAAGCCGGAGTGGCCCCCATGGGGATCTCCTCCCCCGCCTCGGTGCGCAGGGTCTCGATACAGATCTGCATACCGTCGATAGCCCGCGCCACCTCGACCCGGGAGTCTGCCAGCGGCTTGCCGCCTTCGCGGGCCGCCTCCAGCGCCAGTTCCTCCGCCCGCTGAGCCATGATGTGGGTGGCCTTTTTGAAGATATCGATACGCTGGTGCAACGGTAGCCACTCGGCGCGACGCTCGAACAGGCCTCTTGCCATCTGCAATGCTTGCTCGACGCCTGACGCATCAACCGTATCGATACTGGCGATCGGGGCACGGTCGAAGGGCGCCACCACCTGAAGCCGACCGGCGACATTGAGCGTACCGGCAATCATGTGGGGAAAGTGTTTACGTTCGGACATCGTCATATCTCCCATCGAGAACCGCAGCATTCACCACGTAAGAGCGAGCATTGGGTAACCTGGCTTCTCAGGCGCGGTGAGGTCTGGATCCTGCATTCAGTAACAGGTAATGGTGCAATAGGCTACCGGAATAGACACCGCGCCGGAATGACAGTCAGTGAATTCACCGTTATTGCCTCAGGCCAATCCCTCACATTGGGATTTTCCTGGGATTGATCCCAAAAGCGCCAACGGCGCGCCTGCTCAGTAGGCATGACATCGTCTCATTGCACAACATCGACAGCCATCTTGTCGACACCGATCACACGTATTCTCTGCGTCTCATCCGGGTTGGCTCCAAACAGCTTGGCATAACGCAGGGTTGCGTTGGCGTGTTCCCGCATGATCGCCTCCGCTCGCCCCGACTCACCGCTGACAATGGCATCGAAAGCGGCATGGTGCTGCATATGGGCATAGTGGAAGCGGCGGTACTCCAACTCCAGGTGGTTGCTATCGATGGCCAGTGCATTGATGGAAGCGAAGGGTAGGTGCTCATCCCTCGCCAGGGCGGCGGAGATGGCCGGATTGGCGCTGGCCTGGAGAATCAGTCCGTGAAATCTCCGGTTCAGGTTGTGATAGACCTCCAGATCCTCCTCGCTGATATGTCCCTTGCTGAACAGGGCGTCGCCCTCCTCCAGGCTGGCGATCAATCCCTGCCGCTGAGCATCGGAGAGACCCTTGCGTGCGGCCTGGGATGCCGCCAGCCCCTCCAACACACCTCTCACCTCCACCGCCCCATCGATCTCCTCGGCAGTCACCTCCCTGACCCGGTAGCCACGTCTGGGCAGCCTGCTCAGCAGCCCCTCCTGCTCCAGGGTACGAAAGGCGATACGCACGGGCATTCGGGAGACGCCAAGCTGCTCAGCGGTGGGAATCTCTGCCAAACGCTCCCCGGCGGCGAGTTCGCCCGAGATGATCATCTGCCGCAATCGGCTTAAAACGCGCTGACCCTGTTTTGCCATAACCCAATCTTAAAACGCGCTGACCCTGTTTTGCCATAACCCAATCCCCCCATCAGTAACAGCCATATTGGATCCAATATAAACACTATCCAGCAAAATGTCTGCTTTCACTGACAGCAGCATCTGCCTTCAATCTTTCCCATTTGAGCAATTCCCTCTCCCACTGAAGGGTTATATATCACTTATTTTCAGTCTTTTAGCGATTACTTATCTTGCTAACACGTTATATCAGGTTACTTGATAAATCTCCTTGCCTGTGCTTTTATTGGATCCATTATTACTACAACAGATCATCAGCATTTTTCACCAAAGTAGAGGATTAACCCATGTTTGCGAAAAACACCTGGTATGTCGCCTGCACCTCGGATGAACTGACAGACAAACCACTGGCGCGGCAGATCTGCGGCGACAAGATCGCCTTCTACCGCGACAGCGAGGGCCGGGTTGCCGCTGTCGAGGACTTCTGCCCCC
>JARRNY010000208.1:0-2197 GCA_037384445.1 Candidatus Thiodiazotropha sp.
TCGAGGCCTGCCAGGATATTGAGAATGGTCGACTTGCCGCACCCGGAGTGGCCGATAATGCAGACAAACTCACCTTTATCGATACCGAAGTGCGCATTCTCAAAGACGGTCAGTTCATCTCCCCCACCTGGGGCGGGGTACCGCTTGGCGAGTCCTTCAACTTCAACGAAATGACTGCTCATACCTACCCCCTACTCCTCATACTCGACAAGATGATTGATGCTGGCCAGTGCCGTGTCGAGCAACATACCGACCAACCCGATCATCAGGATAGAGAAGATCACGCTGGTCAGATCGAGGTTATTCCACTCGTTCCAGACGTAGTATCCGATGCCTGTTCCACCTACCAGCATCTCGGCGGCGACGATCACCAACCAGGCAATACCGATGGAGATGCGCATACCGGTGAGGATGGTTGGTGCGGCAGCGGGAAGAATGACCTGGAAGGCGGTCTTCAGGTGGCTCAACTCATGAGTGCGCGCCACGTTCACCCAGTCCTGACGAACATTTGCCACGCCGAAGGCGGTATTGATCAGCATCGGCCAGATGGAGCAGATGAAGATAACGAAGATGGCCGAGGTCTCTGAGTCCTTAATGATAAACAGCGCCAGCGGCATCCAGGCAAGCGGCGAGATGGGCTTGAGCACCTGTATGAAGGGATTGAGCGCTCGCTGCATCAGCGGCGACATCCCCACCAGAAAACCGATCGGCAGCGCCACCATTGCGGCCAACAGGAAACCGGTCAACACCCGGTAGAGGGAGTAACCCAACTGGATGCCGATCCCCTTGTCGTTGGGACCGGCATCGTAGAAGGGATTGCCCAGCTCCTCGATGGCCAGTTTGATCACAGCCGAGGGCGGCGGCACCCGCGCCTCTTGCGAGGCGCCGCCCATGAGGATCTCATACTCTGTCAGCGGCTTCGTATCGCTCGGAGCGATGTTGAGCCCCTCCCAAACACCAAGCAAGAGCACCAACAACACCACCGAAACAATGGCCGACCTGAGTCGCAGGGAGTGAGACATCAGCTCCTCCTGATGGCAAAGCTGTTCACATAAGCCTCAGGCTGGGTGTAGTCGAACTCCTTACCCATGATGGTGTAGTTTGCGTAGGTTTTGGTTGGCGGCTCGTAACCCAGCTCCTTCATGATCTTGGCGGTATCGCCTGCGAGATAGACCTGCTCGGCGATCTGCTGGTAGTTCACATTGCCCTCGATATAACCCCAGCGTTTCATCTGAGTCAGAATCCAGACGCCCATGGAGTGCCAGGGGAAGGGGTCGAAGTCGATACGGTTGGGCACGTTCTGTACCCCGCCCAGACCATCCGCATAGCGACCGGTGAGTACCTGCTCGATGACCGGCACCGGTTGGTTGAGGTAGTTCTTCGGAGCGATGGCCGATGAGATCTCCTTACGGTTCTCCGGATTGGCTGAGTAGTGGGTGGCATCGATGATGGCGCGCAACAGAGCGCCGTAGGTGTTCGGATTGGTGTCGGCAAACTCCTGGGAACAGGCGAAGGCGCAGCAGGGATGACCCTCCCAGATATCCTTGGTCAGGGTATGAATAAAACCCACCTTCTCCCATACCGCACGCTGGTTGAACGGGTCGGGAGAGAGATAGCCATCCAGGTTACCAGCGCGCAGATTGGCCACCATCTCCGGCGGCGGCACCACACGGATCTGGATATCCTTGTCCGGATCGAGACCGTGCTCCGCCACATAGTAGCGCAACAGGAAATTGTGCATGGAGTACTCGAAGGGCACACCGAACTTGAAGCCCTTCCACTGTTTCGGATCGCGTTTATCTTTGTGATCCACATGCAGCACGATGGCCTGACCGTTGATGTTCTCAACCGCCGGCATGATGAAGGGTTTGGCGGTGGAGCCGGCACCCATACTCATCGCCAACGGCATGGGGGTCAGCATGTGTGCCGCGTCGTATTCGTTGGCCAGTGACTTGTCGCGGGCCACTGCCCAGCCGGCGGTCTTGATCACGTTTACATCGAGACCGTACTTGCTATAGAAACCCATCGGGTGAGCCATGATGATCGGCGTGGCGCAGGTGATCGGCACGAAACCGACGTTGAGCTTGGTCTTCTCCAGTTGACCCGTGCCCATGCTCTCCTTTAAGGCGGCTTTGGCCTTGTCCATGGGGAAGAAGCTACCCAGTAGCGTGGCGGCGGTACCTGCACCCATCAGACC
>JARRNY010000208.1:2205-3615 GCA_037384445.1 Candidatus Thiodiazotropha sp.
GTACAACCGCATCGGACGTCTCCTCAAGCCGATGCAAATGATGCCCACTCTCTGCCGTCAGATCAGCTGTCTGGCTTTTGCAGTGCGCGCACTCACAACCCCTTTCATGCGTCAGGCTCGCATCCGGGTTGAATGGATCATTAAGGCTCTTGTAGCTCATTCGAAATCTCCCCTCTGTTTCCCGACGGCGCATGGCCGTTGGTATCGCACCGGCTTGGTGCATTTGTTTACAACAACCGCCGCCAGCGAAGAGACTGACAGGCACCGTTGATAGAGGAATTGCATGCCCCGTGCCAGCCGGAGAGAAAATATTCAAATTACTGTTTTTATTGCATTAATTACAGTTATCCCAGGAGCAGTTGTACAACGAATATTCGTAATTACACGAACTTTCGTAGTGCTGTTACGAATATTCGTAATCTTGGCACCCTTCTTGAAAGCGATTAGAGGAAGTTCTTACCCGAGGAATGGATTGTGTTGTCCCAGATCGAAAGCATCTACCTTCACCTCTGCGAAGCCGTCTTGCTGATCGACCCTTATAGAGACCGAATCGTCCAGGCCAACCCCGCCGCCCAACAGCTGCTTGGCTATACGCAACACTCCCTGCTCGCATTGCGACCAAGCCGTCTCTTTTGCCCCGACCTGGCGAAGATGATCTCCTTCTCTCAAGCGGTGCTGCATCAAGGCAGTGGCTGGAACAACGAACTCCACGCACAGACAGCAGAGGGGGAACTTCTGCGACTGGAGATCTCCGCCAGTTCACCGCAGGAACAGGCTGACAGCCTGATGATCTGGACTCTGCGCCACTACGACAAGCTGGAGGAGCTACGCAAGACCACCGAAGCCAACTCCCTGCATCGCGAGGGTCTGGAGCGGTGGAAGAGCATCGAATCGGTATTCAGCGAGTTCGAACGGCAGAACCAGCTCATCCTCAACGCCGCCGGCGAGGGGATCTACGGCATGGATACACTGATCGGCAGAAACGTCCATAAGCTGATCCATCACAGCTACCCGGATGGCGAACACTACCCCGACCAGAACTGCCATATCTTCGCCGCATTTCGCGACGGCGAGGTTCGCCACGTAGAAGACGAGGTGTTTTGGAGTAAAGCGGGTAAGGCGATACCCGTTGAGTACACCAGCACACCGATCCTGGAGGCTGGACGCCTGGTCGGCGCGGTGGTTATCTTTCGTGACATCAGCGAACGCAAACAGGCCGAGGAGCGACTGCGCGCCGCGTTGGACGAGGTGCAAACACTGAAACTCAAACTGGAGAAGGAGAACGCCTATCTGCAGGAGGAGTATCTGATCGAACACAACTACAAGGAGATCGTCGGCCGCAGTAGCGCCATCACGCAGGTAATCCAAAAGATTGAACTGGTGGCGCCTACCGACGCTGCCGTACTTATC
>JARRNY010000209.1:0-2878 GCA_037384445.1 Candidatus Thiodiazotropha sp.
CGCGAGCAGCACCCGAGTTCCCTGGTCTACGAAGACCTGATCAAGCTCTGCGGCACCATTCTCGACAGCTACCACTGGATCGACAATCCAGAGACCGGCGCTGTCGGCGAGTTGATCGCACAGATCCGCGAAACCGCCGAACTGGTGCTGGACGAATTCGAAAAGGTGCAGTCGATCCAGCAGCGGGCAGCCGAATCGGTCAGCCATGCAGAGTCGGCGCAGCAGGAGATTCTGCGCGAGATCAAACGACGCGACTACCAGAAACCGGATGACCACGTCATCGGGCTCAAAGCCATCAACCAGCAGCGCGGCCATCTGCTGACCCTGCGAGATCAGCGCTACATCGACCACGCGGCCCTGGATCAGCTGGACCAGGCGTTGCAGAAAGCGCAACAGGAACTCGCCGATCGAACCATCGCCTTCCTGCAGCGTGAGGACGCCTTCCAGAGCTATATCGACGAGATCGAGGCCACGCTGACCGAAGCGCAACAACGGGAGACTGTGACCGATCTGCGCCCCCTGGAGCAGCGTCTCGACGAGATTGGCGAAGGTCTGGATCTGCTCTCCGAAATGCTCAACAGCCTGCCGGTGGATGACGCCACGATCCGCACCAATATCCTGGCCACCATGTCGAGCGTCTATGCCCAGCTCAACCAGGCCAAGGCCAAGCTGCGCAATCGCCTGAAATCGATCGGCAGCAGTGAAGCCGTGGCCGAGTTCGGCGCCCAGTTCACCCTCTTCTCCCAAGCGGTGATCAACGCCCTGGGCATCGCCACCACCCCGGAGAAGAGCGAGGAACAGCTCTCCAAACTGCTGGTTCAGCTGGAGGAGTTCGAGAGCAAGTTCAGCGAACACGACGAGTTCCTGAATGACATCATCGCCAAGCGGGATGCTCGACGGCATCGAAAAACGCACCCGCGCCATGTCGGCTCAGGATGAGATCAATACCTACTTCGCCTCCGATGCGATGGTCGGCAAAGTACGCAAGCTCGCCGACGAGCTGCGCGGACTCGGCGACAGCGTGCGCGCCGACGATATCGATAGCCGCTTGAAAAACGCCAAGGAACAATCGATACGCGCCCAGCGGGACAAACAGGATCTCTACGATGAGGGTGGCAGCATCATCAAGCTGGGGCGCCACCGCTTCAGCATTACAACCCAGGAGAGCGACCTCACCATCGTGCCGCACGAAGACGCCCTGGCCTTCCATCTCACGGGCACCGATTATTTCGACCCGCTGGTGGACGAGACCCTGAGTCAGCTGCAAGGCTACTGGAATCAGTCCCTCGCTTCGGAAACCGGCGCGGTCTATCGCGGCGAATATCTCGCCTACCTTCTGCTGCAGACAGCGGAGCGGGGCGACTCGGAGCTCACACTGCAACAGCTGTTGGATCAGCGCCACGACGAGACCCAGTTGACCGCCACGATCCGTAAATTCATGGCGCCCCGATATCAGGAAGGGTACGAACGGGGTATTCACGACCAGGATGCGGCCAAGCTGCTCACCGCCCTGCTCACCATGTACCAGAGCGCCGGGCTGCTACGCTATAGCCCGCGCTGCCGCGCCCTGGGACTGCTCTACTGTCATTGCCATCGCGAAAACTCCACACAGTTTCAAAAGATGGCGTGGGCCGAGCTGGCGCGCAGTCTCTCCCAGCTCGAAAAGACCTTCAACGTGGCCGATGCATTCACCTCGTTGCGTCAGGAACTCCGCCGTACCCTCGTCGATTTCATCAGCCAACACGAGCTCCCGTTCGACGAACAGGACGCTGAGCTGGCAGCGGAGTACCTCTCCCTCGAATTTGCCAAACCAAAACTGCAGTTCGAAATCAGTCAGTACGGCAGCCGCCTGGCCGAACGCCTGCATCAGCAGATGAAGACCATCCACCACCAGAGTGCTTTTACAGAAACTATGGGGCGCCTGGCCGATGATATCGGCCGGGGCTGGCGGCTTGCTGCCTCCTGGGTCGACGGACTGTTGCAGTTCCAACCCCAGTCAGAAGACCGCTTCGCCCGTGACGAAGCAGTGGCGCTATTGATGATCGATGACGCCTTGCCGATGCAGGTGGAAAGCGTCACCATTCAGCAGTCGGTCAATGGCCTGCTGGGTGAGCATCCCCGAATCGAGAACCAGTCCCTGCCCCTGGAACTGCCCGAGTTTCTCGATCGACTCCATCGCCATGCAGTGCAGACCATTCCGGAATTCGAACGCTTCAAGGCCCGCCGCAGCGCACTCATCGACAACGCACGCAAACAGCTGCGCATCGGCGACTTCAAGGCGCGCCCCCTCTCCTCGTTCGTGCGCAACCGGCTGATCAACGAAGTCTACCTGCCGATCATCGGCGACAACCTGGCCAAGCAGCTGGGCACGGTCGGTGAAGACAAGCGCACCGACCAGATGGGCATGCTGCTGCTGATCTCCCCGCCCGGCTACGGCAAGACCACGTTGATGGAGTACATCGCCAACCGCATGGGGCTGATCTTCCTCAAGATCAACTGTCCGTCGCTGGGTCACCAGGTCACCTCCCTCGACCCCTCTCAGGCGCCCAACGCCACGGCGCGGCAGGAGCTGGAAAAACTCAACCTGGGACTGGAGATGTCCAACAATGTCATGCTCTACCTGGACGACATCCAGCACACCAATCCGGAATTTCTGCAGAAGTTCATCTCGCTGAGCGACGGCACGCGGCGCATTGAAGGCGTCTGGCGCGGCGAGCCCAAGACCCACGATCTACGCGGCAAACGCTTCTGCGTCATCATGGCGGGCAACCCTTATACCGAGTCGGGCGACGTCTTCAAGATCCCCGACATGCTGGCCAACCGGGCCGACATCTACAACCTGGGCGATGTACTCAGCGGACGCGAAGAGGCCTTCTCC
>JARRNY010000210.1:0-2156 GCA_037384445.1 Candidatus Thiodiazotropha sp.
CCCCTTATTCCGCGTCCAAGTTCAGCAGTTTCATGCAAGCCCACATGACTTCTTCTGACCCTGTTTCCATTTATGCTTCGTCGACTTACCTGTGTTCAGATATACGGCAAACACCATCTGACCGGTTTTGTTTCCTTTCGGATACACTTGATCTGCAAATTCTTTTCTGGCAGTAGTCACAATGCATCGAATTCTCGCAAGATGTCATCACTCAAGGCCTCCGTTACAGCTCACTTATGGAACGCCTTGTTTTTAGAGATTCGCATCCATTACCCCCCCTATCAATCACTCTCTTGCATATCCATTTGATGGTTTCATAGACCTGATCGGTAGTCGAACGGGTATCCCTGAGGGAACAGTCACTGGCTTCGGCCCCAGGTACTTGCAGAAACCTGTTATCACCTTCCGACCTACATGCTCCCGACCCAGTACTCCGATGCTTTGAGGGGATCTCACAGCAGGTGCAGAGCTGCATCACTGGGGGGCTGAATGCCCAAGTTGAATATAAGCACTGGAGCACAAACACCTGATCGAGCTTCAGACTCAACTAGCCAGTGAAGAACCGGTTTACATGGGAGCAATATTTCCTTCACCAGGAGGCTTGTTTTCAGCTTTAATTCAGCAGTCTGTCGCATACTGCACACACGGTCGCTCCTTCGGAGACCAGGCAACACCACACTATGGGAAATTTACTCATGAAGACTTCACACACTATTGTCGCGTCAAGTAGAACGAGTCCGAGAAGGATCGTGACCTGCGCTTATCGGACAGGCGTGAGCGTAACAATGATCGCTGCAGCAGCGACGCCAAGCACTAGTCATTGAGGAGTCAACCCGCCCCGTAGCGCCAGGGCGTGGCAAGCCACGTTCAGACTCCCCTTTATCCATGCGAAGAGACTCAGTATGAAGATTATCCTTGCCGGTTTTGTTGCCATCGTTGCCCTTGTCTGGGGCGTCGAGATTCTCTCGCCCGATCACGCGTCGGCAGGCTCCCTGGCATGGGCCATCTACCTTGAAAGTCTCTTCCTGACCGGCCTGTTAGCTATCACTCTGATGTCACTGGCGATGGTGCTGTCCACCCGCCCTGCATGGCTGGAACATCCGCTCGGCGGCATGGACCGCATCTATCGTTTGCACAAATGGAGCGGTATTCTAGCCGTGGTCTTTGCCGTCTCGCACTGGCTGATGGAGATGTCGGATGATCTCTTCAAGGCGCTGGCCGGCCGCAGCGACCGCATCAAGGAAGATGAGCTTTCGGCATTTGCCGAACCGCTGCGCGACCTGGGCGAAGCGTTGGGCGAATGGGCCTTCTATGTGCTACTGGCGCTGCTCGCGCTGACCCTGTGGAAGCAGTTCTCGTACCGCCTGTGGCGGCCGTTGCACCGCGCGATGCCGGTGCTCTATCTACTGCTGGTTTTCCATTCGGTGGTACTCGCCCCTGCTTCATACTGGAGTCAGCCCATCGGTCTGCTGCTCGCCGCGCTTTTCACCGCAGGCAGCATCGCCAGTGTGCACTCGTTAACCGGTCGCATCGGCCACAAACGCCGAGCAAGCGGCTCGGTGGTCGCAGTGCGTAAACCGAGTCCAGATATCATTGAGGTTAGCTGTCGCCTTGACGGAAAATGGCGCGGTCACCAGCCCGGTCAGTTTGCCTTTGTGACCTTCGACGCAAGCGAGGGCGCTCACCCCTTCACCATCGCAAGTGCCGACCGTGGCGACCATACTGTCACCTTCGCCATCAAGGCACTCGGTGACTATACCCGTACCTTGGCCCGCAAACTTACCGAGGGCAGACCGGTGGAGGTCGAAGGGCCTTACGGCCGCTTCAAATTATCCCGTACCAACAATCGCGCACGGCAAATCTGGGTAGCAGGCGGTATCGGCATCACACCGTTCATTGCCTGGCTCGAGTCTATGCAGAATGAGCAGGCGACCGAGGTCTCTGCCGACTTGCATTACAGCGTGCGCAACCGTATGGCGGACCCATTCATCGAGCGCGTGCAAAACCTGTGCGCGACTCTGCCCAAAGTGCAGTTGCATGTGTACGACAAGTATAGCGGCCCGTTAAGTGCCGACACACTGGCAGCAGAGCTGAGCGTGGCAAGACGGACGGAGGTGTGGTTCTGCGGTCCGCGCAGTTTTGCCGATGCCCTGCGT
>JARRNY010000211.1:0-2089 GCA_037384445.1 Candidatus Thiodiazotropha sp.
AGCCTACAGCATTCAGAGCCAATATCTGGTCGAGTACGGCACCTACTATCCGGTAGGGTCCGTGGTACCGATGCTGCGTTGTGAAGATCAACCTTCTGAAGACATCGGCACCTAGTTCCATCATTGAATCTGCAATAGTCTCTATTGCATCGGGATACGGTGGGGCTGGGCCCCACCCTACCCCCGGTAAGTGAGCGGTATGGTGGGGCCCAGCCCCACCATAAAGTCACTTAACTAACTACCATTCGACCCTGGGTTGAGTCAGCTGGCGATAAGCGTGCTTTTTTCGGTTAAGTCAGAGACCTTGGTGCCTGGGTTCTGAATCTCTGAGTCTCCTCCACAGTCACAGTGCCGATCGGTACAGACGCCAGAGGACGACAATTCTGAGACACTTCTGTGTCACTCGCGAAATACTCATCATCAAGTGCCAATCTGGAATCTTGCTTCAGAAGGGAAAACGGGCGACGAGGGTGATCTGTTTAGAGATCGCACGGCATATTTACCTGGATTTTCTCTACCCACAGGCAAAATGAAGACCTGCTTCCGTATGAGATATTAGATAAAGAATATTTAATAACTATTTGATATATATAGCATACAATAATTAATTACTTGTCACTTACAGTGATTTCAAGCAAACAGTTGGATTCAAACTTGCATAGAGCTTAGGCAGTCAGGTTGACGCCTACCTGACACCTCAGGATACTGGCCAGGCCAGGGAAAAGGCCTAATGACATAACAACACTTGGAGCCAACCTTTGCAGAACCGGTCTCAAACTTTCGCCGTCAGCGTGCACCCGGGCGAGTTGCACTTCAACGCGGCCCACTTCATCACCTTTAACAACAGCTGCGAGAATCTGCACGGTCACAATTTCCATGTCCGCATTCAGGCCTGGGGCGACAATAATGCCGACGCCTTTGTGATCGATTTCGTTCTCCTCAGCAAACTGGCCGCCGACATCTGCCAGGAACTTCATGACAAGATCCTGCTGCCAGGCAAGAGCCAAGAGGTGAGCGTGCAGGAGGTCGACGGTCAGATCGAAGTCACTAGCTACGATAAACGCTTCTCCCTGCCCGCCGGCAACTGCAAGATCCTGCCCATCGCCAATCCCACCGCTGAAATGCTGGCCTGGTACATCATGGACTCCCTGCTGCCGATGCTCGAAGCGCACGATGCACTGACCCATGTCGGAGGACTTGAAGTCGCAGTGGAGGAGGCGGATCAGCAGTGGGGCATCTGCCGGCGGGAACTCAAAGCCGGAGCGGTATGAGATGACGATACCGGGGATGAAACTCAATGGCTGAGAAGATCCTGTTTCTGACCGGTTCCCTGGCCGAGAAACGCCTCACCCGGGTGCTCGAGGGGATGGCCGCAGAGGAGTTCGATTGGCGGATACACAATCTCGGACTCAAAGTCGCTGCACTGATGACAGCTGACATGATCAAGCGCCGTCTCAACGACATCGGAGATGCCGAACGCATCCTGGTGCCTGGCCGCTGCCGGGGCGATCTGGATGCGCTGAGTGACCATTTCGGCATCCCTGTGGAACGGGGTCCGGAGGAGTTGATGGACCTGCCGCGCTTTTTCGGCAAGGAGGGCAAGGCGCCGGATCTGAGTGAATACGATGTTCGCATCTTCGCGGAAATCGTCGACGCCCCAAACCTGAGTATTGAAGCGATCCTGGAGCGGGCTGCCGCCTATGTTGCTGACGGCGCCAATGTGATCGACCTGGGCTGTCTGCCGGAAACGCCGTTTCCCCACCTGGTGGAGAGTGTGCAGGCCCTCAAGGCTGCGGGATATCAGGTCAGTGTCGACTCGATGAACAGCGACGAACTGCTGGCGGGGGGCGGGGCAGGGGCCGACTTCCTGCTCAGCCTGCACGAGGAGAATCTCTGGATCGCCGAACAGGTCGCTGCCAGGCCGGTACTGATTCCCGCCAAGCCGGGTGATCTTGGCTCCCTGCAACGGGCCATGCATCAGCTAGACAAGCAGGGTAGAAGCTATATCGCCGATCCCATTCTCGATCCCATCCACTTTGGCTTTACCGACTCCATTGTGCGCTATCAGCGCTTGCGGGCCGAACACCCC
>JARRNY010000212.1:0-2064 GCA_037384445.1 Candidatus Thiodiazotropha sp.
GTGAAGTCGGTCTCCAGGGCCCCCAGATGGGCGCGGTGCTCGATGCGGCCGACCAGGTTGTTGTAGCCGGGCAGATCCTCGTAGACGATGGGTGCGCCGCCGTTGGCTTCATGGGCTAGCAGCAGGTTGACCCGATAGCGGTAGTGCCAGGGGGGGCCCTCATCCTGTTGTAGCATTGCGAGGCCAAGAAGGTTCGGTTTGCGCTCCTCATGGGGCAGGAACTGTGGGAAGTTGTCGATCACGTCCTCTTCAACGCGATCGAGATAGGCGATGACAGCCTCTAGATCCTTGAAGGTCTCGCGCAGGGCATCGAGCAGATGGTGCACCGCCGAGGCGGTCATCTCCTTGCTCAGTTTGGCGATCTCCTCGCGGGTCTCCTTTTGCCACTGGGGAATGACGTGGAGGGTCTTGCGCAGCTCCTCCTGCAACTCCTTGATGTCCTGTTCGATGGCCTTACGTTCTGCCTCTGGAAGATTTTGGAACTGCTCGGGACCGAGGATTTTTTCCTCCCGCTTCGGCCCCAGGGTAAAGCCGGTCGGGGTGTTGATCAACGCAATATGCTTCTCTTCCGCCTTCTGCTGCATGGCCGACATGGCGGCCTCCTGGCGCTCCTGGTAGTGCTCCTCCAGGGTCTGACGACGGGTATGGTATTCGTCGCTCTCGAACACCAGCGGGATCGCCTCGTGCAGATCGTTGACCAGCTCTTCCATCGCCTGTTTGAGGACTAAGCCACGACCGGCCGGTAGCGAGATCGCCTTCGGTTTGCGGGCGTCATCGAAGTTGTTGACGTAACACCAGTCATCGGGGAGGGGGCGGGCCGCTGCCAGATCTTTGAGATAGCGCCGCACCAGGGCGAACTTGCCGGTGCCCGAGGGACCCAGGGCGTAGAGGTTGTAGCCCTTGTGCTGCACGCCCAGGCCGAAGCGCAGGGCGTCGATAACGCGATGCTGGCCGATGAAGCCGTCGAGCTCAGGCAATGACTCGGTGGTAGTGAAGGTAAATTGTTGCGGATCGCAATGCCGAAGCAGAGCTTGCGGTGTCAGCGCGGTGATGCTCATGGTCAGATTCCTTGGACTCGCCGGCGGGCGTGGCCATCAGGGTATTGCTTTGCCGAGGGTATGCTCAGCGGCTCCTATCAAAAGTGTAGACCGGCCACGCCGGGGCGAAGGTGATCTGGAGCAGTGTGTCGTCAGTCACAGGTGGGTCTACAATGAGATTAGGGAAGCCTGTTTGTTGCATCTGTTATCCCGGTCTCGGCCGGAGCCGCAACCCAGCCGATTTGAGCTATCGAAGTCTGGCTTTCTCAGTGCTTCGTTGACGCTGGTCAAACAGAGTTTACCCCGGAGGCAGATTTCATTTCCGACATGCATCATCCGTTCCGCAGGAGGTTGCCATGATGTCGACCCATACACCCCATCCCCCTGTCCGTAGAGACAAGCTGCTGAAACAGTCCCACCCCGACACCTATCGCACCGACCGTAAGCTGCATGACCCCACCTTGTGCAAGGTCTGTGGTGCTGTCTTCACCGGGAGTCGCTGGCAGTGGCTCGATGCGCTGCCCGAGGCGGCGGATGAGATTCGCTGTCCCGCCTGCCAGCGCATCCATGACCATGTACCCGCCGGCTTTCTGACTTTGAAAGGCGAGTTCTTCGAAAGCCACCGGGAAGAGATCATGCATCTCGTGCACAATCATGCAGAGCGACAGCGACTGCAGCATCCGATGCAGCGAATCATCGATACGGTGGCACAGCCGGATGGCGGTATCGAGATCAGTTTCACCGAGTACCACCTGCCGATGGGGCTGGGCGAGGCAGTCAAAAACGCCTATCAGGGCGAATTGCTGATCATCTTCGCGGGTGAGTCGGGTCAGGAGCGAGTCAGCTGGGAGCGTTAGCCAGGTTTTTGTCTTGCCGGCGAAGGCCGTCGTTCAGGAGCGCGCCGAATAAAAAAAGGCCGTTCTACCGAATGTCGGCACTCGCCGGCTTTATTCAGGTTTGTCGGTGGGTGCCGTAGTGGCCAAAAACATACAGGTTGCCTTTCTGACTGGATCAAGAATTAAAAAAA
>JARRNY010000213.1:0-2058 GCA_037384445.1 Candidatus Thiodiazotropha sp.
GTACGCACTCGCGGCTCGATGCGCCGGGCCTCATCGGCGCTGATCTCCTCCAGTTCCACGCCATTAGCCTGGCCACGACGCAATAACTCATCGAGACCGGCCTGGTCCTCTTCACAGGTTGCAACCACGAGTTTGCCACAGGGGTTGATGTCCAGACCCTTTTCCCTGCAGTAGTCGGTCATCATCCGGTTGCCGTCCCGGGTCAGGCGGGCCTTGAGCGTATCGGCAGTGTAGTAGAACCCTGCGTGCAACACGCCGCTGTTGCGACCGCTGCCGTGGGCGGCCAAGGCCGGCTCCTTGTCGATCACCAGCAGTGACAACTCGGAGTGACGGCGTTTCAGCTCCAAAGCCAAGCCGAGCCCGATAACACCGGCACCGATAATCAGCAGGTCGGGGGTCTTTTTGATGGGAGGCTTACTCATCTATTGTTGAGTTCTTTGTGACTTAACCTGATCAACGACTATGATTATTGTCGAACATTGAGTTCTCATCCAGAGGACCCACTGCCTGAGGATCCAACATGGCCACACCACTGACGCATTTCATTGACGGTCAACATATGCCCGGTAACAGCGGGCGCACCTCACCTGTCTATGACCCGGCGACGGGAGAGATCCGGCATCAGGTTTCACTCGCCAGTGTGGAAGATACGCGAAGCGCTATCGCGGCCGCCAGAGCTGCCCTGCCCGGCTGGGCCACGACTACCCCATTGCGCCGAGCCCGCGTGATGTTCCGCTTTCGCGATCTGCTGGAGCGGCATATGGGGGAACTGGCAGCGCTTATCACCGCTGAACATGGCAAGACTCTGAATGATGCTCAAGGCGAAATCACCCGCGGGCTGGAGGTGGTCGAATTCGCCTGCGGAATCCCCCACTTATTAAAGGGTGAACATTCGGAGAGTGTCGGCACCGGCGTCGATAGCTGGTCGTTGCGCCAGCCCGTCGGCGTCTGCGCGGGCATCACCCCCTTCAACTTCCCCGCCATGGTGCCGATGTGGATGTTTCCAATCGCCCTGGCCTGTGGCAACACCTTTATTCTCAAGCCCTCTGAACGGGATCCCTCCTGCCCCCTGCGTCTGGCAGAACTGCTGCAGGAGGCCGGTCTGCCGGATGGTGCGTTCAATGTGCTCAATGGGGACAAGGAGGCGGTGGATGTGTTGCTGACCGACCCACAGGTCGCAGCGGTGAGTTTTGTCGGTTCCACGCCCATCGCTGAAACCATCTATCGGACCGCATCGGAACACGGCAAGCGGGTGCAGGCTCTGGGTGGGGCGAAGAATCACATGGTAGTGATGCCCGATGCCGATCTCGATCAGGCGGTCAACGCGCTCATGGGCGCTGCTTACGGCTCAGCCGGTGAGCGTTGCATGGCGATCTCCGTGGCAGTGGCGGTCGGCGATGTGGGTGACCCGCTGGTAGAGCGGCTGATTCCGCGAGTAGCTGATCTCAAGGTTGCTCCGGGTAGCGATGCAACTGCTGAGATGGGCCCAGTGGTGACCGAGAGTCATCGAGCACGCATTCTCGACTATATCGACAGCGGTATCGTCGAGGGCGCCAAGCTGGTGGTGGATGGACGCGACCTTCGTGTATCCGGCCACGAGAAGGGATTTTTCCTCGGTGGCTCTCTGTTCGACCGGGTCGAACCGCAGATGCGCATCTATCGTGAAGAGATCTTCGGGCCGGTACTGGTGGTAGTGCGTGTGCCTGACTTCGATAGCGCACTGCATCTGGTCAACCAACACGAATTCGGCAATGGCACTGCCATCTTTACCCGAGACGGAGGCACAGCACGCGCCTTCAGCCACGCCGTGCAGGCAGGCATGGTGGGAATCAACGTACCTATACCCGTACCCATGGCCTACCACAGCTTCGGCGGTTGGAAGCGCTCTCTGTTCGGCAATCTGCACGTCCACGGCCCTGACGGGGTGCGCTTCTATACCCGACTTAAAACCATTACTGCAAGCTGGCCCGACGAACCCTCAGACAGGACTGAGTTTGTTATGCCGACCATGTGACAGCCCCTAAGATAAGCGAACAAGAGAAAGATAGGGGGCTGGCC
>JARRNY010000214.1:0-2048 GCA_037384445.1 Candidatus Thiodiazotropha sp.
TCCTTGTAGTCGGGCGAGAAGGCGATGCGCAGGTGAACGATGATGAACGCCTGGCTGCGCGCATGCTCCAGTAAGGCTGCAACCTTATTCAGCGTATCGTGCCTCGCGGCGAAATCCGCATAGCCTTTGCCGGAGAGCTTGCCCGCCGGCGCGACCAGTTCATTGATAAGATCTATCAGTAGCAGTGCTTGCTTCACTGTGTCTGTCCCTTGCCGATCTCTCCGATATAAATGATCGTCGATCATGCGCGCTTGTAGCGTCCTGCCTCAATGGGGTGAGAGAAATGCGGGCCGGCCAGGTTAAAGCCGGGTGGGTTGCCGGGCATCTCCGTCCGCTGCCAATGGCTCGAGGTAGCGCGGTTGCGCAACAGCGAGGAGAAGAGTTCACGCCGGGAACGGATTCCGAGCTTTTCATACGCGCGGCTGCGATAGGTGATCACCGTGGTGGGTTTCACACCCAGCTCCCCGGCAATCTGCTCTACGGTGACGCCGTCGAGTATGCGCAGTATCACCTGACGCTCTCTTGTGGTCAGCTGGGAACAGAGTTCGTCGATACCATCGCTGACCGAGGTGCGGAAATCCCCTTCGCCGTCGGCTTCGAGCCGGCAGTGGCGTGCCACGCTGGTAGCGATGAGTGGGGCCAGTTGCCGGATCGTCTCTATTTCATCCTGGTCGAGAATACCCTGCGCACGATGTCTGCAAAGGTTTGTGGTGATCCACTCATGACGTCCGGTCTTGATGGTGATGGCCATGCTGTCGACGACACCCAGGGTGTCGTTGTAGAGGCGTCGCAACTCCGCGTCGATGATTTGTGTCAGGGTCTGCCGGTGAACCGCGATGCTGTCGATCTCCTGTTCCGGCAGGAAGCTGTGCAGATGCAACTGGATACGGTCGTGGTGATAGAGCTGACGTGCGTAGTTGGTGGCGCAGTGAAAGATCTGCCGATCGTCGGTGAGACTGGCAACGGCAACAACACGTGGATTGCGTTCCGCGCCGAAGTTCAGAATCGTACAGTCGGCCATGGCCACGTGGCGGTTAACCAGATCCAGAATGGCGCGAGCCATGGAAGTATGATCGGCGCTGCCGATGGCGTTGAACAGTTGGCAGGCGACAGCGCAGTCGATGGCCAAACCCGTGTCGGTTGAGACACTTTTCCAATATTCCACGAAGTAGCCTCCTGTCCTTTGACGTCGGACCGGTCATTACCAATTTGTATATAAGCACCTGTCTGCGCCAAGTCGCTAAAGAGCTGTAGCGGAAGCGTGCAGAACTTGGCGTGTAGACAAAAGCAGAGCTTCAACAGAGTGACACTTCGCTTGCGTGCACACTAAAAATGGCATTCTCAGCAGGGCTTGATTGAGTGCTTGGTTAATAGTTATATTGGTTAATAGTTACTATAGTGAACGAATAATTTTGCGTCAAGAGAACGCCGTTCCTAATCATGCAGGCTTTTAGTAGGACAGACGACTGCGCCATATGATGCCAGGATGATCTCATCGCTCCGCGATTGGTTTCCCCCTGGTTGATTTGACGCCTCGTGACCCTCTGATAGATTCGTAGTTAATCATGCTGGCACAGGCATCATCGATGTCATCGAGAAGAAGGGGTGACCGCATGGTGATAGAGGCTTATTCAGAGTTTCCTTAATACATGAACCATCGGAAACTGCCCTCTGTAACAGGCTGCGAGTGGTTATAGGTATGGTCCTTGTGATGTTGCTATATCAAAATCTTATATGAAGGCAGGCATTTTGAACTGGCAGTATTCTCAGGTAGGTTGATACTTGATAACAGCGCTAACGCGCTTCGCCAAAAGGGAGAGTGGCATGAATTACAAATAGCACTTCTCAGAATACTGAGGGAGGATACGAGGAATGACAAAGCACGTACGGGTTACCATGCCGCATATCTCTTCGCTGGCGGCTGCCGTGGCGATGACGATGGCTTGCGGGAATGCACAAGCCTTCAAATTCGACACGGGTAACGATGACTTGAAGGTCCGTTGGGACAACACATTCAAATACAGCACCATCTACCGGTTGCACGATCC
>JARRNY010000215.1:0-2033 GCA_037384445.1 Candidatus Thiodiazotropha sp.
AGCTCGGCAGCGCAGTCGCCGCTATTGTTGGTGGCGTCCAAGGAAAACGACGCCTCCGGCTTCCTGCGGGTCAAATCGCTTGAGCTAGAGGACCACGCCACCTCGGTCTACAATTTCGAAGTCGCCGATACGCATACCTATTTCGTCGGGGACTCGAAAGCCTGGGTCCACAAGAATAATCCATGTCTCCTCCCCACGGTAAAAAAGGCAGTAAATTCTGACATGCCCCATGCAAGTGAGAGGGCTGTTGAACGAGGCGTTTTCGGAAATGTCAAGTAAGCTAGCAGCCTGTCGGACTGGAGTTTTGCGATAAGCATTACCGGGCAGTGTGTTACGTCGTAAATGGCGTTCGGCCAAACAGCTTTCATGCAAGAACTTCAGAACTCCCACAAGCGGTCTTCAAAGCGAACATCCGCTTTCAGGTTCCAGGCCATGGTCACGAGGCTCCACTCGCCTTTGACTTTGTCCAGGCCGCGCAGCAGAAATTGACGGAATCCAAGTACGGACTTGATGATGCCGAACACCGGTTCAGGGATGCATTTGCGCTGGGCGTAGAGTTTCTTACCTTCGGGCGTTTGCAGGCGGTGGGCCATGGCCTCAACCGGCGTTGGATTTTCCGGCGTGGGCGGAGCCTCGGTGAAGCGCTCGCTCAAGGACGGATGATGCACCTCCCGCCCAATGGCGATGAGCGGCTCGATGTCGGCCGCCTGACAGGCATTCACATTCGCCTTGCTGAAATATCCATTGTCGCCCAGTAGCGTCTCTGCTTTACCCAGATCTTCTGGCAAGTCATTGATCTTACCCAGCATCGGCTCAAGCTGCTGCTTGTCGTTGGGGGCCTGAACCACATCGCCTGCCACCAACAGGAGGCTGCCTTCCGCCACAACGGCTTGCGCGTTGTAGCACTGCTCGAAGCCGCCGCCCGCAACCGGCATGATGCGCGTGTCTTCATCCGTCAGATTGATCTGATCGGTTGGCAGCGGCCCTTCAACCGGAGGCATTTTGTGAGCGCTTGTCGCTCACGATAAACGTTCGCTTCGGCGGCTTGCCGCCAGGCTTTTTGCCCGTGGCCTTCTCTTTGACTTCGCGCGCCGCAAGCTTGGCTTGGTGTTCCGCCAGCTCCCGCTCGTAACGCTCCTTGGCGCGGGCCTCAATCTTAGCGCGGGCTTCGGCGATTTTCTTCAGCCGGTCCTCGCGCCGCGCCAACTCGTCCGGGATCGACATCCCGTCCGGAAAATCGGCTTTATCAGCGGCTTCGGCCTTCGCCATCAGCTCCGTCACCTCGGCATTCAGTCGCGCCTCGATCTTGCCCGCATGCTCGTAAGAAAGCGCACTGTGGCGGCTGGCGTTGGCGTGCACCTTCGTGCCGTCCAGGGCCACCGTCCCAAGCTTCAGCACGCCCATCTCACGCGCCAAGAGCAGAACCTGTACGAACAGCGCCTCGATCTCTTTCAGAAAACGCCGCCGGAACGCAGCGATGGTATCGTGATCAGGATGCTCGTTCGCGGCGATGAAGCGGAACGCCACGGAATCGTAGGTTGCCCGCTCCAGTTTGCGGCTGGAAAAGACGCCTGTGGCGTAGCCGTACAACAGAATGGCAAGTAACAGCCGCGGGTGGTAGCTCGCCGAGCCCGAACCGCGATAGCTGTTGCTCATCGCCGACAGATCCAGACCATCGACGACTTCCACAATAAAACGCGCCAGATGCTTCTCAGGCAACCAGTCGTTAACCGAGGGCGGTAGCAGGAACGCGGTGTCGCGGTCGAAATTGCGGAAGTTGCTCATGGGCAGCGGAGCTAAAGTGAGGGCGAATCAATACCGTCATTCTAACCCCCGCTGCTGTTGCGTGTTAAGTCCGACAGCCTGCTAGTGCACTCAACAAAATTGCCGGACAGCAGTGATCTGGCGCATATTCGTGGCAGCTATTTTGAAAGCAATCAGAGCGTTGGCGTGGGGAGCATAATTTCGGAGATTCTGGAAAAAGGATTGGGCGTTGTCCGTTGAGCGTTGGGCGTGACATGACAGCGCGTCTG
>JARRNY010000216.1:0-2025 GCA_037384445.1 Candidatus Thiodiazotropha sp.
GGCTGCAGTTCAGATATAGGGAACTCCACTCTACGGACAAAATGACCCTGAACATCTCTTAGTTCGAGCTTAATCCTTGCCTCCTTCTACATGACCGGCAATGCTGCTCAATGGTACACCTTGGTGGAGCGCAATTGGGACATGCCAACTTGTGAGGAGTTCGTGAAGCTTGTCAATCAACGGTTCGGGCCGCCGCTTTGTGGCAATGTGCTGTAAGAAATGATCCACCTCCGGCGGGATGCCTCGGTTGCTGAATACCAGAGAAAGTTCCTCTCGATGTTGGCTCGATGTGATAGACTCCTAGAGAAGCATCAAGTCGACATCTTCACGGTGAGACTCGACAATTTGCTCAAGACGGACACACCCGACGACCCTCAAGGACACCATGGCTTTCGCGCAGATATATGAACAACACCTGACTATGGGTGATGAGCCACTGGGCCACACCATGCCACCGACTCCCATGGCCCCCCTCCGCACTTTGTCCGCACCTACCAAGTACCTGCTTCCACCAGCCCCGTCGTCGGCTGTTGGCCTCAAAGACGCGACAAGCGTCTTCTTCCCCGACGTCGCGCCTCAAAGACGTGACAAGCCCGTCTTCTTCCCCGACGTCGTGCCTCAAACGATTGACACCAGTTGATATGACGGCCAAACGTGAGTCCAACGAATCTTCAAAAAGTTCTCGCGGGAGTAGGACTGACCCATGAAGAGGGTATTTCTGATGCAGATGGATGATACCGGGTTGTCTAACGACGAGGAATCCGACGACATGTGCATCTCCCTCAACGTGATCATGGGCATATCACCCCGCCAAAACATTGCAGCTTCAGGTCCGCCTCGTCGAGGCCACTCTTGGTGCCTTGATTGACTCCAGCTCCACCCATTCGTTCATCTCGGTGTCTATGACACGCCGTCTAAACCTGTAGCTGACACTGCATCCCACTATCAATGTTGCAGTGGCTAGTGCCGATCGTGTCTCTAGCAAAGGAGTCTGTAGCACGATCCACATCTTCATCGACGATGAGGAGCATCCTGTACCTCTTCGTCATTCCGCTCGAGGGCTACAACATACTCCTCGACGTGGACTGGTTGCGCACCCTAGGCCCGCTCCTCTGGGATTTCAACCGGGCGCGCCTGAGTTGTTGGCGTGATGACAATCAGGTGGTGTGCGCCCGGGCGAAAGTCGCAGGTCCCCGGGCAGGCCGCCGTGTCACAAGACCCTTGGGAGAACGCCAGGCGCTTGACCGGTGGGGTCGCGAGGTTCCTGCGAGGAGTGCAGGCCGCGACCAGTTGAAGGCGCGCGCGTTGGGCCCGGGGCGTGTTGAGAAAAGAGGGCAGGGCAGTGCCTGGCAACTGAACGTGGTTGTCAGAGAGGGGGGTATTGTCGTGGGCCGCCAGAGGCTGGCGCGGTCTGGCCCCGGGATTTGTGTCCGGACGGAAAGGTTCGGTGGGTAACAGGCTGTGTGGGTTCCGCCCCCAGCCGAAGCCCGGTATTGAGAAAATTCCCTGGGGTTGCCCAGGGAATTGAGGCGCGCGACAAGCCAGGGATTGAATTCCTCTGCAAGTGTCGTCGTCCGTGGCTCTCCGCGACATGTGCTGCGGGAGACACATTCCTTGTCGCATGGGTTCGCTAACAGTTGTGACAGAACCACCTCAAAAATGAGGGGTTTTGTCTCCCAAGATCATATCGGGGGATTCTCGACGGAGCGAGAATGCGCAAACACACACAAATAAGCATACAATACCAAATATGAAATTCAAGTTAAAGTTATTACAGATTAAGTGCCGTGTATTAGGGTTACAAAAGATGAAGCCCAAAATGCGCTTCAAAAGATAATCAGAGTTTGCGGAAGCGTTTGTCTCTCACGTCAGGCACACGCTCTTCGCCCTAGAAGAGAGTGAGCCCCCTCGGACGACCTACACCTACGAGTCCCAGTAGGGAACCCAGCCCTCCTCGGTCTGGATCTCCCACTGACAGCCCTCGTCGGCGTCGCCGGAAGAAGGAGGAAGATCCTCACCTGCACA
>JARRNY010000217.1:0-3825 GCA_037384445.1 Candidatus Thiodiazotropha sp.
TGCGGTCGGCACTCCGAGCAGTTCCGCGACTGAGACTTCGTCAGGTCGTAGAACTCTCCGGGGTTACCCCGGGGAAGCGTCACAGCCGACATTTCCATTGCCGGTACGGCACTGCGCTGCGCGCAGTCCTGTACCGGCCACACGAGCAGGGTCGGAGGCCGGCCGCACTTCACTCACCGAGCGTTTGGCTTCCTCGGCCAAGGCTTCTTTGAATGGGGAATGGATTGTCCAGCTTCCGCGATCAGGTACGGATACTCGCCCTCTCGCTTCTCGGCGGCCGTTGGGACAGGGACGCTCTTGCCGATCGTCTCGAGCGCGCCCTCGACGGCGGCCCGCCCGATCCCAGGCGTCTGGCGACCCGGCTGCTGTTCCATTTCGACAGCGGGCAACCGCCGACTCGCGAACAGCTCATCGGCTTTCTCGTCAATCAAGAGGCGCTGCACCGGCGGTTCAGTGGGCAGTCGGGCGGCAGCCGTCCGAATCTGTTGCTCGACCCGCCCGTCATGGGCCGTCCACCCGACAACCTGATCACCTTCCCGCTACCGTCGATCGCCACCGTGAACGATCTTTGTCTGTGGCTCGGCCTGTTCGATCATGAGCTGGCCTGGTTCGCCGACATCGAACAGCGACAGTGCCGGGTGACGCAAGCACGGCTGCATCACTACGGCTACCGCTGGATAGAGAAACGCTCCGGTTCGCTGCGTTTGATCGAAATGCCCAAAACCCGGCTGAAGACGATGCAGAGACAGATTACCAGGGAGATCCTCAATCGCGTGCCACCCCATGCCTGCGCCCACGGCTTCACGCGAGGCCGTTCCAGCAGGAGTTATGTGCAACCGCATGTGGGCAAACCGGTGGTGTTGCGAATGGACCTGAAGGATTTCTTTCACAGCCTGCCCGTGGCCCGCATCGGCGCTCTGTTTCGCCGTCTCGGCTACCCCTCGGCGGTCGCCTGGCTGCTGCAGGGTCTCTGCACCCATGCCAGTTCTCCGTCTCTGGCGGGCGATGGTTTTCAGCGCCTCTCCTGGGGCAAGCGCAAACGGCTCACCGGCAAACATCTGCCCCAGGGTGCGCCCAGTTCACCGGCCATCGCCAACCTCTGTGCCTGGCGCTTCGACTGCCGCTTGCAGGGGGTGGCGAACCGCTTCTCACTCGACTACACCCGCTACGCGGACGATCTCGCCTTTTCCGGTGGTGATCATCTGCTGCGTCTCGCCCCCTTTCTGCAGCGGCTGATCGGCGCCATTGCCATCGAGGAGGGCTTCGAGATCAACCACCGCAAGACCCGGCTGCGCACACAAGCGCAATCCCAACGCTTGGCCGGTGTGATAACCAACCGCAAACCCAACCTGCCCCGCGCCGAGTTCGATCGCTTGAAGGCCATTCTTCATAACTGCGTCCGCGGGGGACCCGAGGCACAGAATCGTGAGGGTGTGCAGGATTTCAACGCGCATCTGGCTGGCAGGGTCGCCTATGCGGTGTGGCTCAATCCTGTAAAGGGCGACAAATTACAGCGCTTGTTCGATGCCATTCAATGGTCCGATGGAGAATGAAACAATCGACTGGCGGTTGATGGCGTTGGGGGGCAGGAAGTGACGATCGGCAACGCACCTTGAGGCCTTCTCTTATTCATCGACAGATTACTGGGGGTGGGCCCTACCCGAGCATCTGCTTCAGGCTGGATCTTGTCTCTCCGGCCGTCACAGATTGCTCGCCTCACGCTGCTTGGGCCTATTCTTGAGACAGATGGCTATCGGCTCTCAACTACGTCGGAGAGTGGCCGATAAGCTATCTATGCCTCTGGCAGTGGCGTACCTTTCATACACATACCGGCACACCAATCATGTAGATGGCTTTTTAAGAATAATTCTCAGACCATGTCAACAAATCATTCCGCCCATTACGATCAGATATTCAATCATGCGGCCATCGGAATCGCCCGGGTCGGCATGGATGGGCGCTGGCTTGAGGTCAATGACAAGCTGTGCGAGATCGTCGGTACGAGACGAATCCAACAATCCCGAACACTTCGTCGCGATCATTGACGACATCACAGAGCTGCATCGGGCGCGCAGCAAAATCGCAGAACAGAAGGAGCTGCTGCAGAAAATCATCGATACGGTGCCGATGCGCATCTTCTGGAAAGACAAGGATCTCCGTTATTTGGGATGCAACCCCGCCTTCGCACAGGATTCCGGCAGAGCGAAACCCGAAGAGCTGATCGGCAAAAATGACTTCGATATGGGTTGGAGTGAACAGGCGGAAAGCTATCGTCATGACGACCTGAAGGTCGTTAACGGGGGTGAACGGATTCTGGCGTACGAAGAACCGCAAACTTCACCGGACGGCAGCATCAAATGGTTACGGACCTCAAAAGTCCCGCTGATAAATGATGAAGGGATTATTTATGGTGTGCTAGGGATCTATGACGACATCACGGAACGGCGTAAGGCCAAAGACGTACTCATCGAAAAAGAGAGCTACCAACGTGCGCTGCTCGACAACTTCCCCTTTATGGTCTGGCTGAAAGACACCGAATCCCGATTCCTGTCGGTCAATGAAGCCTGTGCACGCGCAGCCGGCTTGTCATCCGCCGACGATCTGATCGGCAAAACCGATCTGGATATCTGGCCAAAGGAGCTGGCGGATGCCTATCGCGAAGATGACCGGAAAGTTTTAACCAGCGGCAAGAGGAAAAATGTCGAAGAGGAGGTCTCGGTACAGGGTGTCAAAAAATGGTTCGAAACCTACAAGGCGCCTGTGGTTGACGAAAACGGCCAAATTCTCGGCACCGTGGGTTTCTCCAGAGATATTTCGCAGCGCAAACTGACCGAGCGTCACTTGAGAGAGAAGGAGGATCTGCTCAGAGAGGCACAATCCATTGCCCAGATCGGTAATTGGGAACTCGATCCAACCACCATGCACGCACACTGGTCTGATGAGATCTATCGCATCTTGGCCAGAGAACCCTCCGACGTAGCCGGTCCCGAATTTCTCAGCCAGATTCTACATCCTGATGACCAGGATGCTGTCATCACTTCACTGCGAAATGCCGTCACTGACGGTACGACTCACCATATGCAATACCGCATTCTCAGACCAGATGGCGAGATTCGTTGGCTGGAGTGTCAAGCGGTGCATAAGTATGGGGATGATAATGAATTGCAGATGTTGAGAGGTGTCATTCAGGACATAACGGCACAGAAGCAGTATGAGAAAAAGCTGCAGGACAGCGAACAACACTACCAGGCACTGTTCGATCAGATGCCGAGCGCCGCCGCCGTCTTCACGGTGATCAATGGCGGCGAGGATTTCGTGTTCCAGGATTTCAACCGGAGCGCTGAGCAAACGGAACAGTTAGAGAGAAGTCAACTCTTGGGTAAAGGTGTGTTGGAGGTTTTCCCGGGTGCACGTTCATCCGGCATCTTTGATCTATTTCGTCAGGTTTATGAAACCGGAAAACTAACCTATATTCCAGATTTTTACTATAAAGATGATCGTAACCCCCCCGGCTCCTGGCGGGAGAACTGGATCTACAAATTGTCTGACGATATGATCGTTTCCGTCTACCGGGACATCACCGAGCGCAAGCATATCGAATCGAGGCTTCGCACACTCTCTCAGGCAATCGAGCAGAGCCCGGTTTCTGTGATCATCACCAACCCTGAAGGCGGTATAGAATACGTCAACAGCACTTTCGAAACCATATCCGGCTACGCGCTTGGTGAGGTCAAGGGGAAGAATCCAAGGATACTGAAATCTGGAACGATACCCGACAGTGTCTATCACAGACTCTGGCAGACAATCAGTAGCGGTCAATCCTGG
>JARRNY010000218.1:0-2489 GCA_037384445.1 Candidatus Thiodiazotropha sp.
TTATAAAGCACCCGGCGACGTGGTGCAGAGTTCAGTGCCCACGCTGATCGTCTATGCGCTGGTCAATCGTCCCTATATGACCGATCTGCAGGAGAACCGCTCCACCGTGCGCAACCTGCTGGCCGCCGGTCAGGATGTCTACCTGGTCGACTGGGGCTACCCCGACGAGGCTGACCGTTCCTTGACCATGGACGACTACATCAACGGCTATATCGACCGTTGTGTGGATGTGATCCGCAAGCGTCACAAGCTGGACAAGATCAACCTGCTGGGTATCTGCCAGGGCGGTGCATTCAGCCTCTGCTACACCTCCATGCATCCCGACAAGGTGAAGAACCTGATCACCATGGTGACGCCGGTCGATTTCAAGACCCCCGACAACATGCTCTCCGCCTGGGTGCAGGACATCGACATCGACCTGTTGGTCGACACCCTGGGCAATGTACCGGGCGAACTGCTGAACTGGACCTTCCTCTCCCTCAAGCCCTTCAGCCTCACGGGCCAGAAATACCTCAGCATGGTCGACGTGCTGGACGACAGCCCCGATCAGGCCGGCGAGACCTTCCGCCAGTTCATCAAGGATTTCTACCAGAACAATGGTTTTCTAAACGGTGGCGTTGAGATCGGTGGTCGCACGATCGACCTCAAGAACGTCACCTGCCCGGTGCTCAACATCTTCGCCGAGCAGGATCATCTGGTACCGCCGGATGCATCCCGCGCACTGCGTGGCATTACCGGCAGCAAAGACTACACCGAACTCTCATTCCCTGGTGGCCACATCGGTATCTACGTCAGCGGCAAGGCGCAAAAACTGGTGCCGCCCGCCATCAGTAACTGGCTCGATGAACGCAGTAAATAGCCAGCAACAGTTGATCCTCCGCCGGTAATCAATACCGGTTCCTTAGGGGTGCTTCTACAGCACCCCTTTTTTTGCGCAGGGAAGAGGGGCTATGGTTTCGTGCTTTCAACGCGCCTGTCCCATAGCCAGTCTGTCGAGAGGGCTGCGTGCGCCCTGGCCACCGCGTCCAATTACATGGGTATAGATCATGGTGGTCGACACATCGGCGTGCCCGAGCAGATCCTGCACCGTGCGGATATCGGCGCCCGACTCCAACAGATGGGTGGCAAAGGTGTGGCGTAGCGTGTGACTGGTTATCCGCTTTTGAATGCCCGCCGCTTCCGCAGCGCGCTTGACCATCTTTTGAACTACGGATTGATGCAGATGATGACGCCGCAAAGCGCCGGTACGCGGGTCCTGCGCAATGCGGCTGGCAGGGAATAGGTACTGCCAGCGCAGTTCCCTGTCGGCATTGGGATATTTCCGTGAAAGGGCGTTAGGTAGATAGACCGAGCCGAAACCGGCCCCAAGATCCAGCTCATGCTGTTGTCGGACCTGCCTAATCTGTGATTGCAGGGGATCGACTAAAACTTCCGGCATGGGTACGGCTCGATCCTTCATCCCTTTTCCGGCGCGCACGATGATGTGGCGATAGTCGAAATCGAGATCGAGCAACCTGAGACGCACACACTCCATCACGCGCATACCCGTTCCATACATCAGGTGAATAATGAGCCAGTTGATGCCGGTAAGCTGCATGAGAAGCGAATTTAATTCCTTTGTGCTCAGCACAGTAGGGACACGTTTGGGTTTTTTCGGACGCTTGTATGGACCGATGTCTCCGAGTGGGCGTTCTAACACACGGGAATAGAAGAAAACCAACGCATTCAACGCCTGGGCCTGAGTTGCGCCAGCGACCTTGCGTTCGAGTGTCAAATGTTCTAGAAAGGAGGCAACCTCCGCTTCGGCACAGTCACTGGGATGTCTGCCATGGTGAAAACGAAGGAACCGATTGACCCAGCTGAGATAACTCTTCTCCGTATTCGTGGCATATTCAGGGAGTCTGAGCGCCACCAGACACTTCCGGTAGACATCCGGATAGCGCCGTGCCAGCAGATTCTTAGGATCGTCCACCGCTTTATCGATCATCTCATAGGTTCGGGCAACTGTCGGATGATCCGACTCCAGCGTCTGAGCGCCGGAAGCCCAGCGATCCCAGTCGAAGGACTGACTCCACGGCAGCTTCAGCAAATGCCCCATCAAAATTCTCAAGGCGTCGACCTTCTGACGGAACTGCCAGTCGGCCATGCTGGGGTTCCTGCCGACATGCACAAGCCAGCGTTCAACAGACTCAGCGGAATGCGAGCGCAATTTGACCCCAGGATTATCGACCATAAAGCCTTCGATGTGGCGACGATACCAAGGAATAGCTTTCGGCGGGACACGAAATCGCTTGAGAAGATCCGCATATTTCAACCAAAATGGTCCGATTCTAGGATCGGACGTTTCACCATCATTTTCCATAATAAAAGGCGCTCCTTGCCAATAGTTGAAGATATGAGTACATTTATAGAACAAGTAGCGGCGTATTACAATTATTTGTGCCAGCGGCATAACACATTTTTTGTGCCAGCTACATAATCACCTGTTA
>JARRNY010000219.1:0-1996 GCA_037384445.1 Candidatus Thiodiazotropha sp.
TCCCGGTAGTAGCGGTGCAGGAAGTCGATCAGCAGCCAATGGTCATCGGTCAGTACCAGGTTGTCAGCCTCGGCCATCTGTTCGGTGATGGTGGCGCTCCAGTCGTTGGGATCGATCAGGTAGCCATACTGATCCAGTTCAACCAGTCGCCCTTTGGCGTTGATGGTGAGGGTGCTGGCAACGACATCGGGTGATTGGGTTGTGGGTTGTTGTTCCAGTCTCATCGTGAGCTCCTTTGATTTGGTCAAGGTAAATCGGCGACATAAGCGTCGCTCTATTTTTCATCTGGAGAGAGCTGGAATTGAGGGTTGGTCAGCAGTTGGCATCATTTCAATATCCTCGTCCTGCTCGCTCGTTGCCCACATCCCTGTGTGCCCGTCTACGCTACTCCGTCATGCAGATCGGACTCTGCCGACCTGCCTCCCGGAGGGAGGAGGAACTGCCTACAACTGTTTCCTGACACTTTTGCGTGTCGGTTTGATGGTAATAAAGAGTGCTTTTCTTAATGTTGTATTAATAAAGCTAGCAGAGTTTTCGACTGGCGGTTGCAGTGGCGTTGATCTAAATCAATACTTCTATACTTAAGAGATATTGAATATAGTCATAACTTATGACCTAAGCGCTATGCATCGTCTGCGTTTATTTCACTGTTTTTTCTGATGTGAAGGAAGTTGTATGTTGTTATTACCGCCAGAATCTGCCGCCGGACTCCTGGTGGCTCGCCGGAAGCCAGACCATGCATAGGGAGGATCTCGACCACCGGCTTCTCGGACACCTGACCTTCATCTATGGCGAAGATCGGGCAAGTGAGCTGCTGCCGCGCCTGCATCAAGTGATCAATCACCATATCGAACAGCGTCAGGGTAAGCGTCTGGAGATGCCTCGTTGGGACGAAAAGGACAGTGTGCTGATCGCCTACGGCGACAGTGTGCAGTTTCCCGGCATGACGCCGCTGGAGTCGCTGAAGCGGTTTCTTGATCGCCGTCTGAATGGTGTCTTCAGTCTGGTGCATATCCTTCCCTTCTTTCCCTACAGTTCGGATGACGGATTTTCGGTCTCCGATTTCCGTGCCGTTAATCCGCAACTGGGCGATTGGGATGATATTCGGGCTCTGGGTGAAAACTTCTCCTTGATGTTCGATCTGGTGCTCAATCACATGTCGCGCGAGCACCTGTGGTTTGTCAATTTTGTGCATGATGAGGCGCCGGGGCGGGACTACGTGATTCAGGTGGAACCGGAAGAGAATCTCTCCATGGTAGTGCGCCCGCGCAGCTCTCCGCTACTCAGTGGGGTGCGCACGCCACGCGGCATGCGGCATGTCTGGGCCACCTTCAGTAATGACCAGATCGACTTGAACTACGCTAACCCGGATGTGTTGCTGGAATTTATCGATATTCTGCTGGAGTACATACGACGGGGAGCGCGTGCAGTGCGTCTCGACGCAGTGGCTTTTCTCTGGAAGCAGATCGGCACCAGCTGCATTCATCTGCCGCAGACCCATGAGGTGGTCAAACTGTTTAGAACACTGGTGGAAGTGTTGGAGCCAGGCACTATCCTGCTCACTGAGACCAATGTCCCGCATACCGAAAACATCAGCTATTTCGATGCAGGGGATGAGGCGAATATGGTCTACCAGTTCAGTCTGCCGCCACTGATCCTGCATGCCATCATACGGGAGAGTACCGAGTATCTTGTTCCCTGGGCCCGAGCCCTGGAGCAGGAAGCCCTGCCGGAAGGCTGCACCTACCTGAATTTTACATCCTCGCATGACGGCGTGGGTCTGCGGGCGCTTGAGGGATTGGTGCCTGATGAAGAGGTGAGTATTCTGCTCGACATGATGCGCAAACGCGGTGGTTATGTTTCGATGCGGGCGACCAGCGAAGGGCGCGATCGTCCCTACGAGCTCAATATCAGCTACTTCGATGCCTTTGCCTCGCAGGACGATGAGGTCGATCCCTGGCGTATTGCCCGCTTTATGTTGTCACAGACACTACCG
>JARRNY010000220.1:0-2562 GCA_037384445.1 Candidatus Thiodiazotropha sp.
GTTTCGCGCAGGCAGCCAGTGTTCACCGGTGAACTCGCTGGGCAGCGGTTTGATCTGCAGTGAGACCGGGTTCGATTTTGCACGGATCAGGTGGCTGTTCTGGCTTGGCATCAAGAACGGGTCGTCGAATAGGCTGAAGACAGAGTTGCCTCCGCTGCGGCCTTGGAACAGCAGCGGGGCGATCTCCAATTTGCCTGCCTGGTAGGCGTAGAGCCCGTAATTGCGCTCCAGTACCCGATAGGTCGTGCCATTGCGGTCCACGCTGTAGCTCGACTCATCAAGCAGTTGCAGCCGGGTGTCACGTTGCGAGGGTTGTGGTTGGTCTAGGCGCTCACCGTGTACCCCTGCCGCCTGGAAGAGCTTGACGGTAAGAATGACCTCCTCTTCCGGGTAGGCTGACTCTTTGCTCAGGCTCATCTCCACTTGGGCGTACTGTTCCGTATTGACCCCGTCATCGGTTGGTTGATCGGTGACTTCCAGGGTGAGGGGCTCGGTCTGCTGGTCACCGACAGGGATCGGCGGGATAGTCAGCGTTCCCTGGCGTTTTGGCAGCAGGGTCAAAATCAGCGAGCGTTTGGAGGAGAACGAGCCGTTGATGATCGAGACGCTCTGTTGGGTGGCGCGACTGAGGATCTCAAAATCGGGCTCGAGAACTGACAGATCCGGCGAGTCGTCGCTCTGCTCACCCTGGGTTTCAAGGGTGAGCCGGATCGGCTGCTCCTGGGACGTCGAGGTGGCGGAGAGCCTGGCGACCACACCCGCCTGCAGAGGCATGGCGATGCTGAAAAGCAGCCCTGCGAAAACCATGATCAGAGAAATGGAGCGTCCTGAGTTACGATGTTTCATACTATCCGGTGGTTTCAAATCGACAAACGTTAACCGCTAATATTGAGCACCCTATTAGATGGGGTGTACAGCCATAAGTTTCCAGGGGGTATGGGTGAAGATTGGCCGACGAACTGTGAGTCGCTCACAGATGGAGTTTTCAGGTAGTCGACAGCGGGTTTTTTACCCATGAGAATCCTTCAGCGGACAGCCTTGGAAGCACCGGGTCTCGATGCCGGTGGCATCCATCCGGTATTGCGCCGGATCTACGCCTCACGTGGTGTCACCCAAGATGCCGAGCTCGACCTCACTCTCTCCCGTCTGCTGCCGGTTAGCCGCCTGCAGGGGATCGAGGCGGCGGCAGCCCTGCTGGCACAGGTCCTCACCGCCGGTAAACCGTTGCTCATCGTGGGTGACTACGATGCGGATGGCGCCACCAGCACGGCCCTGGCGATGCTCGCCTTGCGTGCCTGCGGGGCAGAGACGGTGGACTATCTGATACCGAACCGTTTTGATTTCGGATATGGCCTGACGCCGGAGCTGGTTGAACTGGCAGCCTCACGTAAACCGGGCCTGATCATCACGGTCGACAACGGCATCTCCAGCATCGCTGGCGTGGCCCGGGCGGCGGAATTCGGCATTCCTGTGCTGGTCACCGATCACCATCTGCCCGCTGATCAGCTTCCGGCAGCTGCTGCCATCGTCAATCCCAATCAGCCGGGTGACGACTTTCCCAGCAAGCACCTGGCTGGTGTGGGGGTGCTGTTCTATCTGATGGTGGCGTTGCACAAGCGACTTCAGGCTGACGGCTGGTTTGCCAGTCGGGGATTGGCTCAACCCAATCCTGCTGATTGGCTTGATCTGGTTGCACTGGGGACTGTGGCCGATCTGGTGCCCCTTGACCTCAATAACCGGATTTTGGTCTCCCAGGGCTTACAGCGCATCCGCGCCGGCCGCTGTCGACCCGGTATTCGTGCGCTGTTGTCGGTGGCCAACCGATCCCTGGCGCGGGTGGTGGCCAGCGACATTGGGTTCGTGGTGGCGCCACGCCTGAATGCGGCCGGTCGTCTGGAGGAGATGGGGCTGGGTGTCGAGTGCTTGCTGACCGAATCGGATCAGGCGGCAGCCGAGATGGCTCAGGAGCTGGATCAGGAGATGCGGCAACAGGCGGAGCAGGCCCTCGATCGGCTTCATCAGCTTGGTGAGGGGGAGTTGCCGGATGGTCTCTGCCTCTACGACCCGGAGTGGCATCAGGGGGTTATCGGTATCCTGGCCTCGCGCATCAAGGACCAGTATCATCGCCCGGTGGTTGCCTTTGCTGATGGGGGAGAGGGGGTGCTGAAAGGTTCCGCCCGCTCTATTTCGGGACTGCATATGCGTGATCTGCTTGATCGCGTCGCCACCCGCCATCCAGGTATTGTTTTGCGCTTTGGCGGCCACGCAATGGCAGCGGGTTTGAGTATAGAGGCGTCTCGATTTGCCGACTTCAAAGCGGCCTATGAGAACGAAGTGAGTGCTGCTATCGAACCCGCCATGCTGCAGGGAACCCTGCTCACCGATGGGGAGCTGGTGAGCGACGAGATCGGTCTGCCGCTGGCGCAGCTGTTGCGGGACGCCGGCCCCTGGGGCCAGGGTTTCCCGGAGCCCCTGTTCGAAGGGGAGTTTCGACTGCTTCAGCAGCGGGTGGTGGGTGAAGCGCATTTAAAACTGCAACTGGCCTCAACTGAGGGCGCTTTT
>JARRNY010000221.1:0-1953 GCA_037384445.1 Candidatus Thiodiazotropha sp.
CAGAATCGGCATCACCAGCAGCATCAGGATGATGGCGCTGGCCGAACCCACACCCCAGTCGTTGGCACGGAACAGCTTGTCGAACATGTAGTTAGCCAGGACCTGCGTTTGCCACTGACCGTTGGTCATCGCGTAGACGATATCGAACACCTTGAGCACGGTCAGCGTGATCGTTGTCCAGACAACGACAATCGAGCCCATGATCTGCGGCACCTTGATGCGGAAGAACACTTGAAAGGGGTTAGCGCCATCGACGATGGCTGCTTCCACAGTCTCCTCGGGGATACCGCGCAACGCGGCCGACAGAATGACCATCGCGAACCCGGTTTGGATCCAGATCAGCACCACCATCAGAAAAAAGCTGTTCCAGAACGGCAGCGTCAGCCAGTTCTGTGACACACCGTAGGCATACTCGACACTGAATACCCGAAACAGGTTCAGCAACGCCAGAGCACCGAGATAAACCCCCAGGCCGGAAAGCAGCGTCTGCACCAGTTTGACAAACACCCCGGCTGTCGATTGTCCGCTGAAGATCGGCCGCAGGATGGCCCAGGCCGCATAGAATACGAGGGCGGCGAAGGCCAGCAGAATCACAGCCGGCAGCAGGCGCAGAAACAGGAACGAGCCGATTCCGCCATCGAATTGCAGCCAGACCGCGTTCAACACCCCAATCTGGGATTGATCAGCCGGGCGTGCATCATAAATCAGTTTGAAGATGACCGACGCGCCCACGAAAGAGATCGCCATCGGCATAAAGATCAGTGACTTGGCGAGATTGCCCCAGCTGATGCGATCGGTCAGTTGCGCCGCCAGCAGACCAAAAGCCGTCGACGCTGCCGGCACGACAATCAGCCACAACATATTGTTGCGCATCGCCTCCCAGAATTTCGACTCGCCGAACATCTGTTGGTAGTTGGCAAAGCCGACAAAAGCGCCATCGAGCGAGCGGTCGGTAAAAGAGAGGCGTAGCGTCTCGAATACCGGATAGGCGAGATAGAGTCCGAGCGCAAACAGGGCAGGGAACAGAAACAACCAGGGACGGACCATATTCGCGCGATTGATATTGTGCCCGGCGTCATCAGTTCGCGGTGGAAAAATATACTTGTCCAGCACCAGGTTGGCGAAGTAGAAATAGGCCAGGCATCCGCCGACGCCGACGACTATCGTGATCAAACCTTGAATGGCTGGATGCATTTGCACTCCTCCCTGAACCTAAGTTTGACGCATCCAACCGTCTTGAGGGCGGATGCTTGGCGGTATAGTCGCCTACTTCAACGAATCCCAGGTCTTCTGAATGTCTGCAGCGACCTTTTTTGCCGGTTTGCCGCCCGCGTAGTCGACCATGCCGGTCCAGAAGGCGCCCGCGCCGACGCCGCCGGGCATCAAATCCGAGCCATCAAAACGGAAGGTCGTCGCGCCGAGCAGGATATCGTTCATCTTGCGTAGTGTCGGGTCGCTGAACTTGCTCGGGTCGACACCCTTGTGCGGTGTCAGGAAGCCTTTACGCGCCATCCAGATCTCGTGCGCCTTCGGGTCTTGCAGAAACTTGATCAGATCATGTGCTCCCTTGCTCTCTTTTGTGATCGCCCAGACTGTACCTGCGCCAAGGACCGGTTTGCCAAGGTCTTTACTGGCATAGGCCGGGAAGTAAAAGAAATCAACGTCCTCACCAACCACTGTACCCTCGGGAAAGAACGAAGGAATAAAGCTGGCCTGACGATGCAGGTAGCATTGTGGTGGTGAGGTGAACAGACCCTTCGGACTATCACGGAAATCGGTGGAAGCCACCGATCCCGCTCCGCCGGCAACATAGGCGTCGTTGAGCGCGAACCAGCCGAACTCCTCGATCGCGCCGACCACTCGTGGATCGTCGAATTTGATCGAGTTGTCGATCCAGCCGTCGTAGACCTCGGGTGTTTGAGTGCGCAGCATGAGGTCCTCAACCCAGTCAGT
>JARRNY010000222.1:0-1925 GCA_037384445.1 Candidatus Thiodiazotropha sp.
TAAGAAGAATAACCGCCATCACCCATGTATATCAAGGCAGGATACTGGGGCCTGGATATGCCTGAATCACCCGTCTAGCCGCCCTCAATCTATTCAATCTACTGGATTTTCGGTTGAAACCGCCCTCTTCCATGGCCATTCTGGCCTTCCGGCATAGTTCAGGCAACAGCTCTGGCAGTGGCGGTAAAGCGCCTTTCCTCATGAGCTGGGCCAGTATCTTGTCGATGATCGGCTGATCGTCAATACTGGCGATCACCTTGCTCTCACCTCCGCATTGCGGACAGATCGACCCCGGATGGTTTCCTCACCTATCTTCCTGTGAGCACCGCCCATTTCAGATCCGCGCCCTGGAGTTGCGCGCCGTCAAGGCGGCAATCGGTTATTTTGACATTCTGAAGATTGACTCCCTGCAGCAGGCTTTCGCTCATGTCGATGCCATGCAGACTGCGACCGTTGAGGCCGCAGTGACGGTAATCGTGGCGTGGCATGAGCTTATCGCAGTCACCGTGCGGCAACGTCCCGACTTCGCCTCCGGTTGCTTGGCAGGCCAGCAGAATCGGTCCAATCAGCATCCATCGTTTCAATGGTCGTTCTCCCCCATACACATTACTGAATACTTCACCGATTCTATTGTCGGCGCTTCGCGTGCCAAATACGAACGACCACGTCGGGACCTGAACGATGGGTTTCCCAGACAAAGTCCATCTGCCGCAGCAAGGCATAGAGTGGGTAGGGTTCCCGACTGAGGGTGACTTGCAGGCTGTCCATCTGCGGTAGGATTTCAAGTGTATCGAGTATGCGTATCATGGGCATCGGCGGTTCCAGCCCTCGTACGTCGAGATGCTGTTCAACCTGAACTATTCCTTCATCAATCGGGCAATCCGGGAAGTGACTTCCGGTACATAGCGGTCAGCCATAGGATAAAGGATATTCTCCTCCTTAATGATGTGTTGCTGGATGGTCATGAACAATGTTTCTGACAAACCGAGTGCATTCTGTTTCGAGCGTTGTTCAACCGCCATCGCCAAACGTTGGATCATGTGCAGCATCTGAACATGCTCCATGGTCATCACACGAATCGCCATCCCGGCCTTCGGCGTGGCGGCTTCCAGGGCGGGAAAGAGTACATCCTCCTCGACGGAGAAATGACGCTTCATCGCCGCTTTGAACGCATGAATCTGGTTACTAGCCGCATCCCACTCAGAAGCGGTTATCACTTTTTCCAACGATAGGAAAAGTTCGTTGCAACGTCGGTGATCGATTGTCAAAGGCCCCGAAACCACTGATCTTGTCCGTTCCCTAAAGTGTTCTGTCCATTCTCTGCTCCGATCCGCCCGCAACCTTGACATGCATCAAACCGGGAACGGTGAAACATGACCAGACAGAAACTTACTTATGGTTTGCCAGTGCACCGTCGCGTGTCTTATCAGGGAAAACCCGAGCTATTCCCGTTTCATCCCGGCGTAGCGCAGCGGCAGGTTAGGTAGCAACGCCTGTGCCATCGGTCTCCTGCAAGTGCTAGTGATTTTCTCGCCCATTAACCTTCGAGGCTGCCCCTGCCTCCTTGATATTCGTCAAACGCCAAACCGGCGTCAGGAGGCAATATTCATTCATTGAATGGAACTTGAGCGCGCTCAGGATGCCGACAGTTCGAGTCGTCGTCTCGGCATGCATCATCATGAAGTCTGGATTTCGTGACATCCCGACATCTCACTGCGGAGCACTTTAGCGACTATGAACATCGATATACGCAGCGCACATCTCTTCTCCACCCTCAATGATCAACAGGTCAGACAGGTGTTGGAGAGCAGTCACATCACTACGCTGAAAGACGGAGAGACCTTGTTTGAAACAGGCGATCCCGCCAATCGGTTCTTCCTGGTCATTGGCGGTCAGATCAAGCTCTTCCGTGTCTCCTCCAACGG
>JARRNY010000223.1:0-2275 GCA_037384445.1 Candidatus Thiodiazotropha sp.
AGACCGGGATGAAAGCGACTAAAGCGCAGGATGCGACTCTTCTCAGGGGCAACCTTCAGGCCAAACTTTGTCAGTCTTTGGGACATCACCCGATAGAACCGCTCAGCCTCCCGTCGGTACTGAAAAGCGCACACATAATCATCCGCATAGCGAATGATCAGCGCCTGACCTTGGCAGTGCTCCTTGACCACACGTTCAAACCACAGGTCAATCGCATAGTGCAGGTACACATTAGCCAAAATTGGCGAGACAATGCCGCCTTGCGGGCTGCCGGTCACCGGGTGCAGGATCTGCCCATCGATGTCCAGGATGCCCGCTTTGAGCCATTGGCGGATGAGGGAGAGAAAGGCCTTGTCGTCGATTCTGAGGCTCAACATCTGCAACAGCCAGTCGTGGTCAATATTGTCAAAGTAACCTTTGATGTCGGCTTCGACAACATGACCAAAACGACCGTATTGCAGGTTGAATCCCAGGTCACTGACGGCGTCCTTGGCACTGATGCCCGGGCGATAACCATAACTGACCGTCAGAAAGTCGGCTTCGCTCTCCGCCGTTTTCCTTGGGGATGTAGCAGCGCCGAACCAATCTGGTCCGGTAGCGCTTCGTCTTCAGGCGCTCAACCAAATCAAGGATATGGGCAATGAGGTCCTGCTCATACGCCGCTGCCGTGACCCCATCCACGCCACTGGCGGCTTTCTTGTTCAGATCCTCCCAGCAGGCGAGTAAAAGGTTGGCATCCAGTAACCGGTAGAGGTTCTGAAAACGATGGTCTTTGCAGGCTTGCGCCCGCTTGGCTATTCCCCGCAGTGAGGTTGTCTCGCCTTGATCCAGCCCTACGATGTCCGGCGCGAGTTTCCTTTGCGGGCTACGTACTTCCGTCAAGTCCTTCCCCTTGTGGCAGGCTTTCCCTACCTCTGAGTACTATGCTTGATAAGACACCCCTGGGCATTGGCCTGCGCCTACCTGAGCGCTCCGTGTTCGATGCTTCCACCCGCGCCCACGCCGTGCCCGGGCTCTTCACCCTTACGTGTCCCAACGCTGTCAGCTTCATCATCTCACCTCGATCAGGAGCCTTTGGGGCTTCCTGGGTTCCTCAACGTATCTCTACCTGCATGCCACGGCCTGTGGACTCCGCCGGATCTCCACAACCTTCGCCATCGCGGTTGCTTCTGTGTTGCCTTCGGTGTGCGTTAAGACCCTCGGCATCCGGAACTGATTATGTCGAAGCTGTACCAGCACTTCAGGGAGCGCGACCTCCCCTACGGCCTACAGGTTTCTCTGTGTACGCTTACCTCACATCTTTGTTCACCATTACTGGCTCCGCAGTGAGATCAACACGCGATACGGGTGGGTGGCTAGCCCTTACCCGACAGGGACTTTCACCCTGCAAGATACGCTGGGCTTGGCCCAGCGCGATAACGCCCCAATAACCGGGCTGAGCGAAAGCGAGGTCCGGCGACCGAAGGGAGCGAAGTTGATTGGTTTGTTAAATTTTTACTCATTAGGCCTTTTGACACTGAAGCCGTATTTTTGAGTTGCAATTTTCGCATTGGCGAGCTCACCGAATTCGGACTTCAATTTGTCGGTAAGCTCGCAACCATACACGTGTATTTCAAGCCAAGGGGCAGCTCCAAATATAGAAGAATGATGGTTTTCTATCAGATCGATAGCCAATACGCACATTTCTTCCGGAGTTGCGCCTTGCGGTACATCATAGTGAGTTGCTGACAACATCGATGGAATACTTGTATCCCAGAGTGACTCAACAACACACTTGTTTTTCTTCGTGGCAGCCACCCATATATGCATTTTATGAGCAAGCTCTCTAATCACTTGCTCGTCTTCATTCACTATTATTGCGACTTGGTTGATGCTCATTGAAAATTTAACGGTGCAGGCCAATGTCGAGTTGCCCGCGCTGCTGCAGGCCACGGTCGACGGCGTCGTGCAGCTGTGCGCCATGGACACGGCTGCGATCTACCTGGTGGCAGGCGACACCCTGGTGCTCCAGGCGACGGCGCCCCCCTGCCCCCGGGCTTTCCCGACGAGCTCCGCCGGGCGGCGGCGCAGGCGCATCCACACCTACAGCAGGCCATCCGCACGACGCAGACCATCTACGTGGCGGACATCCGCGACGAGGTAGCGAGGCCATCGAGCTTACCGCCACGGACACGGGCGGGCTGACGGCGACCACGCTGCTGACCGTGTTGGTCGAGGAGGTCACGGTGGTCGAGCCCCCGCCCCCCGCGTGCGGCACCGTCGAGCTCGACGACGC
>JARRNY010000224.1:0-1895 GCA_037384445.1 Candidatus Thiodiazotropha sp.
GAGATTGAGGCCCGGCTGACAGAGATTCCCGGGATAGGGGAGGTGGTGGTCACCGCCGGTGAGGACGATCGTGGTGACAAGCGCCTGGTGGCCTATTACACCAATAAAGAAGAAGCCTCAACAGCGATTGACGCCGGCTATTTGCGCAGTTGCTTGTCAGACAGCCTGCCCGATTACATGGTCCCGTCGGCTTTTGTGGCCCTGGACGCCATCCCCCTGACGCCCAACGGCAAGACCGACCGCAAGGCCCTGCCGGCGCCTGAAGGTGACGCTTATGCCCTGCGAGCCTACGCGCCGCCCGAAGGGGAGATCGAGCAGACCCTGGCCCGGATCTGGTGTGAACTGTTGGGGGTCGAGCAGGTTGGCCGGTACGATCACTTTTTCGAAATGGGCGGCCATTCTTTGATGGCTGTACAGTTGATTTCACAACTGCATGGTAAGGGATTGCATGCCGATATACGAATGCTGTTTACCCGACCGACCCTGATGGACCTGGCCGATGCCATTGATAAAGAAAGCCCCGTGCAGGTGCCTGCCAACCTGATCCCGCTGGAATGTGATCGCATCACTCCGGATCTACTGCCTTTGATCACCCTGGAGCAAAATCATATCGATCGTATCGTTGCCGCTACCCCGGACGGTGCGGCGAATATTCAAGACATCTATCCCCTGGCGCCGTTACAAGAGGGGCTATTGTTTCACCACCTGATGGAGCCGCAGTCAGATGCCTATATCCTGCCGCTGCTTCTGGCCTTTGACGGTTACGACCGTTTAGCGCGTATGTTATGGGGCCTCCAGAAAGTGATTGACCGTCATGATATCCTGCGTACGGCCATTTTGTGGGAGAACCTGCCGGAACCGGTGCAGGTGGTTTGGCGCAAGGCGCCCCTGGCGGTGGAGACCGTGACGCTGACACCGGAAGATGGTGATGCTGCAGAGCAGTTGCGTTCCCGTATCGCCCCTGGCCATTTTCGTCTGGATATTGGGCGAGCACCGATGATGCAGGCCTTGATCGCCCAGGACACGGTCCATGATCATTGGCTGATGGCATTGCCCGTTCATCATCTGATCATGGATCACACGACCCTGGAGCTTCTGATTGAAGAGGTTCAGGCGCACCTTGCCGAAGATACCACCGGTCTGCCCCCGGCATTACCGTTTAGAAATTTTGTCGCCCATGCCCGGCTCGGGGTTAGCAAGCAGGAACATGAGGAATTTTTCCGACAGCTGTTAGGTGATGTTGAGGAACCCACGGCTCCCTTTGGATTGTTGAACGTACGGGGAGACGGTTCCGACATCGACGAAGCGCGGCTGGCCGTAGACTCACAGCTGGCACATCGGCTGAAGGCACAGGTCCAGGCCCTGGGCGTCAGCGCGGCCAGCGTGTTTCACCTGGCCTGGGCGAGGGTGCTGTCCCTGCTTTGCGGCCGGGCTGATGTGGTCTTCGGTACAGTGCTGTTCGGACGTATGCAAGGGGGCGAAGACGCGGATCGGGTTTTAGGGATGTTTATCAACACCTTGCCGGTACGCATGGATATTAGCGAAAAGCCTGTTGCCCAAGCCGTTCACAAAACCCACCAGCAGCTTGCTGATTTGCTGTATCATGAGCATGCCTCCCTGGCGCTTGCCCAACGGTGCAGCGGGGTTTTGGCACCGGCCCCGCTTTTTTCATCCCTGCTCAACTACCGTTACAGCCGTGCGCAGGTGCCGGACACCAGCGCCGCTTTAGAAGGCATCGACGTTTTGTACGGGCAAGAGCGCACCAACTATCCCTTGACGCTATCGGTGGATGATCTGGAGGATAACTTCTTTCTGACCTGCCAAATTCAACGGTCCATCGATCCCATGCGCATCTGCGAGTATTTGCATACCACATTGACCCATCTGGTGGAGGC
>JARRNY010000225.1:0-1847 GCA_037384445.1 Candidatus Thiodiazotropha sp.
CAGGCGGTCTACGCCAACCGCAACCGCCTGCGCTCCGGTATCGGCAAGGCCGCTATGCGGCGCCGGGGTGAATTCGTCGAGCGCTCGTTTGCACACACTCTGGAGCGCGGCGGCATGCGCCGGACCTGGCTGCGCGGCCGCGACAACGTGCAGAAGCGCTATCTGATCCACGTCTGCGGCTTCAATCTGGGGGTGCTGATGCGTGCCCTGACCGGCGCGGGGACGCCGAAAGAAACTGCCGCACGAGCTGCCATGGCAATTTTCGTCATTCACGCCGCAGATTTCGTCATCGTGATCATCGTAGCCGCCTCTTCCGCCAGTTCAGGCCGCGATGTCGCCTGCTTGGCAATTTCCGTCGCAGCGCAAGCCAAGTGAGCTGAATGGCGCGTTCGTCAACGGGCTGTTAATACCAACGGCCCAAAGTTTTGACTCGGCGAGGGGGGATTCCCTTCCGCCTCGTTTTGTGAATCAATGCGGTCTGCATTGATTCGCGGGGGGTGGAGATGGCTGGGGTTGCGATTACTCGAATGGATATGAGTGCCGCCGATTTGCGCGCGGCGGCCAAGCAGGTTGGAGACGCCAAGCAGGCGTCGCGCATACTGGCCATAGCTATGGTGCTCGACGGTTTCAGCCGCAGGGATGCCGCGCGGCTTTGCGGCATGGACCGCCAGACGTTGTGCGACTGGGTTCACCGCTACAATGAGGAAGGTCTGGATGGTCTTGCAGACCGGGCGCGAAGCGGCAGACCCGCAAGCCTGAGCTGGGTCGAACAGGGTAAGGTTGCGTCCTGGGTCGAGGAGGGCGCCGATCTGGCCCGCGACGGCGTTGTGCGGTTCCGCCGTGTGGATTTGCGTGACCGCATTGCTACCGAGTTTGGCGTCGAACTGCACGAACGCAGCGTGGGCAAGCTGCTGCGGAGGCTTGACTTCCGCCATCTCTCCGTTCGCCCGCAGCATCCGCAATCCGATCCCGCGGCCCAGGAAACTTTTAAAAAAACTTCGCAGACTTAGTCAAAGAGGCGCTCGGCCAGCGCGCGCTCGGTAGGCTGATCGAAATCTGGTTCCAGGACGAAGCAAGAGTCGGGCAACAAGGCACGTTAACCCGAATTTGGGCTAGGCGCGGCAGCCGCCCTCGCGCGGTGCGCGACCGGCGCTTCACCTGGGCCTATCTGTTCGGTGCCGTCTGCCCGGCCCGTGGCGTTGGCGCCGCTCTGGTGTTGCCTACCGTCAACATCGAAGCCATGAACAAGCACCTGATTGAAATTGGGAAATGCGTCAGTGCGGGAGCAATCGCCGTGCTCGTCGTGGACGGGGCCGGATGGCACACATCGCCAAAATTGGTTGTGCCTGAGAACATCGTTTTGCTGAAGCTGCCGCCTTACGCGCCAGAACTGAACCCCGCCGAGAACATCTGGGAATACCTCAGAGGCAACGCTCTCAGCTTCCAAGTCTGGGAAACATACGAAGCTATCGTCGATGCGTGTTGTGAAGCATGGAACGGCTTGATGCGTACCCCGGAGATCGTCCGCTCCATCGCTACCCGGCAGTGGGCACAGGTCGAAACTTAGGGCCGTTGGTATAATTCGCAACGGGAATGGAGGCGGGGATGGACAGCGGAGCTCTGAACGAAAGCATTGTTTTCCTTGATCATTATATAGATCTGGAAGATCCCAGACAGTAGGCAAAGGTTATCTATCCGCTGAACGAGGTGCTGCTTTTGTGCCTTCTGGCGGTGCTGGCTGGCGCGGAGACCTTTACCGACATCGCGTTATTCGGCGAGAAAAAGCTGCATCTGCTCCGCCGCTTCCTGCCCTGCCGCAATGGAACCCCGCCGCATGACCGGCTTGG
>JARRNY010000226.1:0-1815 GCA_037384445.1 Candidatus Thiodiazotropha sp.
ATTGGGCGGGATGTAAAGCAGCCCACTCATCTCAGTACCGTTGGTCCCTGTAAAACGAACATCCTGGATGCGAATGCCGCCGGCGGTCTGGATGGCGTATGCCAGCCAGCACCCCAGCAGCATCATTGCGGCACCGACAATGATCAGGCGCGCTTTAAGGTCGGGTGGCGTGGTAGTTGATTTCATTGGGCTCTCATCCTGTACTTGAAGGCGGGTTGTCAGGCTGCTTGCAAAATGTACTTAAACGAACATATGGTGTTATGTGTTAATAAGTAAATGATTAATATAGTGAATAGTTACGATGAGCCCCTGACATTGACAGCTTGGTTCGGGCTGTTATGATAGCCAGATATTCGAAAAGGCACAAGGAAACATTCGAAAACGAACATTGCGGATTATCAACTGGGACTCATTTCGGATCGCTACACGGGCGAAGATCGAAAAAAGATAAGAGAGGTGGGGGGACTTGCGCGAATATATCGGCACCATAGATCAAGGCACATCCAGCACGCGTTTCATGGTATTCGACAGCCAGGGCGTCTGCGTGACTATGGCGCAGAAGGAGCACGCCCAGATTTGTCCGAAACCTGGCTGGGTGGAACACGATGCCGTTGAAATTTGGCAAAACACGCTGGAGGTTGTCCGCACAGCGCTCAGCAAGGCCGGCTTGACGCAGCACGACCTCGCCGCTATCGGCTTGACCAACCAACGCGAAACCACCCTGGTGTGGGATCGGCGTACCGGCAAGCCTCTGCACAATGCGCTCGTCTGGCAGGATACCCGTGTCAGCGAGCTGGTAGAGCAATTTGCGGCGACAGGGGGATACGACCGGTTCAGCGAAAAAACCGGCTTACGACTATCCACCTATTTCAGCTCACTGAAGCTTCACTGGCTGCTGCAAAACATTCCCGGTCTCAGGGACAGGGCCGAGGGCGGTGATTTGCTGTTTGGCACCATGGACTCCTGGTTGGTTTGGAACCTCTCCGGCGGCCCTGAAGGCGGGGTCCATCTGACGGATGTCACCAACGCAAGCCGGACACAGCTAATGAACCTCGCAACCCTGAGCTGGGATGAGGAGCTGCTACGAACATTCGACATACCGCCCTCCATCCTGCCGAAGATCATGTCGTCGAGCGAAGTCTACACAGAAGCCCGGATCGCTCCGCTCGAAGGTGTGCCAATCGCCGGCATCCTCGGCGATCAACAGGCCGCCCTGGTGGGGCAGACCTGCTTCAAACCCGGCGAGGCAAAGAATACCTATGGGACAGGCTGCTTTCTGGTAATGAATACCGGAAAAAATATCGTCACACCGAAAAGCGGCTCGCTGACGACCGTTGCCTACAAGTTCGGCAGCGAGCCACCTCACTATGCCCTGGAAGGTTCGATTGCGGTGGCCGGTTCATTGATACAGTGGTTGCGGGATCAACTGGGTATTATCGGCCGCAGCGATGAGGTTGAAAGCCTGGCTCAAAAGGTGGAAAACAATGGAGATGTCTATTTCGTACCCGCTTTTTCAGGACTCTTCGCGCCCCACTGGCAACCCCGTGCGCGCGGCATGATTGCCGGCATGACCGCTTACACCAACCGTTCCCATATCGCCAGAGCGGCACTCGAAGCGGTTGCCTATCAAACGCGGGAAGTATTGGAGGCAATGGCAGCCGATTCCGGCATCTCGCTGACCGAGTTGCGGGTAGACGGCGGCATGAGCGTGAACAGCTTTCTGATGCAATTCCAGGCCGACATTCTCGACGCGACCGTTGTGCGGCCTCAGGTATCCGAGACCACCGCACTGGGAGCGGCATACGCAGCCGGTCT
>JARRNY010000227.1:0-2753 GCA_037384445.1 Candidatus Thiodiazotropha sp.
ATAGGCGCGCTTAGCCTCGCCGCTGAGCGATTGTTCACGGATCGCCTTTTCGACCTTGTACAGGCCCTTGATCTGCTCCAGACACACATCGACTGCCGCTGGTTCATCGTCGCGGGCTTCGAAGAACTGACGTCGGGTATGCGCCCAGCATTGGGCATGGACCAAGCCTTCGGTTTTTTCAACATAGCTGGCGTAGGCCTTGTAGCCATCCGATAGCAATACACCGGTGAACGCCTCATTGAGCAGGGCTTCAATGACCTTGCGGGCACGGCTGCCCGCATAGGTAAAAACGATCTCATCGTCTTCACCGTACAACGGCCAATAATAGCCTTGCTGCATTTTCCCGCGACGCCGCTTACTTTGGCCGGCCTTGATCGGCGTCTCGTCCATCGCCAATACCCGACTGAGCAAAATATGGTCGAGTTGTACATCGACGATCGGCTTGAGCAGCTGACAGGCGCGGTGGACCAGATGGGTCAGTGTCGCGCGACTGAGCTTGATGCCGGCGCTCTCCAGGCGCTGATGCTGACGATACAGCGGCATATGGTACTGAAACTTGTCGATCAACAACCCGACGAGAAAGCTCACATCGGCCAGGCTGCGCTCGATGACACCCACCGGGGCGGCGGCTGTCACCAGCGCCTGGCGATTACGTAGCTTGATCACCGGGCGCTCATAGCGCAGCACCACATAGCTGGCCGGACGCTGCGCCAGGCGATGGGTGACCTTGATATCAACCACCTCATACTCGTCCGGGCTGAGACCCTCGATTTCCGGCGTAGGCAACTCAATCGTCTTCACCGGTACCGATGCATCGAAGCGCAGCCCGCTGTCACTGACACAATCCTCAGGCCGTACCTTCTTGGCTTTGCCCCGTTGATAGGTAATCGACTGTTTCTCGGGCTCAGGCTGTTGCGCTTGATCCGCGCTGAATACCTCACCGAGTGACAGTTGATGGGGGTTATCCGGCACATGGCGCTCAGAGCGCGTGGCGAAAATCATCCGTTGTAGCTGCTTGAGCTGGTGCTCCAACTGCGCGACCTGTTCACGCAATTGCTGATTCTGGGCTTGCAGCGTTTCCAAGGCACCCGTATCAGGTGCAACGGGATCGGCAGTGGTGGGCGTCAGTGCTTCAGGCATGGCCGTCATTATAGCGATTTTCCGCGACCTCCGGGGTTCTATTTGGCAACGAGAAGCGCTTATAGTGATGCGATTGGCGTATCTCTATCCCCTCCAGCAAACAGTGCAACTCGGCGAAGCTCAGTGCCTGCTTTATCCTGCCCTGCGCGCGCGTGACAAACCGTCCTTGCTCAAGACGCTTGCTCCAGATCGCATAGCCGGAGTGATCGAAATACAAAATCTTCATCTGAGAACCGCGCCGATTGATGAACACGAAAAAGTGCCCGCTCAGCGGATCTTCCGACAGCCGATGCTTGACCAGCGCTGACAAGCCATTAAAACTCTTTCTCATGTCGGTTGGCTCGGTGCACAACCAAACGCGGCGATTGCCTGATGGTAATAGCATCAGCGTGGTTGCGCGATACGCAGTTGTACTCCCCCACCGAGGTCAAGTTCGATCAGCCAGCGCTCAGCTGCACCGGGCAGCGCTTCTGATGCGGTCAGCTCGATGAACGGGGCCGACTCCACCGGCAAAGGCGGCTCGGATACGACAGTCGATCCGCTGATCACAGGCGCATCGCCCTGGCGTAGCCGGCGGCGCCATTGGATGAAGCTGGCATAGGAAAGATCGTGCCGCTCACAGAACGCGGATGCGCACAGACCTGATGCGGCTTGCTGCCTAACCAGGCGCGATCGTGCCGCTCACAGAACGCGGATGCGCACAGACCTGATGCGGCTTGCTGCCTAACCAGGCGCTGCCATTGTGCGGCAGAACGACGGGGACGGCGGGTTGACTTCATGGAGGCTTCCTCTCTGTGATAACGGTGAGGAAACGATAGCCCGCGGAAAGTAGCTGCGGAAGAACGGCCTAGAATGACCGCTTACCAGAATGCGGCAGGTTACAAGCAACACATAGGGCAGTTACAGATCGCTTCGATGGCGGAAATCTCACAGGTTGACTTAGCCAATGCAGCCAAATCGGGTGTAGATGCTTTGGCATACCGCTTTGCGATAAGCAACCTCGACACATTCGCTATCACTGGCGATGTTCACCTATATGATCAGCATAACCAGAACCACGAACTAGACATATACGACCCGGCTACCTGTCTGGGAAGTATGACAAAGCAATATATTGACGACCGTTCCATGTTTCTTGCTGGATTGTTGGAAAGGGCGATTACTGAAGCAACACCAATTGGAGGTGCTCTCGCAGAGTACCGTGACCTTTCTAGTGGCGAGATTTTACACGTTGATGCGCCATCACATGCCAATCCTGCTAGACAATTTCTCTTTGGTACAGACCAAGGTGAGAGCCTAATAGGTCTGGGGAGTGATGACCACCTCTACGGTTACGAAGATGTGGATCAGCTGTCCGGCGGCGAGGGCAATGACTATCTCAACGGCGGAGACGGCAACGACACGCTGGAAGGCGGTGTGGGCGACGACACGCTGTACGGTGAAGCTGGCGACGACGTTCTGGAGGGCGGAGACGGCAACGACTACCTGAACGGCGGTGACGGCAACGACACCTTGAACGGCGGGGCGGGCGACGACTACCTGAAGGGATACGGCGGCGATGACGTTATGGACGGTGGCGACGGCAACGACACCCTGTACGGCTATGACGGCAA
>JARRNY010000228.1:0-2499 GCA_037384445.1 Candidatus Thiodiazotropha sp.
GGGCCCGAAAGTTCTACCTCAGCCTGATCTTGATATCTGGAAGCCACTTGAATTTAAAGACCTGGTTAAGGTGCACTCACCTTTCCCTGTCTTCAGAAATCCCAACAAATGGATGTGGCCTGTTGATCTCTTTATCAATCTGCCGATACATCTCGTGTGGTTTCCGATAGCATATCCAACCGAAGTCATCTACTACTTTGTCGAAAAGCACATTAAAACCAACCCCTTCCCCCCCGAAATGGAATCAGCCTGCCGCTGCGATGAAGCGATCAAGGTCTGGTACCCGAAACAGGCCACCGACGAAGCTGCTTGATTGAATCGATGAGACCACAACGTCGATAACAACCATGCCAGCCAAGGAGAAGGCCCCATGCTTTAATCCTCTATTACTATTTAGAAAAGCACATCAAAACCAACCCCTTCCCCCCCGAAATGGAAGCAGTCTGCCGTTGTGAGGAAGCCGTCAAGGTCTGGGACCCGAAACAGGAACCGACGAAGCTGCTTGATTAAATCGATGAGGCTACAATGTCGATATCAACCATACCAGCCAAGGAGAAGGCCCTATGCTTTGCCTAACCCGCACTCCCTCCGAGAATATCCGCATCAGCGAAGAGATCAGCATCACCGTGCTCGGCATCAATGGCAACCAGGTCCGCTTTGGCATCGAAGCGCCTGCAGACCTGCTGGTATTGCGTGAAGAGCTGCTCGGCCGCACTGAAAAGAAGGACGTGCGCGATAGCGACGATGATTCCGTGCCGGATGACGTCGCCACCATCGCGGATGACAATGCCCAACCCAAGATCACCTACAAACGCCGTAAACGTCAACTTAAACCCAACAAAGGGTAGGGTGCGGCTTTCCTGATTACCAATCTCAAACAGCCAAAGACAGAGACACGCCCGCAGCCGTTTTGGTTGAGGGTGTTCGCTTCGCTCACTGGTTATCTGTATCTCCTCTCCCTGACCCTCTCCCCATGCGGGAGTGGGGTGAGAAAACAAAGCGAACACCACAACTGGACGATGAGGTCGGTGCGAGGGCAGCTTCGGCGAGAGTCGGTAATGCTTTGTAGGTTGCTAATATTCCAGGAGTATTCAAAAAAACATGGTGCGTTGAGCATATTTCCAGGCGGTCGGGTGAAATATTCAGGCGAGTCCCCTGAGGAGCGGATGCCTGTTATCATGCTCCCCGTTTCTTCTGACGATTTTGCCAGTTATTGAGCAGATCAGAATAGCGATATTACAGATAGGAAGAGTTGCTTCAGTGATACTGATGTTTGAATTTTGTTGCGGGTATGAGGCCGTTGGAGCTGTGGATGGTTGATTCAAACGGGACACAGGAAGGCTCTCAGCCGATTTCCAAGCGTAGCGCCCGTTGGCTGAGCGGGTTGTTGCTGATCACAACACTGTTGCTGGTCTCGGGTTTTTTCCTGCCGATGCTGACGTTAACCAAGTTTCTCATTATCGCCAACTCCTTCTCTATTATCAGTGGTTTGGTGGAGTTGCTGCGGCGTGGGCAGTGGGTCATCTTTGTCGTGGTGGGACTGTTCAGCGTGGTATTGCCCCTGATCAAGATCGGATTGCTCTTTGTGCTGCTGCGCCATCGGGAAATTCGCTCACCGCGTAGCGCACGGCTGCTCAAGTTGATGCACGACTACGGCCGCTGGGCCATGCTCGATGTGATGGTGGTGGCAGTGATGATCGTTACCGTGAAGCTGGGTGTGGTAGCAGAGGTCGAGATCCATCCCGGCCTCTATCTCTTCGGCGCCGCAGTGCTGTTGATCATGTATATCACCCATCGGGTGGTGGGTCTGACCGATGGCGCTGGATCGGGGGATGACGCATGACACCGGCTATCAAACTGGCCGAGAAGGCCGGCATCGACTTTGAAACCCACCACTACGATCACGATCCCAACCACCCCTCCTACGGAGAGGAGGCGGCACAAAAGCTGGGAGTGGATCCGGCACGGGTTTTCAAGACACTGGTGATCAGCCTGGACAGCCGCCGGCTTGCGGTGGCGGTAGTGCCGGTGGTGTCGAAACTCGATCTGAAGGCGGCGGCGAAGGCCCTTGGCGGTAAGCGGGCCGTCATGGCGGAGGCGGCTGAGGTGGAGCGTGCCACCGGCTATGTGCTAGGCGGGGTCAGTCCGTTGGGGCAAAAGCGCCGTCTCACTACCTTGATTGATAGCTCAGCTGAGACCCTGCAGAGCCTCTTCGTCAGCGCCGGACGGCGCGGGCTGGAGATCGAACTGGCGCCGGCTGATCTGTGTCGCCTGCTGGATGCCGCCTACGCGCCATTGGCGAAGTGATTCACCCCGCTGCGAGGGGCTTACTGTTGCTGCTGATCCACTCCCCGGACTGGCCTGCTGCCGACTGAGGCGATAACCGGTTTGTTCACTCTGCCTGCCGGCTGATGAAGCTGGCGGTGATGTTGTCCATGGTATGGACATGATTGTCGAACCAGGCGTGCCACTGCTCGAAGAGAAAGTTGGCCAGAGGTT
>JARRNY010000229.1:0-2213 GCA_037384445.1 Candidatus Thiodiazotropha sp.
ATTACGCAAACTAAGCGTGAAAACTTTGCGTGTGCAAACGTATTGGGCACATGACATATGGTCATCTCCGGTGCCGCCGGGACATGATGGTTGCGCTAGAACCCGGTTGAAATTCTTTCGATTCAATGCCACAGGCAAGCCGATCCATTCATCGCGTCATCAGCTGCCAGCCTGCTTCGAAGTGCTGAAGACCTCAGTTCAAAAACTCCAATCGGTGCCATCGAGGCTGATAACTGATTGGCTCTCTGCGGTTGTGTCCGTTTTCCAAACACTAAAACCCGGTCGGAATTGCCTTGTCGGGTCGGTGAATCCGCGGCATATCGCTTCTCCGCTGATAACGGTAAGTATCCTGTGGCGGTCAGATACGTCTGGTAACTAAGTTGGCAAGCCGTGGAAAACAGAGGAGGCCTTGACGGGAATGAACATTCATTCTATTTTGACGATCAAACAGTTGGTTCGGGTTTGGGCGGGTGCCTCCGTGTACCCGCCAGAGAGTCCTGAATCGGCGGATTGACAGAGCTGCTGACCACGAAACGACGAAACAGGGTGAATCCAATGCTGATGATCGACTATCGCTTTCTGGGCGCCATTGGGGTGACCGTGTGGCAGCTGTTTCATTACCGAATGCGCGAGGGATCGAACGCGGCTTTCCCTGTGCAGGTGCGCTTCTGGTACCTGATACTATTGCTTCTGGCTCTGCCAGGTCCGATGCAGTGGCTCTACTGGATACCGACCATCGGCACCTGGGCTCAACTCTTCTTCGGCTACTGCACCATGGCCCGGCTGGTATCGCTTTTTCCCTGGAACCGCAGCGAACCCTTCAGCCTGAACCTGGTGCGCCGGACCTTTTTCTCGGCGCCGGTACGCGGCAATATCCTGCAGGGACTGCCGCCTGTCGGTCAGGGGTGAAGGGCGCCGGTCGGCGTATGCAGGAAGCCATCCGCGGCGTCACCTGGGTGATCGTTGAGGAGGTGCTGGAAGGCGATTGAGGTATCGGTGGCCAGGGGCTCACCAGTGCCGATGTGCGAAAGCTGACCAGCAATACGGCCTGACCATCGATCTGCTCTGCGGTATCAGTGAGCGGACAAGTCCGTATCGAGAATGGGCGATGATGCAACAAAAGCCATCATGATTACCCAGCATGATCAGCCACGTGGTTGCCGGTGTGAAATGCGAATCATGTCGGTAATGGGTGTTGCGTTTTCAAGTTGAGGTGTTCGCAGCGCTCACGGGTTGAGGGAATCCCCCTCTCCCTGTCCCTCTCCCGCGAGGGGAGAGGGGACGCACGGATCAGGCGTCGGTGCGAACAAACCGCCTGAGTGCATGATCCGGCCGGAAGATTAAGAGGCACGCAGAAAGCGCTATCCCTCTCTCTTTGCAGGAGAGGCGGCACGCGAATCAGGCGCAGGAGAGAACCCACATCTCGATCAGGGCGCTGACTGGAAGTACACGATGTACTTGAACTGCACTTTCCCTCTCCCCTTGCGGGAGAGAGGGCTCGCGGATCAGGCGCAGGAGAGAACCCACATCTCGATCAGGGCGCTGACTGGAAGTACATGATGTACTTGAACCGCGCTTTCCCTCTCCCCTTGCGGGAGAGGGCCAGGGAGAGGGGGATATCAAATGTCCGTGAGCGATGCGAACGCATCCGAACAGATTAGCGGACAGATCAGGACATCCACGTCACTGCTGACCATGACGCTGGTGCCGGTACATCCACATGCTGACCAGCCACATCAGCGCGCCCCAGACCCAGCAGGCAATCAGGAACATGATGGTGAGATAGAGTCATGGCAGGCCAGACGATGTTGTCAGCCAGGCAAACAGTAATAATGTTACGTCCAGCAATGTGCCCTGAGTTAAAGCAAACCTGAGCATGCCGCGCTGACGCATACGCTCCCATCGTTGAAGTCACAACTCGGTTTTGGTTGCCATGGCTCATGCTCGTTGTGACGGGAAATGCGGGCATGGATTAACGAAAAATCCTTTTTTCGTGCGCATTGCATTGAAATATATGAAGAATAAAAATCGATGTGAGAGGTTGTTGATTAAAATAGACGATCGGTCTAATATTCGCGCATGCAACCCGCAAGCGCACCGAAACGCCGTCGAGGCCGCCCACCCAAGGATGCGGCGGGCTTCAATGCAACACGCGAGGATTTGATGCGCGCCGGTCTGGAAGTGCTGACCGAAAAGGGCTTCAGCGCCGTCGG
>JARRNY010000230.1:0-1800 GCA_037384445.1 Candidatus Thiodiazotropha sp.
CTTGAGTGCGGAAGAGAGCTCATTCACCCCTTTGTCGCGATTGTTGGCGGTAGCGATGACGTTGAAGCCGCGCTGGGCATAGACCGCATCGTTGAGCTCGGGGATCGGCAACATCTTCTCCGAGAGCACGGTGATCAGGGTGTCCTGCACATCCGAGCCCATGCGGGTCAGCTCCTCCAGCCGGCACAGGTTGCCGTTCTCCATGGCGTGATAGAGGGGCGTTGGCACCAGCGCCTCTTTGCTGGGCCCTTTGGCCAGCAGCTGGGCGTAATTCCAGCCGTAGCGGATCTGGTTTTCATCGGTACCCGCAGTGCATTGAATCACCTGGATGCTGTTGCCGCTGATGGCGGCGGCGAGATGCTCGGAGACCCAGGATTTTGCCGTGCCCGGCACCCCCAGCAACAACAGGGCGCGATCTGTGGCCAGAGTGGCCACAGCGGTTTCAATCAGTCGCCGCTTGCCGATATATTTGGCGCTGATCTCGATGCCACTGGGCGTCTTGCCGCCCATTAGATAGGTCACCACCGCCTGGGGAGAAAGAAACCAGTTCTGCGGCTTGGGGCCGGTGTCTTCGGCCTTTAAGGCAGCCAACTCATGCTGATAGGTGATTTCCGCCGGTTTGCGTAGTGTCTCGCTCATGGTGTGTCCTAGGGAGTTTGTAGAGAATTCAGATGGGCATTGAGTTTGAGGGCATCCAGGATGGGGTCTGCCTGCATCAGGCCGTTTTCCGTCAGGGTCTTCAAGGTCTGTTGCGCCAGGGTCTGGGGCAGCATGAGCCCCAGCGCATTGAGTTCCGCCTGCAGTTCATCATGCGCCACGTAGCCATGCTCCTGCTTGCGCTCGTCCCTGATGAGGGAGAGCAATCGTCGCCAGGCGGATGTCTTTGTCAGACGATCCCAATCCAGCTCTGTCAGGGGCTGGTCGCTGTAGGCCAGACAATCGCTGAAACTGAAGCCGATGCCTTTGTGATTGAGCAGCCGATACATGAGCTGGCTGCTGCTGGCGCTGTCGAGCCGGGGGATGAACAAAGCGATCAAAGCGAGCATCTCTTGGCTGCTGTCAATCTGGCTCAGGGCATTGTCCAGCAATGTCTGCAGCAGGTTGTCCGGCAGGGTGTTGAGGGCATTGAGTACAAAGGCATGGTTATCTCCATCGCGATTGGCGGAGAACTGCCAACCGGCGGCGAGTACGGCTTCTTCTATCTGCAGTGCCTCGGCCAGCGCTTGAAACGGCACCTTTTGCAGTAATTCGGACCGTATGGCTTTCTGCTTTTTGTTTTTCAGAGGGCGCGGGTTGATCTGTACCTTGCGCCGCATCAGACCCTTTTTCACCTCAAACCCCTCGGCCAGATCTCGTGCGAAAGAGCCATCCTGCTCAGCCTCATCCCCAGCCACGGCCATCCCCAGTCGGGCCAGGAGTTGACTGGCCAGGCGACCGATCTTTTTCGACCGGTTGTCGATCAGTGACTGTAAATAGTCTGCATCGGCCGCGCTGAGATTGATGGTCAGCAATTCGATGATGCGCAGACGCTTGTCGGCAGGTTCCTGCTCGGCACAGGCCTGGATCAACGCCCTGGCGCCATCTGCATCGGTCAAGCGCATCCTGCGCAACTGCATGAGGCGCTCGGCGGGATAAAAGGCATCCCAGTTTTCCGCATTCAGTTCTTCACCGGTGTCCTCGGTCCTCACAGAGTGCTGATGCGCCACCCAGCGCGACCAGGGCCAGTAGACCTTGGGCAGTCCCTCGTCCTGGGCCGAGGGCAGCCAATCAGCCGGATGGGCACTCAGGCCACGTTGAAGC
>JARRNY010000231.1:0-1797 GCA_037384445.1 Candidatus Thiodiazotropha sp.
ACCCGTGGTACACGTGGATAACCCGTTTGTCGGAGCTGACCTGTACATCAATCCGAACTACCGTGCCAATGTGCTGGACGAAGCTGCCAAGGTGGGCGGTACGCTTGGCACCGCAATGACGAAGGTGGCCGACAACAGTACGGCTGTCTGGCTGGATCGTATCGCCGCTATTAATGGCAATGAGCAAACCATGGGTCTGCGTGCCCATCTGGATGAGGCACTGCGTCAGCAAAACGGCAACACACCCATGACCATTTCGCTGGTGATCTACGATCTGCCCGAACGGGACTGTGCGGCGGCGGCCTCCAACGGCGAGCTGCTCGTCGATCATGATGGGCTTAACATCTATAAAAGGGACTACATCGATACCGTCGCCTCAATCTTGTCCGAGCCGAAATACAGCGGCCTGCGCATTGTCACCCTGGTGGAACCGGACAGCCTGCCCAACCTGCTGACCAATACGGATATCCCCGCCTGCGCCAAAGCCAAGAGCAGTGGCGTCTATGTGGATGGGGTGCGCTATGCCGTCGATCGGCTGAGCACTATTGATAATGTCTATATCTATCTGGACATCGCCCACTCGGGCTGGATGGGTTGGCCGGATAATTTCAGTGGTGCAATCCAGCTCTATACGAGCGTGCTGCGAGGCACGGCCGAGGGTGTGAACAGCATCGATGGTTTTATCACCAACACATCCAACTACACGCCTGTCGAGGAGCTCTTCCTGCCTGATAACAATCGCAATGTGGGAGGCCAACCGGTCAGGTCCTCTGACTTTTACGAATGGAATCCCTACTTTGATGAGAAAGATTTCGCTGTGGATCTGCGTTTAGCCTTCATCGATGCCGGTTTGCCGAGTGACATCGGTATCCTGATCGATACTTCGCGCAATGGTTGGGGTGGTTCGCAACGGCCTGACAGCGTCAGTAGTTCATCCGACCTCAACACCTATGTGAATGAATCGCGCTTGGACAGGCGGCCGCACCGCGGTGGCTGGTGTAACCAGCTGGGAGCGGGACTTGGTGAACGGCCCACGGCTGCGCCTGCCGCAGGTATCGACGCCTATGTCTGGGCCAAGCCGCCGGGTGAATCCGATGGTGTCAGCTCAGCGGGTGTCGTGGACCCCAATAATCCGGACAAGAAGTTCGACATTATGTGCGACCCCAATGGCCAAAGTACCGCCAACTCCAGCTATTCGACAAATGCGATGGCAGGTGCGCCCCATGCAGGCCGTTGGTTCGCCGAGCAGTTCCGTATGTTGGTCGAAAATGCAAATCCACCCTTGGATAACGATTGAGGTTCGCGGTGAGGCAAGCCGCACCGAAACATGACTCGGCTATGCAGCATCACCGGGTTAAGTATCCTGCTGCCGCTGCAGAAGCTTATTGAGTAGCAATAAAGCCAGGAAGCATAAAAATATGCTGAATAAGAAATCGGGATTTCTCATTCTGTCTGACGACGGCAGTGATGCAGTGTCGGCTACGGTTTTCGCTCCGAAGCCGACCCTGCGTCAAGTGCAAAACCTATGGCAAAGATCAGGCGTCAATCGCCGGTATTGAAAGTTGCAATCATGCGCTGATTACATCGCATTAAACGGTTCTTTATCCTCGTGGTGTTAGTGAATTTACAAATTTGTTTTCGGAGTAATCTATGTTGAAGAAGGCACTCTTTATTACACTGCTTGTTTCATCTGTTTCCACTGCATATGCGTTGGACGATGGAAGATACAATATCAAGTCTTCGCTGAGTGGTATGTATCTGGATGTCTATGGGCGTAGCACGGAAGATGGCGCAAAT
>JARRNY010000232.1:0-1772 GCA_037384445.1 Candidatus Thiodiazotropha sp.
AAGTCCAGATTCCGGGGACGTAGCTCAGCTGGGAGAGCGTCGCGTTCGCAATGCGAAGGTCGGGAGTTCGATCCTCCTCGTCTCCACCAATTCCAATCAGCTGGCCATAGACTGATAACGACAACTGGGGAAGAGATGCCTGGCGAAACTTTCCCTGAATAAATTCAGGCCGCATAACCAATCAAGCAAACCTGTGCAAAACCGTCCATGACATCCCCTGCTTTCAGCCGCTACATCGGCATCGACTACTCCGGCGCGAAGACCCCTGTAGCCAGTCTCAAGGGCCTGCGGGTCTACCAGGCCAGTCGCGAAACCCTGCCGGTGGAGGTGGCGCCACCGCCCAGTCCCCGCAAGTATTGGACCCGTCGTGGAGTGGCCGAGTGGCTGGCCGGGCAGCTCTCTGCAGACGAGCCGACCCTGGTCGGTATCGATCACAGCTTCTCTTTTCCTCTACGCTATTTCGAGGTGCATCATCTGGCGCCTGACTGGCCGAGCTTCCTCGACGACTTTCAACAGCATTGGCCGACCGATGGGGAAAACATGTATGTGGATTTCGTGCGCGACGGTCTGCATGGGGATGGCGCGTCGCGTTCAGGCAGCGCCCGCTGGCGGCGCATCGCCGAGGTGCGGGCCGGCGCCAAATCGGTATTTCATTTCGACGTACCCGGCTCGGTGGCCAAATCGACCCATGCCGGGCTACCCTGGCTGCGTTACCTGCGCCAGCAACTGGGGGAGCGCATCCACTTCTGGCCCTTCGACGGCTGGGAGATTCCCTTCGGCAAGTCGGCCATTGCAGAGGTCTACCCCTCGCTCTGGAGCAAAGGCTTTCCCCGCGAGGGGCGCTCACCCGACCAGCAGGATGCCTATGCGGCCGCCGCCTGGTTGCGGCAGACAGATATGGATGGCCGCCTCAGTCAATATCTGCGACCAGCCATGTTGCCCGGAGAGTATGGTGAGGCGCAGCTAGAGGGGTGGATACTCGGCGTGATGTGATCTGACTGCCTGTAGAATCCTACCGCTCTCTAAGCCTGCTTCAGCCATAGCGGGCAGGGTGGAGAATTTCTGCCGGACCCATCAGCCATTTTCACATAAAGGCACGCGAGATTTCAGCGATTTCCTGCATCAAGCAAGCCCTTAACCCGCATTATTTGGCCATAACCAGCAATACGTCGAGTCTTGAGAGGCGATCACTTGATATCCCACCTATCCGGCTGATAGGATATTTCTTCCGTATGCACATAGGAGCGCATACGAAAAAACACTAAGGAAAGTGATCTTCGAATTGGGAGAGTGCCATGGATACGGTTTTTATCGAGTTTTATTCATATGAATGCAGCGAGCTGATCGGCTTGTTGCCACCATTATCAGCCTCCGGTTCAATCCCCATTTCACTCGTTCAGAACCTTTACGGTTTTGACATCAATTGCACTGTGCTCTGAAGCTGTCACGGCAACTGTCTATCCAATATTGATTGGTCGTTCATGAGAGGGAACCATGAAAATCTGCTTAACCTATGCCTTCTTCCTAACCACGCTCGTATTGGGGGGCGCCGCTATCGGGGCGAACGAAAGCGCCCAGGAGATATTGACTTGCGATAGTCCATCCTGCGAGAGCGTCGCTAAAAAAATCGATTATCAGTATGAGAAACCGGATAAATCGATCACTTTGAAAACGGAACATTTTTCAATCGAAATACCTGACAAACCGATCAGAAAGATCGCTGCCTCCCAAGGCGATATTATGATCCTCTATCGCGATGATCAACTGCTCTA
>JARRNY010000233.1:0-2036 GCA_037384445.1 Candidatus Thiodiazotropha sp.
CTCCCAATTGCTGGGACTCAACCGCGGCCGGGTGCTGCTGCCCTGTCCGGACGACGGCACCCTCGACATCCGCTATGCCTACGGTCTCACCAAGGAGGAGCGCTCCCGCGGTCGCTATATGATCGGTGAGGGCGTCACCGGCAAGGTCTTCCAGACCGGCCAGCTGGCACTGATCCAGGACATCGACGAAGAGCCCACCTATCTGGCCCGGGCGGTGGACCGCACCACCCTGCCCAACGAAGCGGTCTCTTTCATTGCCGTGCCCATCGTCATCGAGGAGTACCCCGCCGGTGTGCTGGCGGTGCACCGACTGCGCCAGCGGGAACGTCCCTTCCGCCGTGACCTCGCCCTGCTACAGGTACTTGCCACCCTGATCGGCCAGGTGTTGCGGGTCAATGAACTGATAGCCGAACGCACCGCCCAGCTAATGAGCGAGAACCAGCTGCTGAAGAACAAGCTGGAGAGCAAGGGGGCCCGTTACGGCATCATGGGCCAGAGCCCTGCTCTGCAACAGGCGATCCAGCAGGCCCTGCAGGTGGCGAGCACCGGCACCACCGTACTGTTGCTGGGCGAGTCGGGCACCGGCAAGGAGCGCTTCGCTCGCATGCAGCATCTGGCCAGCGACCGGGCCGAAGGCCCCTTCGTCAGCATCAACTGCGCGGCCATTCCCGCCACGCTGATAGAGTCAGAGCTGTTCGGCCACGAGAAGGGCTCTTTCACCGGCGCCACCGGCATGAAGCGGGGCAAGATCGAGCTGGCTTCCGGCGGCACCCTCTTCCTCGACGAGATCGGCGATCTGGACCTGGAACTGCAGGCCAAGCTGCTCAAGGTGCTGGAGCACAAGGCCATTCAACGAGTGGGAGGCAGCAAGGAGATCCCGGTGGACGTGCGCATCCTCGCCGCTACCCATAAGAACCTGCAGGAGGCGGTGAATGAAAACCGCTTCCGTCTCGACCTCTTCTACCGCCTCAACATCTTCCCCATCCGCCTGCCGCCCCTGCGCTCGCGCCAGGGTGACCTGCCGATCCTGGCGCGTTACTTTCTCAACTTGGCGAATCAGGAGTACGGCCGCAATCTCAGCTTCGGCCCCGGCGCTCTGGAGATGCTCGACGGTTACCCCTGGCCGGGCAACATCCGCCAGCTGGAGAACCTGGTCAAGCGGGCGGTGCTGATGAGCACCGACAGTCTGATCACCCGCGAACTGATCAAGCAGATCCTCAGCGATGAGGACGGCATCAACGCACCGGAGAACAGTCAGTTCTCACACAACCATCGCCCCTACTATGACGAACGGCCGCCTCTGCCCAGCACCCCGAGCAGCGCCCCAATCAGCACCCCAGGCGTTCCCGATGGAATGCGCCCCTACGCACGAGTGCGCGAAGATGAGCGGGAACGCATTCTCGACGCCCTGCAGCGCAACCAGGGCAACAAGACCCGGGCCGCCATTGGACTGGGGATGACACCACGGCAGTTGCGCTACCGCATCCAGAAGCTCGGTTTGAGCGATTGATCGAAGCCGCGGATTCCGCGGCGTTGTTGAGAGAGAATAGAGTCCGTCACAGAAACCCAATGTTCTACTAATTCGATCGGCTTCCATGGCGGCAGCAAAATTCCATATAACAACAATCAATCGGAGTTGCCTAGCTGGGGGACAGTGAGGCACTTCCTCTCGACTTCTGCTTCGCGACCGAAGCTGATGTAATTAAGTAAACTGTCCCCGGAATTCTGGGAATTCCCCATATGCATCGCTTGGTATTTTTTTCTTTTATTGGTAGCAATTTAAAAATAGATGTCATTTGGAAGAATAAGGTCATGATTTTCTTCAGTGGCTTCAAATAGCCGGAGGTGCGAAGCAGCTTGTTGGTAGCTGACCATGCGACAATGGCAGCCTTGATTGTTGTTGCATACTTCGTCCGCCTTCATCGTTCTACAGATTTCTCGATGACGCTCTGAGCCCCAAATTGGACTAAATCCGGATTCAAATGCATTCCCAATCACTCTTCCAGCACCTGACTTAGTGTCATTCCAACACATTC
>JARRNY010000234.1:0-1723 GCA_037384445.1 Candidatus Thiodiazotropha sp.
ATCGCCGGAGAGTACGATCTGACAAAAGGTGTCCGCATTGCCGGCAGTAAAAGCGAGTCATTTGATATCTTCGAATTCACCGAGCATCTGCACAAAGAGCTACTGATCGGTGCCGACATCGTGATTCAGATCGCCAGCTATCTGATGCTCTTGATTGTCATCATGGCACCCATACTGAATTGGCCAAAGTTTCGCAACAATCTGGGAGGGTGGCATCGGACGATCGGTTGGATTCTGCTGCCGGTGATCATGTTGCTACCACTAACCGGCGTATTGATGAGTCTGCATGTGGGCATGCCTGAACTGCCCCGGATGAGCCAGCCCGGCAGCAGTCTGTCGCTGTCACAGGCCCTGCACTCTGCACAGCAGGAACAGGACCTGAGCGGCTTGACCATGGCACGCCGATTCCGCGGCGGCTCTGTGCTGCTGAAAACCGAACAGGGCGGGAGCGAGGCAATGATCGTCGTCACCGACAACGCCGTTACCCCGATCAATCCGCAGGACAACCTGGTCAAGACGTTGCACGAAGGCACCTGGGCGGCACCCTGGAGCGCGACCTTCAACCTGCTGGGCGCCGGTGCCTTGAGCCTGCTGAGTGTGACCGGCTTCATCTCCTGGCAGCGCCGTCGACGCAAACGGCGCCAGATGCAGGCACAGCGACATACCGATGAAGCCCTGGCCTGAGCGAATAGTGGTCAGAGCCGAATGCCATTTGGTTAAGCAGTTTCATGGTGGGACAGGGCCCCACCCTACACCCTGAACGAAGCGGTAGGGTGGGGCCCTGCCCCACCACCAGCTCGAATTCAGCGCCAATCCCGTCATTAAGTCAGTGCCATTCGGGTCAACCCCCGGAACACTTTGCAAATCTTGAGCAAACATGACCGGACCTAACCCAACTTGAAGCGCAAAAAAATTAGGCTTTACCCAGCTGCCAACAAGCAGTCTTCAAACAAACACACTGGAGAGAACTATGAAAACGATTCACAAACGCCTGGCTGTTATCGGCCTGTCCGCCCTGTTGTTTACGAGTGCCGGTACGGCACTCGCCTTCGGCGGCTCCCATGAGCGTCACGGGTGCGACAACCGTAAAAGCGATCGCTGGCACTCCCCCATGAGGGCCATCAGCCAGCTTGACGGTCTGACCGACGAACAGCGTAACCAGCTGAAACAGATCCGCCGCGATGCGCGGGATGCCATGCGGGATGTCCGTGACGAGATGCGCGACAATCGCAGCGACCTTCGCGACGCCAGAGTCGACAACGCCGACCTGGAGACCATCCGTTCATTGGCGAAGAAACAGGGCGATCAGGTTGCCCGCATGATCGTGCTGCGGGCGGAAATTCGCGACAAGATCAGCAACCTGCTGACCGAGGCGCAGCGCCAGCAGCTGGCCGAACTGCTGACTCAGCGATGGGGCGGTAACATGCCTCGCCAGCAACGTCAGCCGGGATGGGACGGCGACATGCCTCGCGAGCGGATGCGCTACTGAGGGGTAGCTGCCCGACGGATTTCGATCAACGTCACTGGCTACTGGTGGGGCATGGCCCCACCCTACCGTTCAATTTCACTCGCTGATGGTGGGGCATGGCCCCACCCCACCGCTCAAATCAGAGTGTAGGGTGGGGCCATGCCCCACCATCCTATGTGGGAGAGAGTAGAACCGTGTTCGAATCCCAGGCTTTGCGGATAGCCACCGCTCACCTTGACGATTTACCGAACCTCT
>JARRNY010000235.1:0-1692 GCA_037384445.1 Candidatus Thiodiazotropha sp.
CTGGAGAAAGACTATGAACCGGAAATACCACTATCTGCTCAGCTGGATCAGTCTCCTGTTGTCATCATCACCCATCCAGGCCATCAATGCTGACAGCATGACAGGGGATTGGCAGGAGAGGCGACTCATGCAGCCATCTGCGGACGAACTGAAATGGGAGCAAGCAGGAAACATCATGATCTACGACGGTCTGACGGATCGCCAGGTATCCGAAGCCATGGACAAACACTTTAACCGAATAGAATCCATGATGTTCACCGGCACGATCATCACTGACGAGCGCGGCGATCCACAACTGGACCCAGCCACAGGCGAGTTCATCGCAGAAAACGACGGCTGCTGATAACCGATTATTAATCAGTCAGTTACAGCGACAACGCGCTTCTCGGCCTCGATAAAGACACGCTTCACCTCGGGAAAACGCTGCTTGATCGATTTGTCCATCTCGCCAATCGCTGACTCGACCTGGTCAGCCGTCGCCCGGTCAGCGAAATCGACGCTGAGATTGACCAAGATAAAATCGGGCCCCATGTGCATGGTAAGCACCTCGTTGACATGGCTCACCAGCACCTGCGCCCCGACCATGCTCCGAATTCCCTCCACCACAGCGCGGCTGGCGCTCTCGCCAATCAGCAGCCCCTTGGTTTCGTACGCCAGCCAGATCGAGGTACCGACCAGAATCAGGCCGATGATGATAGAGGCTGCCCCATCGAACCAAAGCTCACCGGTCAGTTGGGTCAGGGTGATACCGACAAAAGCCACCATCAGGCCCAGCATTGCGGCAGTATCTTCAAACAGCACCACGAAGATAGAGGGGTCCTTGGCACGCTTGATCGCCTCCACATAACCCCATTTACCTTTGGCGCGGGTGAACTCTCGAAAGGCGAAGAGCCAGGCGCCCCCCTCGAACAACATCGCCAGCCCAAGCACCACGTAGTTGATCAACGGATTCTCGATCGCCTCCGGGTGCTGAATATGTTTGATACCTTCATAGATGGAGATGCCGCCGCCCAAAGCGAAGATCAGAATCGCCACGATGAAGCTCCAGAAGTAGATCTCCTTACCGTGACCGAAGGGGAATTCCTCGTCCGCAGGCCGTTTGGCACGGGCAATACCATAGAGCAACAGCCCCTGATTACCGGTATCGACCAGAGAGTGAATACCTTCCGACAACATGGCCGAGCTACCGGTAAAAAAAGCCGCGACAAACTTAGTAATTGCTATCAGCGTATTTCCCGCCAATGCCGCGAAAATCACGTTTTTCGATCCGGATGCCATGTTCTCTCCTGCTCCAATGTGATACACCGGTCAAAACCAACCGATGGGGCGCCATTATCCCCTGACAACAGCTTCCAGAACAGGGGGCTAAGGCCTGGGGGCTCACTCCAGCCACCACTCGCCTGCCTAACCCGAAACTTTTACCCGAGCCAAACCAGCAGCTCGCTTTCAAATGTGATCTCCCCCCACAAAAGGCGCATTCAGACAAACCGCCTGAACAGCAGCTTATCCGAAGCACAAATATGGTCACGGGAGAGATGTCGGAAAAGGCTGTAAACGGGAAAACTGAACAGCCTCCCAAGATACTGCCTGAATTGGAGCCGGCGAGAGGATTCGAACCCCCGACCAGCTGATTACAAATCAGCTGCTCTACCAGCTGAGCTACGCCGGCTGAAGAGCGTGAATTCTATGCGT
>JARRNY010000236.1:0-1661 GCA_037384445.1 Candidatus Thiodiazotropha sp.
TGGCATACTGACGTAACTCATCGGGTTGGAAACGAGCAAGTCAGAAACGGCACTTCGTAGATTTGTGTAGCCACTCAAGGTCACTTATCCAGACCACCGCAATAACACAAAATGGCGTTTCCAAACCCGAATGTTGATGTTGCATAAACTGTCCTGATCACCCACCATGATCAGCCCTACGGTGGTGGGGGCGTGACTAGACCAATGTTTTAAAATATGTTGAGTTCTTTTCAACGTTCGTTGCGCTCAAGGCTATTGCCCGCCCCGCTTCCTCAAGGGGCGTGTGATCAAGCCGTTTGATCGTCCCGCCGCTTGATCGATGCGGCCTCTCTCCCCTTGCGGCTGAGGACCAGGAAGCGGGGGCACGAAAACCGTGGAGGATTAGCCGCGCGAACACTACCCCCGGCGATCGGCCGTCAACCGGAGAACAACACTTGCCACGGATCAACACCGCATTCCTGCTGGAACTGCTGCTGGCGCTGCTGATCAAGGCCATCCCGGTAATCCACCAGCCGTTGGACTGGTTTCAGACCTTTTTCCATGAGCTTTCGCACGGCCTAGCCGCCCTGATCAGCGGTGGGCGCATCGTCTCCATTCAGCTCTCCCTCGACGCTTCCGGTCTCTGCACGACCCTGGGGGGACAACCCGCCCTGATCCTCTTTGCCGGCTATGCGGGCAGCGCTTTGTGGGGGACGCTGATCTATCTCTCAGTCAACGCCAGATACGCAAAAACAATCGCCCTCTCCCTCGCCCTGCTCGTATTGGGGGTCGGTCTGCTCTGGGCGAGGGACTGGATCACGCCCTGGATCCTGCTTACCCTCATCACGCTGTTTCTGCTTGCCTACCGCTATGGCAACCATACCTGGACCTATCGCTTCATCTCGTTCGTTGGACTCTATGTATTGATCGAATCCCTGCGCGCGCCTATCTACCTCATCGACGGTCAATCAGTCGGCGACGGCAGCGAATTGGCGAAACTCACCCATCTGCCGGAGTTCTTCTGGATACTTATCTGGGCAGCACTATCACTTGGACTTTTGATCATGCTCTACCGTCATAGCAATAGAGCCTCATACTCAAAACCAGAAGGCCGATCATAGGACCGGCCTTCTGCATATCCACATAGCGCAGTTTCAGGCGTAGACGTCGATCCCCAGCACCTCGCTCACATAGGCCCGTTCATCGCTGCGCTGAAGTGACTGGTAGGCGGCGAGCGCCTTTTGCTGTCGCCCCTCCTGAGCCAGGTTTTCATAGGGATTCTGCTGGCGCCGGCTGCTCAAGATCTGCTCTGCCGAGCGGATATCCTCAACCGCTCGGGTTGCCTGCCGGGACTCCGCGCCCGGAGGCTGCAACAGCAGTGGTGTATTATCCGCAGCCGCACGCGCACGCGACGGCTCCAGCGCCATCGGCAATGAGGGATAAGGGTTAGTGCGAGTGATATGCATGGCTTGAGCAGAGAGGCGTGTCTCTATGCCAGGCTTAGCCGGCGTCCATTATTCCGCTTCGTAGCCCGCAGTCTTCACGGCCTGGACCAGTGCATCGCGATCGGCCGAACCGCTAACCACCGCCTCCGCATTCTCCAGCGACACTTCGGCCTCTTCCACGCCGGGCACCGCATTCAGGGCTTTTTTTACATTCATGACACAGTGGGGGCAGGTCAT
>JARRNY010000237.1:0-1640 GCA_037384445.1 Candidatus Thiodiazotropha sp.
CTTATAGGCTGCTAGCCAGCCAAGAATATGCTAGATGCTAGTCTAAGATGCCAAACTAGATGCTGTCCTAGATGCTAACTGCTGTCCTAAAAGCAGTCAAGATGCTGCTGTCCTGCTGTCCTAACAAAACAGCCAAGATGCTGCTGTCCTAACTGCTCTAAAAGCAGTCCAAGATGCTGTCCTAACTGCTCTAAAAGCAGTCCAAGATGCTGAGAAAAAACACCCCCACAAAGACCAAGTACAAAGACTTATTCCCATCATTCTCCCCCTAAGTCTTGTGCGACGTCTTGTGGGAAATCTGGACCATCCCGGTCTTGGAGCAGAGCTCCAGGAACCTGATCCTCCCAAGAGGCTTGGTGAGCAGGTCTGCAAGCTGATCCTTGGTGTTGATGTAGCCTGCCTTGATGCTCCCTTCCTCCAAACAGCCTCGGATGAAGTGGTGCCTCACCCGGATGTGCTTGCTCCGTTCATGGAAAACGGGGTTCTTGGCCAGGGCCAGAGCGGACTTGCTGTCCACTCGGAGTTCCACCGCTCCAGTGTCTCTACCGAGGAGATCACTAAGCAGTCGAACAAGCCAGATCGCCTGAGTCGAAGCGGTGGAGGCTGCTATGTACTCGGCCTCGCAGCTGGACAAGGCCACCACCTGCTGCTTGACCGACTGCCAGCTAACGAGACACTTGCCGAAGAAGAAGAGGACCCCGCTCGTGCTCTTGCTGGTGTCGATGTCGCCGGCGTGGTCGCTGTCGCTGTACCCGACAAGGTGTGCCTCCCCAGGGCACCTCGGGTAGTAGAGGCCGTGGTCGAGAGTCCCCGCAACATAGCGAATGATCCTCTTCACAGCCTGCTGGTGCTCCGTTGTCGGTCGCTGCATGAACCGACTAACGTAGCCGACGGAGAATGCCAAGTCCGGCCGTGTGTGGGCGAGGTAGCGAAGACTTCCCACAAGATGTCGATACAGAGCCGCCGAAGTGCTGGATGAAATATACGACTTGCTCATCGATCTGGATGCCACCGAAGCCCAATTGGAGTTTCCCTTGCTCTATGCCATCGGCCGGCGGGGCATTGTCGTTAAAAAGCCCGAAGATACGAACGAAAATCTGCACCTGCTTTTCGATGCCATTTTGGAAACCATCCCCGGTCCTATCCATGATCCGGAGGATCCTTTTCAGATGCGGGTATCCGACCTGGGTTATTCAGACTACCTGGGACGCCTGGCGGTGGGCAAGGTCTTCAACGGCACGGCGCGTTCCAAGGAGCGCCTCGTTTGCATCGGCCGGGATGGCGCCGCCGTACCGCTCAAAGTCACCAAGCTGCAAATCTACGAAGGCATGCAGCTAAAAGAAATCGAGGAAGTTCAACCCGGCGATCTCGTGGTTTTGGCCGGCATAGAGAATGTGGAGATCGGCGATACCATATGCACCCAGCTCGATCCCCGCGCCCTGCCACGCATCAGTGTGGATTCACCCACCGTGGCCATGAAATTCTCCATCAATAATTCACCTTTCGGCGGCCAGGAGGGCAAATACGTTCAATCCAGTCGGCTTAGGGAGCGACTGCACAAAGAAACGTTGCTCAATGTGGCCATTCAGGTGGACGAGACTGACGATCGCGACAGCCTACTGGTCAAAGGCCGGGGCGAA
>JARRNY010000238.1:0-1626 GCA_037384445.1 Candidatus Thiodiazotropha sp.
CGCAGGTGTCGGTTCCGGTGCAGGTGTCGGTTCCGGTGCAGGTGTCGGTTCCGGTGCAGGTGTCGGTTCCGGTGCAGGTGTCGGTTCCGGTGCAGGTGTCGGTTCCGGCGCAGGTGTCGGCTCCGGCGCAGGTGTCGGTTCCGGTGCAGGTGTCGGTTCGGGTGCAGGTGTCGGTTCCGGCGCAGGTGTCGGTTCCGGTGCAGGTGCCGGCGCTGTTGCCAATGCCTCCCACAGATACTTCAGCAGTCCCATCTTGCGACTGTCGATCTGTGTCCAGGTCCCCCATCCAGACTCATTCGTGCCCGGCACATAGGCCGTTCCGTACAACCCTCCCGTATCGGCGGATTCCGGGTTGATGGCCCAGTAGCAGGCATGGATGTTCTTCTCGGCCGCATACACAACAAAGGCGTTCTGCCACTCTTCATCCACACCGGGGATGATATGACTCCAGCGGTTTTTATCAGCCGTGCTTGCCCCCTCAGGCCAGTCCATCATGCCACCGAACTCGCCGACGATCATGGCATAACCCTGGTCACGCAGGTAACCAAAGTGCTCTTCCCAGCCCGCATTCAAAGTCGCCTTGTCGATGACGATCCTGCAACCGGCATCGCCTGCCGCATCACCGTCCAGTTCCGCACACTCAGACTGTGAAGGATCAAGAAAATGGTTTTGCACGAATACGGACGGACCATAAGTATGTGGAGAAAAAACCAGCCGATCCTTGGGAATGTCCAGCGGCGCGTTGGCTGCCTGATAGAGGTTTTCGCCCCAGTTCGGGGTATAGGCCTGATCTCCATAAGGCACTTTGGTGCCGTCGTGTAGCTTGGAGCCGATGCCCTCAACCATTATCAGGACATCCTCGTTCACATCGCTGATGGCCTGGTAGGCATTCTCGGCCAGGGTCTTCCACTCCGACCAGGTGTAATCCCAGGGTTCGTTGAAGATGTCGATGGCGAGGATGTTATCGACCCCCAGCTTTTTCTGCAGGCCGGCGATTTCACGCAGGTCATCGAGCCACAGATCCCGGTTATAGGCGTCAATCTTGGTGACGCTCGAAGGATTGCCCGTGGGCGAACAGGAGTACTCTTCACGGGTGTATGGATAATCCTCCCGGTTGGCGTCCACATAGGGCGGCTTGGAGTCCAGGCGGCCTGCGCGCCAGCCCAAGTAGTTGGAGCAGGAGTGGACATCGATGATGACGTTGATGTCGTTCTGGTCGGCCAGCTTGATGAAGTCTTCCAGTGCCTGGCGGGCATTCTGCTGCAGCACCGAGGGATCGTTCTTCAACACCCCACCATCGCGAACCGATCCGATGCCCTGAGGGTCGGTCGGGTCAAGGGTCTGAGGCGCAATCGGCAGGCGGATCACGTTGAAACCCTGAGCCTTGATTTCACTCATGGTCTGCTGGATGTCACGACCGGACGGATTCCACCACATGTTGCCCACATAGAGTTCCATCGGAGCGCCACCCGGGTTGTTTTCCGCATCTGATGGCTCGTGCTGCCCCTCCAGGCCGAACCAGGCGCCACAGTGAATCGGCATCTCCTCACCGTTTCGGGTGATGTTGCCTTCTGAGTTGACCCGAAACATACCTTGGTCCGGTTCCGGAGTCGGCGTGTCGGTACC
>JARRNY010000239.1:0-2436 GCA_037384445.1 Candidatus Thiodiazotropha sp.
TCGCCTTTTTTGAACAGGCGGATTTCTGTCTCTACCTGCACTTCGTCTGCGGGCAGGCGGAAGTCGTCGGCCTGGCGCAGCCAGTTCGATGTCTGATCGTCGGCCAGTGCCAGTTGACAGGTCAGGAGACAGCAGATTATCACTCGGCTAAACATGGTTCAGGGCCTCCACCAGTGGCTTGCGTGCTGCCTTACGGCTGGCGAACCAGGCGGCAAAGAGACATAGCAGCAGCACACAAACGCCTGTAATCAGATACAACACGCCATCGACGTAAATAATCAGAGGGTAGCCCTGGGAACGGGATGGAGGGGGTGGCATTTCGAGCCCGGCCAGGGAGAAGATGAGTGCAGTCGCCGCCGCCAGTCCCATCGACAGGATCACGCTGAGGCCTCCCATCACCAGAGCCTCCAGTACGAAGTTGCGTATCACCTCTCGCGGATGAGTGCCCATCGCCCTCAGGGTGCCGATTTCCCGAGTGCGTTCGACTACGCTCATGGAGACCACATTGGTTACCGCAAAAAAGACCATACCGAGGATGATCGCCCCCAACAGACCGAAGATGTGGTTATAGAGGCTGCGTACAGCCAGGTAGTAAAAGGCCGTATCGAGCCAGGTTTGCATGTCTAGTTCGGGATGGAGAGTCGCGATCTCTGCGCCCATGCGGTCAGTATCGTCCGTCTGTTGGAGATAGATGGATAGGGTGCTGACCTTGTCGGTCTGCAACAGCGCCTGTGCCGTCGCTACCCGGGTCAGCAGAATGCGCTTGTCGATCTCCGGTACACCAAGCGAAATAATGCCCTGTACCACCACATCCTGAGCGTTCAATCCGCCATCCACCGTGGTCGACATGAGCGTGAGAGAGTCTCCGACGCGGGCGTTCATGATCCTGGCCAGTCCTTCACCGATCAAAATCTGTGGATCGCTCCGCTGCGCTGGGTGGCTGCTGAGGATGGAGCCGGAGACGACTTTGAGAAAGGGGCCCTTGACCTTGAATTCATCGACCTCGACTCCATTGCCGACAAACACTGACGATTTATCACCGTTGCTGATCAGCCCGGTGAATTCCACCCTGGGCAACACGGCGCGAATGGCTGGATTTTCGCTGAGTGATTGCCTGATCACCTGATAGTCGCTGAGACCGAGCGCCATCGGTGACTCTTCCTGTTGGTCGAAATAGCCGCTATGGGCCAGGATCAGATGACCGCTCTCCCGTGCCGACATCTCACGCAGTGAATCGTAGGTGTAGAGAGCAAACCCGCCACTCACCAGGATACCGGTACAACCGACCGCGATAATGAGGATGGTCACCACGCCTCGCCGACGATTGCGCAGCACATTCAACAAAGCAAATTTAAGCCATCTCATTGCAGAACCCCATCTCGCAGTTGAAGCGTCCTGCCGCAGCGGGAGGCCATACGCTCGTCATGTGTGGCGATAAGAAAAGTGCAGCCCGACTCATTGGCCATTTCGTGCATCAGATCGATCACCGTCGCTGCGGTTTCACTATCCAGATTGGCGGTGGGTTCATCGGCGATCACCAGGCCTGGCCGTTTCACCAATGCCCTGGCCACCGCCACCCTTTGACGCTGGCCACCGGAAAGCTGGTCCGGGCGGTGTCGGACTTCGCACTCATGTCGGTCAATAACAGGGGATACTCCACATTCTCGAACACACTCATGACCGGAATCAGGTTGAAGCCTTGAAAGACAAATCCGATCTGTTTGCGCCTGAGTTCGGTGAGTCTCCTTTGCGGCAGGCTCTTGATGTCGATGCCGCTTAAACGGTGTTCACCGTCGTTTGCCTGGTCCAACAGTCCGCAGAGATTGAGCAGGGTGCTTTTGCCGCTACCCGAGGGTCCCTGCAGGGCAATGAACTCTCCGCTCTGTACAGACAAATCGATCCGTTTGAGTGCCGGTACGGTGTTCTCACCCAATCGGTAGGATTTGCAAATACCATCAAGTTCAATCAGCTTGTCCATATTCATCGGCTCGATCTCAACAACAGGTTATTCACCTCCAGGGCGATGCGGCGAGGGGGCATCTCGCCGGCAAATGCGAGAAATTTGGAAAAGATCCCCGGTAGCACCACACTGCGGTGGGATTTGATCGCCCGGCAGACGCTGCCAGCGATTTTTTCTGGTGTGTTTTTTGGTAGACGGTAGAGCCAGCTATCAGCGGCGCCTGAGCGATCTTTAAAGGCCGTTGCCACCGGCCCGGGACAGACGGCGCTGACGTGGATACCACTACCGCGCAGTTCCAACGCCAGTGTTTTACTGAAGCTGAGGACATAACTCTTGGTCGCATAGTAGACCGCGAAACCAGGGCCACCGGGTTGATCGGCGGCGAGTGAGGCTAAATTCACGATGTGTCCGCGGCCACGTTGAATCATCGGCTTGAGAAAACGTTTGCTCAGGGCCGTCAAAGCCAGCATGTTAAG
>JARRNY010000240.1:0-1600 GCA_037384445.1 Candidatus Thiodiazotropha sp.
TCGTAGCCCCAAGTGTTTGATGATAAATGAAAGACCGTCCTGTGCTTGTTTGCGATCTCTGTTATCAAGAAACCTACAGTAGGAGTGCTGCATCATGTTTTACGATTTATCGTCGACAGGTGTGCAACGGCTGAATGTTGTTAATCACCATTCTTATTAAGGCAACTATAGCAAGAGTTACGAGTTGTACACCGAATATACGCCTTAGGAGTGTCGAAAAGCCCCGCACTTTTGTCGTGATCCCTGAGCGCCGGTCGATTGTGGTTAATCGATCAGCGCTTCTCGCAATGCGTACCAAGAGTGCTTAGGTGTACGCTCCAGCGTATCGAAGTCGACATACACGAGACCGAAACGTTTACTGTATCCCAGTGTCCATTCGTAGTTGTCCAGCAGCGACCAGACAAAGTACCCGGCTATCGGTACGCCATCGGCGAGTGCAGCCCTGACCTCGGTGAGATGCGCATCGATGTAGTCGATGCGTACCCCGTCGTCGATTCCGCTTGCCGTGACCCGGTCATCAGTCGAGATCCCATTTTCGGTGATGTATATTGGCACCGCGCCACCGCTGGTCGCGTTTACACGACGTAGGAACTCGCCGAGTCCCGGTGGATAGATTTCCCAGCCCATGGTTGTTTGCGGTAACCCGCCAGTGCGCTCCGCGACCGCCGGCAGTGGAAGATCTACGGCCGGGGCAATCAGCTTGCGCGTGTAGTAGTTGATACCAATCCAATCCAGCGGCACAGCACTGCATTCCAGATCCTGCTGCCAACCCACCGGGAGGTAGGGTTCGATAAACTCGAGTGCTTCGCTCGGGTATTCGCCTAGGCAACTACCTTCAAGGAACCAGCGATTAAATATGGCGTCATAAAACCGTGCCGCTTTCCTACTTGCGTCGTTGTCATCCGCGGCGCTCGCATACTCGAAATTGAACACGACTCCGGCGCGACCGGCGCCATGGGCGCGGATGATATCGAGTGCACGCGTCTGTGCAATCTGCACGTGATGCAGCGCACGCGACGCAGCTCGTATATCGCGCAAACCCGGGGCGTGCAGACCGAGAAAATAGGACAACCAGGCGACACACCAGGGCTCATTGATCGGCGCAGTAGCGTAGAGACGATCGCCGATTCGCCGTAGCAGCACATCGGCGAACTCGGCGAACCAGTCAACGATGTCGCTATTGCACCAACCTCCTCGGTCAGAGAGCGGAGTCGGCAATTCCCAGTGGTAGAGCGTGAGGAAGGGTTTCAGGTCACGCGCGCAGATTGCGTCGACCAGGCGATCGTAAAAATCCAGACCTGCTGCGTTAGCTTGTCCTGTGCCATGTGGCATCACTCTCGACCAGGCTGTCGAAAAGCGATAGGCATCGAGCCCCGCGGCGGCGACCAGATCCAGGTCTTCGGCATAACGATGATAGTGGTCGCAGGCCAGTGCACCGTTCTGTGCGAGATGTACATTCCCCGGCGTAGCGGCAAAACTGTCCCAGTGGCTGATTCCAGCGCTGCCAAACTGCTGACCCTCGATTTGATAGGCCGAGGTGGATGTTCCGAACACGAAACCGGTTGGAAAATCCACGCGCTCGAAACTAAACTGTTTCATT
>JARRNY010000241.1:0-2931 GCA_037384445.1 Candidatus Thiodiazotropha sp.
CAGTTTGACCTCATGGTCTCCAACAACCAGAACACACCGCCGGCTCCGGTACAGCAGGGTGGGGGAGCAAGGCCGCCGTTTCTCGATACCGTTGGTGCCACAGAGAAAGATGCCAGCCCACCTCCTTGGCGTTTTGATTGGCAGATTGCCGGTGGCGCAACAAGGCAACTTGCTGGGCGCTGGGCACTAACGCCAGAAAATGACCAGACAGAAGTTAGCCAGATCCCAACCAGGAAGCACACACATGACGACATGGAAGCCTAAGACAACTACCGTTGAAGCCTCAGGTCAGGGGCACTTTAAATATTCGCTACGCCTGACTGAAACCTGTCCGATTGATGGAGGGGAGGATCACTACGATATCCCGTTTCGTCACTATCCCGGTAAGCAAGCAGCGACCAGTCAAAGTCGGGCCAGAGATGCTGCGCCCATGAAAACAGAGATAGCCGTTCCTGCTGTCTTCGGCCTCTATGCCGGTCCAGAACGTTCACCGCAGAAAATTACTCTGCCATATCTTGGTCCGGGAGAATTGACTGTAAAAGCACGCGCTACTTCTCCAAGCAACCAGGGATGGATCTACATTTATGTAGACGGCTTTCTCTGGCGCGAACTGGAGGTCCGTGGGGGGTATTGCGATGAACAGCACAATGATCGGGGCCAATACAGCTACGTGGATGTGAACCTTGCCAGCCACATGGGGAGTGACATCAGACCCGCTACGGTCGAGCCGGTCCACCATCTCCTACTGCCCTACAAAGTCGCCGGAGCAAAAGTTAAAGTTGAGATTGCCTATTCACGGGTGCAATGGGGATGGAGTCGAGTCATCGCCTATGGCGGCATGCACCCAGCGGATCCCCGCTGGCTTCGAGACGGGCCGGTGTGCCTGCCACAGAAGCAATGGCCTGAAGCGACCAAGCGTCGCGCCAAGCGGATGCAAAGTGTCGATCTAAGTGGTTATACCGCCAATTGGCCGACACAAAATGGTTCCACGAGCCAGGTAGGCATAGCTTCAGTTGAAGCATTGTTAAATACCGATGCCTCGGCCTTTCTCGAACAATACCAGGGACAAGGTGCACCGGTTCTATTGCTCGATGATCCGCTAGGTTGGGCCAAAGACAAGGCCTACGCCTATCAGAGCGCCTGGCGCGATATGGAAGAGTACATCGCTGATCTATCGAACCCAGATCATGAAGGCGAGAAGAAAAAGGCGTTTCCCTTCGCCCCCTGGTTCGACTCAGCGGTGCTGGCCAACCGGTATTTCTTCGCTCCGGCTCCCGACCTGGACGCCCCCAATGTCTCCAAGGACCAGCGCAAGGAGCTGGTACGGGCCATGGAAGAGCGAAACGAGTGGAAGCGCCAGCTCGACCTCCACGACATTCAGACCGCCCTGGGAACAAAACACCGCAAGACCCTGCGCGAAAAAATCAAAGCTGCCAAGCAGCCCCTGGTCGACATCCTCGACGACACCAACCCGGAACTCGACCGCCTCACCGCCGTACTCGACGACTGGTTCGCCCTGCCAGCCAAGCCCAAAGGCCCGTTGTAGACCTGCAACTGGAGACCGAGCCGCCGACCACTCAAGAACAATACGCTTTGCAGCAGAACGACCCCGGCCGGATCTTTCTCAAAAAACTGGCCAGCGTCGGCGGCGGCCACCCCCTGCACAGCCGGCTGTTTCCGAAACAAGCGGGAGATAACCGCTACGCCTATGTCGAGACTAAATCGGAGATACCGGAAGACCTCGATGTCAAAAAACTCCAGGACGCCCTTGCCGTCGGACGACGCAACGTCAAGATCCTTCGCGAATTCATCAACCACTTCAACACCCTCGCGGAGAAGGGGGCTCAGGAGATCGAGGCGGTAGTCCGCATCGTCGCCGCCGGCCTGCTGGAGATGCCGCTGGAAGAACTGGAGATCACCCTCAAGGAACTCATCGAAGGTCACCTGGAAAAGCTCGGCTACGCCCTGGCGGGCGAAATCCTGATCGATACGCGCGACCCGATCAGCCGCCAACTGGCGGAGCACTACGCCAAGTTCGCCGAGAATAAGGCGGGCGTCAAAAGGGCCAGGCTACCCATCGGCATCTACCAACTCGACGGCGCCACCTACATCGGCAGCACCAAAATCGAGAACCTGCGCAACGGCAGCGCCGCCAGCAGCACCAGCTGGGCGCGTGACCCGGACCCCAAGGCGGATCTGGCAAAAATCCGCCTGCGCGTACCGGCCTTCAAACTGTCGCTGGCGCAGAAGCTCAAGCGCAGCCCAGTGGTCAACACCAGTGTCCTGGGGGGCATCGCGTTGTTGGAGGTATGGAATATGGCGGCGGCATATAGTGCTTTGTCATCAAAGTGGGGCAAATCCGGGGAGGGTTTTGCCTGGGCAAAATTCGGTGAGGCCGTTGGCGGTCTGGCTGCGACAGCCGGCATGTTTCGCGACGAATTCGTCAAGCGTGCCGTAGCAGAGCGCAGCGCACTGATAGAGGCATCGCCGAAAATCACGGCCTCTCCGGATAAGATCGCACGGAGGATGAAGCCGATTCTCAACGCTTCGTTGCGTTGGGCCAATGGGCTGGGGGTTGTCGCCAATGCTTACAGCACTTTCATGTCTGCATACCAGGTCTATGTCAACCTTACTGAAGGCGATGATGCAACAATCTCTTATCTTGTAATGGGGAGTGGCTTTGCGATTTCAACAGCTGTTGCAGGAGCAAAGGTAGCTGTCACCTTTAAGACATTATCAGAAATCGCATGGCTGGGCCGTTTGGCATTCGGGCCTTGGGGCTGGATCGGTCTCCTATTGATCCTCGCTGGAACCGCACTCCTCATTTGGGTTTTCAAAGAGAACACCCCGCTTGAATGGTGGCTGAGACATGGGCCTTTCAGCAAACTCGACGACCCCAATCACAGAGTGATCACCAATGAGGAAGGTAAG
>JARRNY010000242.1:0-1570 GCA_037384445.1 Candidatus Thiodiazotropha sp.
ATCCTATTAGTGTGGAGAATAGGATTTGGGGTGACGGGTTTGGAACTGCGTTCGGTGGATTCCGACAGTTCGGGGCTATGTCCGGTGGACTCCGGAAAGCCTGTGGTAGACATCATACCCAAATCTAAGGACCGGTTCGTGGAGCGACCACCCATGAAAACAGTACAACCATGAGCCTATATGGGTACGGCCTGGTGTAGTATGTGGCGGAACCTAGTTTGGCGTACCAATCGGTGGTGCGGATTGAGTGGACTCTCTTGGGATCCGTCTGGTTGGGAATGAGTGGGTAAGGGAGTGGACTCTCCCGAGAACCACATGGCGCAAGAGGGGGCCCTTGGTGATCTGGACTGACACCTCCGGTGAAACCTCAGCGGGTACGCTGCAAACTAGGGAAAACCATTGAACAACCTTGTAGTGATGTCCTAGCACACACCCCGGAAGTGTGTAAGGGTACTCGCTTGTACAATGGGTGGCTATCGGATTTACATAATTCCGGTTTCGTGCTATCGCTTGCCGTACCCGTTGTACCGTCGTATTTTCTTATGATTTATAAAGGATAGGAAGAAAAAAATGACCTCTGAGCGCGAATCCATTGAATTTGACGTCCTGATCGTGGGCGGCGGACCGGGCGGCCTGGCTGCTGCCATCCGCCTGATGCAACTGGCCGGTGAACAGAACCGGGAAATCGAAGTGGCCCTGATCGAAAAGGGTGCCGAGATCGGCGCTCATGCCATCAGCGGCGCCATCCTCAAACCCCAGGCCCTGACCGAACTGATTCCCGATCACCTGGAAAAGGGGTGCCCGGTGGAGACCACAGTGCGGGGCGACGAATTTTATTACCTGACCGCCGGCAAGGCGATGGCCATGCCCATGGTCCCCAAATACATGCACAATGCCGGATGTTACGTGATCAGCGCCTCGCGCCTGAGCCGCTGGCTGGGAGAGGCAGCCGAGGAGATGGGCGTCAACATCTTCCCCGGGTTCGCCGGCAAGGAGGTTTTGTTCGCCGAGGACGGCCGCACCATCATCGGCGTGCGAACCGGCGACAAGGGACTGGACAAGGACGGTTCGCCCAAGGGCAATTTCGAACCGGGCATCGACCTGCTGGCCAAGGTCACCGTGTTTGCCGAGGGCGCCCGGGGCAGCCTGGTCAAATCCATTGCCGGAAAGCTGGGACTCTATGCCGGCAAACAACCCGAAGTCTATGAAACCGGGATCAAGGAGGTCATCCAGCTCCCCGAGGGCGGCACCTACTTCAGCACCAGCAAAGGCAACGATATTCATCTGATGGGATATCCCCTGGGGCTGGGCACCCCGGGCGGCGGGTTCATCTACGAGATGAAGGAGAACAGGATCAGCATCGGTTACCTTACGGCATTGTGCTACGAGGACGCCCGCACCGACCCCTACGACATGTTCATCAAATTCAAACGCCACCCCTTCGTGGCCGACATCATCAAGGGCGGCAAGGTCATCGAGCAGGGAGCCCGCACCGTGCCCACCGGCGGCTACTACACCCTGCCCAAACTGGCCGTGGACGGCGCGCTGCTCACCGGCACCTCGGCCGCGA
>JARRNY010000243.1:0-1529 GCA_037384445.1 Candidatus Thiodiazotropha sp.
GATCGGGCAGATCGGGGGTGGCTTGCAGCGGCACACGGCTGTGGGATGCCAGCAGCAGGCTTTGATACTGGCTGTACAGGGCCAACGCCATCAGAGTTTTGCGCTCCGGCGGAATCTCCTGCATCAGTGGCTGCCAGGAGGGGGGGAAATGCGCCATGGCCGGGGCCGATGCGCCGCCGACGATCCAGCCACGCAGTAAGCGTTCGACCTGCTGCTGATCTTGATCCGGCTGATTAGATCCTAACAAGTCAGCCGCCCCCATCGTCTGGCATAAACACTGAATAATTCTGCCTGCTCACCATCCCAGAGCACGAAACCGGAATGCAGGTCAGTGCCCAGCAAAAGCGGATTCAACTGTTGATTAGTCAGCGGCCATTGTTGCTTGTCCTCCCCGTTTTGCCACCAATAGCCCTGCTGGGCATCACGCAGGATGCGGCCCTGGCCCAGCTGGCAGGGAGTGACCTCCGCCCAGGGCAACCTGGTCAGGTGATGCAAGTGGCTCAGGTGTGGCGCAAGGCCCTGTTGTCCGGGGCCATTCAGCTCAACTGCGTCATGCAAACGATACTCCCCGGTCACCGCACGTAGCGGAAAACGGCTGGGGTAATACACCAGTTCCCCCTCGATCTGTCGCCCCACGTTGAATCCGGCCTCGCGCCGGCCCGCACCCACTGGATAATAGTCCTGCAACAGTGCAAAACAGGGTTCGGCTTCATCGGTCTTCACCAGCCATGTGGCATGGCTGATCAGACCATCACGGCGGGTAAACAGCTTCTCCCCCAGGGTTTGCCAGAGCCCCTGCCTGCGCAAAGCATCGTCGTGGCTCAATACCTGTTCACGGCTTTCGGTGCTGACGATGGCGCGCCGCACATCGGCATCATCCTTATCGGTCAGCCAGGCCTCTGCCAGCAGCACCAGTTGTCCCATCTCCTTGAGAACCCATTGAGGTTGCTGTGGCAATGGGCAGGCCAAAATTTTTGCCGGAAATTCGTCCAGCCTGGAGGCCAGATTGACCGCTTTGGCATCCACCATTCGGGCGGCGATCTGGCGGCAACGTTGATTGATCTCTTTGATAAAGGTGGCAATACCCGTCTGCAACTGATCCGCCAGCCACTGCTGTAACTCCTCCATACCCGAGCTGATCGAGGCATCAGTCGCCGCCCGGTTTTGCGCGGCACGTCTGGCTTTGACCGCCTCACGTTTGGCCAACTCCTCAGGGGTCAGCGCTTTTTCAGGCGCCTCCTCGACAGCATGGATGTTTTTCTTTGACGCGTTGTCCTTCGGGGGCTCAGTGCTCTCCGAGCCGGTGTTTTTGCGGCGACGTCCCAGCCAGTCGTTGACCCATTCCGGCGGATCTTCGCTGACAAACCCGGCAGGTGCATCGGCAAACTGCCACATCAGCGCCAGCACATGCTTGCAGGGAAACTTTCGCGAGGGACAGGTGCATTTGTAGCCGTGATCAACCACATCCGCCATGGTGTAGTAAGGATTGGCACCGGAACCCTGACATTGGCCCCAGATGGTATTGACAC
>JARRNY010000244.1:0-1528 GCA_037384445.1 Candidatus Thiodiazotropha sp.
CGGTCTGCTACTTGGACTGGGATTGATCGCAGTGGGCTCCGGCGGCATCAAGCCCTGTGTCTCCGCCCATGTGGGAGACCAGTTCGGTCAGAGCAACGCCCACCTGTTGTCCCGCACCTTCGGTTGGTTCTATTTCGCCGTCAACCTAGGGGCCTTCGCCTCGACACTGGCGACTCCCTGGCTATTGCAGCAGGCCGGCCCCAGCTGGGCCTTCGGTGTGCCGGGGGTGCTGATGGTGGTAGCGACGCTGCTCTTCTGGTCAGGTCGAAAACGCTTCGTTCACATACCGCCAGGCGGGGTGGAATTCGTGCGTGAAACTTTCAGCCGCGACGGTCTCTCGACGCTGGGCCGGTTGCTCGGGCTCTATCTCTTCGTCGCCGTCTTCTGGGCCCTGTTCGACCAGACCGGTTCCGCCTGGGTGATACAGGCAAAGTCGATGGACAGGGTCCTGTGGGGGATGGAGATCCTGCCGGCACAGATGCAGGCCGCCAACCCGCTGCTGGTGATGCTGCTGGTACCGACCTTCAGCTACCTGGTCTATCCCGCCATCCAACGCCGATGGGGCCTTACCGCGTTGCGCAAGATTGGCTTCGGCATGCTGCTGGCAGCCCTCGCCTTCGGCATCTCCGGCTGGGCTCAGTTGCTGATTGACGGCGGCAAACAGCCCTCAATTATCTGGCAGATGCTGGCTTATCTGGCCATGACCAGTGGCGAGGTCATGGTCTCCATCACCTGTCTGGAGTTCTCCTATACACAGGCGCCGAATCGTATGAAATCCTTCGTCATGGCCTTTTTCATGATGTCGATCGCACTCGGCAACCTCTTTACCAGCGCTGTGAACTTTGCCATCGAAGGGAGTGAGGCACTACAGGGAGCGTACTACTACGGGTTCTTCACCCTGCTCATGCTCGTGACAACAGGCCTCTATTCCGTAGTCTCCCGATACATCCCGGAATACAGCAGACTACAGAGAGAGGCGCTACAAAAGCCCGACTAAAAAAGCAGAACTGTTATCTCTACCTAACACTCCACCCGCCATCCAGAGTGTAGGGTGGGGCCCTGCCCCACCATCAAATCACCTCACGAAGTCGCATTCGATAATGAACACGCATAACTATGTAAACCCTATCAAACCAGGCAGAATAAGATTCGTGAGTTGTCGAGTGTGAAACACATGGGACAGGAGTGAACTGCACTTAACAAGTTGCTAAGAATGCCTGACGAAGTAGCGTAAAAATATCCAGATTCTGTAACTTCTGATCAAGTTTAACAACAATTGATTAATCTATAGAACATCTTCTGAACTCCTAGGTGACAGAGGAATATACAGAGGCGGTCATTAATTAACCGCACTCGTATAGTGCTGATACCAACCAGGAGCGAGTATTCAATTAGATAAACTCTGCCGCCATAGCATGCCACCAGCAACCAGGAAGGCGTGTCATCATGTCGAGAAAGATTCCCTATTAATCTCGAATATTCCACTACATGCTGCTGTCACCTTTTCCAGAAAAGCATAATCAGGCAG
>JARRNY010000245.1:0-1527 GCA_037384445.1 Candidatus Thiodiazotropha sp.
GGACTCGGCAGCGACCTGGCTACCACCGTTGAGGTGGCGTCAGACGGCACTATTTGGATCGGGGGCGATGGTCTGTTGAGCCGAATCGATCCCCGCAACGGTGACATCCACAACTTTGAGCCAGGGCGCAACGGGCTGATCAGTAACAACATCCTCTCCCTTCACGAGGATCGCAAGGGTAGGATGTGGATCGGCACCGACAGGCTGAGCTATTACGATGCCACTACCGGGAAGTTTGTCACGGTTGATGACAAGCAAGGCACGGCAAGCGACCTGATCATGGACATTCTCGATGATAGTGAGGGAAACCTTTGGTTAGCCGGTAACAACGGCTTAACCAGATTTGACCCGGCAGCGGGTAAGTTCCGCACCTATAACCGCTACGATAATCTGCAAGGCAAGGCCTTTCTTCGAAATACTGCCTATCTTAGCCCACAGGGGGAGATGTTCTTTGGCGGTAAATATGGTTACAACAGCTTTTTCCCGCAACAAGTACAGGACAACCCGCTTCGCCCCGAAGTTTTGTTGACCGACTTGCGTATCAATGGCGCCAAGAATATGCCGATAGACCCGAACGCACCGCTTCATAAGGATATCGCCTATGCGCGTGAACTGACCTTGACTCAAAAGCACTCAAGCTTCTGGCTACGGTTTTCCTCGCTCAACACCAGTAATGTGCAAAACAATCGTTATGCCTACATGCTGGACGGGTTTGATCAGGACTGGCGCCAGGCGGATGCTAGCCGCTCGCTGGCTTATACCAACCTGGATCCCGGTTCATACAGGTTGCTGATTAAAACCGCCAACAATGACGGTCTGTGGAATGAACAACCCCGAGAGCTGTTGGTGACAGTATTACCCGCTTGGTGGGAAACACGCTGGGCTTATGCGGCTTATCTGCTTGCCTTGATTCTGCTCGTGGCAGCGATTGTGCATCTCCGCACGCTGGTCTATCGCCGGCGTGCTGAAGAGATGGAAACGGTTGTAGCAGAAAGAACAACCAGTCTTGCCGCCGAAATCGACGAGCGGAAAAAGATCCAGCAAACGCTCTCGGAAACCAATGACATCCTGGAACAAGCGAAAGAGCAGGCAGAAGCTGCAAACCAGGCAAAAAGCCAGTTCCTCGCCAATATGAGCCATGAGCTGCGTACACCGCTCAACGCCATTCTCGGCTTTTCCGCCATGATGAGACGAGAGCCGGAACTCAAGCAAGGCCAACGAGAAAAGCTCGATATCATCAATCGCAGTGGTGATCACCTGTTGACGCTCATCAACGATGTGCTCGATATCGCCAGGATCGAAGCGGGGCGCGTACAGCTTGAGAACAACCCATTTGACCTGGGCGGCATGTTACGCGACGTCACAGACATGATGCGCATGCGCGCCGAAGAAAGGGCGCTGCGACTTCAAGTCGACCAGACATCAAAATTTCCGCGTTACATCGTCGGCGACGAGGCCCGCCTGCGCCAGATATTGATCAACTTGGTTGGCAATGCCATTAAATACACCCAGCAGGGAGGTGTGACC
>JARRNY010000246.1:0-2038 GCA_037384445.1 Candidatus Thiodiazotropha sp.
CTGGGCGATGGCGCTACCCTCAAGAGCCGCCTCTATTACGACATCTTCGAGAACTCGCTCTATAGCTACGACGACGAGACCTATACCACCCAGACCCGGCGTTACGCCTTTCAGAGTTGGTACGATGACTACACCTACGGTGCCAGCCTGGAGTATGGAAAACCCCTCGGCGAACACACCCTGAAGTTGGCGCTGAACTACAAATTCGATCACCACGAAGAGCATGATAACGCCGAGCCGGTGCGAACCTTCGAGGATCGCAGCTACTCGCTGGCTTTGGAGGATACCTACCGAGTCGATTCCCGGCAGTCTCTGGTGGCGGGTATCAGCTACGATGTACGCGACAGCGTCAGGGCGGAAGGTTATGAGAACGGTGAGATCTTCGATTTCGAGGACAACGATACCGATGCCTGGAATCCTCAGATCGGCTATTTCATGGAACTCGATTCTGCCAACCAGGGACGGGTTACATTGTCACGAAAAACCCGCCTGCCAACCATCAAGGACCGCTACTCCTACCGTTTCGGCACCGCCCTGCCCAACCCGGATCTGGAAGCGGAGAAATCGACTACCCTGGAGTTTGGCTGGGTGCATCGATTCGGTCACTGGGCACGCCTGGACAGCGCGGTGTTCTACAGCGATATCCGCGATCTGATCGAATCCGTCGACATCAATTCCGCTGTTTATCAATTGCAGAATGTGGGCAAGGTCAGTTCCAAAGGGGCTGAAGTGGGGCTGGAGGTTTGGCTTGGCAACAGCTGGGAAATCGGTGGCAACTACAGCTATTTGAAACAAACGAACAGAAGTTCCGACCTCAAACTGACCAATGTGCCTGAGCATAAAGCCCAGGCCTGGTTGACCTGGCATGTGACCGATCCCTTCAGTCTGAGCGCCAATGCGCACTACGAGAGCGAACGCTATACCTCCACCGACGGTCTGCGCGAGGCGGATAGCTTCACGGTCTTTGGTCTGCGTGCCGGTTACGAGTTCGCGCAGGGCTGGGTCGGACGTCTTGGTGTCAGCAACCTCACCGACGAGAACTACGCCTATCAAGAGGGATACCCGGAAGCCGGGCGTACCTGGTACGGCAATCTGAGCTACCGGTTCTGAGGCAGGGAGAAGAACATGACAAGACTACAGCGAGCCCTGTGCACGGTGGCCTGTCTAATGGCATTGCAGGCGCAGGCCAAAACTCAACTCACGGTGATGACCAGTTATCCCGAATCGGTGGTGTCGCGGTTTGAAGAGGCCTTCGAACGCCGCTACCCGGATATCCGTTTACAGATTTTGTGGCGCATGCCCTTCGATGCCCTGCCCTATCTGCTGCAGAAACAGCAGGGTGGCGTGGATGTGTACTGGACGCCCTCTCAGCGCAACTTTCTGGTTCTGAAAGCGGCCGGTGCCCTGGCCCCGATCGGGATCGATCGTGAGGGTTTGCCGGAGATCATCGGCGGAGGACGGGTGTCGGATCCGGAACACTACTTTCTTGCTCTGACCGATCCGCGTTATCGGGGCGAAGTCGCGCTGCCGGTACCCTCCGGTGTGGGCTATGCCCATATGCTGGTCGATCAGGTGCTGCAGTCCGAAGGCTGGGAGGCCGGCTGGAATCTGTGGCGGGCGATTGCGCGCAACAGTCGCTTGATGATGACCAGAGGAAATTTCGTCACCGACGAGGTGGCCGCGGGGCGCAGCGCGATCGGGCTGACCATGGATTTCTTTGCCAAATCCAGCCGTGCCCGGGGTGCGGGCGGAGCATTTGTTTATCCACGAAAGACGGCCTTCAATCCCGCTCAGATTGCCATCACCGCAGACACGCCTCATCGTAGCGAAGCGCAGCTTTTCGTGACGTTTATCCTATCGGAGGCGGGACAAAAGCTGCTGTTTCTGCCGGATATTCGCAAGCTGCCGATACGGCCGTCGGTTTATGCCGAGGCACCCGAGGGTTATGACAATCCTTTTACCCTGGAGGCCGATCTGAGCTATGACGCCGCGAAAGGCATTCCCCGTCGGGGGTTGAACGCTGTGCTGTTCGATGCGG
>JARRNY010000247.1:0-2936 GCA_037384445.1 Candidatus Thiodiazotropha sp.
TTGATCTCGCGCTGGATGATGTCGCTTTCGGGTGCGGCGCACTTCTGTTTTGCCCACGTCTACAACCACCACCTGGAGCTGGGTCGGGCGTGGATGGGACCGGAAGGCAACAAGATGGGTGAGGACACCGACCCGGCGACCGCGCCGCGCGGACGCAGCCTCTACAAGCACTTCATCATCTCGCACATCGGCCAGTCCTACTTCGGCATCATGACCGAGCGCAAGCGCCTGGCGCGTCAGGGCAAGGGTTTCCTGAGCCTGTCCAACCGCTGGATCCGGGGTTACCTGATGAGTGTGCCGACCGTGGCGCTGTTTCTCGGTGCCGGTTATGCAGGCGGTGGCAGCGATGGCCTTCTGATCGGTCTGGCCGTGATGCTGGTGGTGTGGGTGATCTCCAACTTCGAGCTCGAGGCGCTCAACTACATGGAGCACTACGGTCTGATCCGGGTCAAGGACGAGCCCATCGAGTATCGCCACTCCTGGGACAACGACAACGCCTTCACCAGCTGGGCGTTCATCGAGATCGGCCGTCAGGCCGACCACCACGATCGGGGCGAGACCCACTTCTGGGAACTCTCGAGCGTCGGCGGTGCGCCCGATGGCGCTCCCAACCCGGGCATCGGCTACTACACGGAATTCTGCCTGGCCCTGATGCCGCCGCTGTGGCACCGCGTCTACAAGCGCAAACTGGCCATTTGGGACCGTGATTTCGCCAGTCCGCAGGAGCAGGAGATCGCCAGGATGATCAACGCCAAGGTGGGCTACGACGTGGATCCCGAAGAGATCCGTGATCAGCGACTGACCGTCTCCTACGCCATGTAAAAGTCAGAACGGGACTGCGCCCGGCACGACCGGTCGCAGTCCACCCACTACCACCCGATAGGGAGAAAGATGATGAGTGCAACCGAACAATCCGTAGCCGAGCAGCAACCTGCTGACGCCAGCCTGTACGATCGACTGGGCGGACGCCCTGGCATCGAAGCGATTGCGGAGGATATCTGGAACAACCACGTCAGCAACCCGCTGATCAACAAACGCTACGCCGACAGCGACCCGACGGAGGTCAAACGCCTGGTCACCGAGATGTGCTGTGCGGGTTTCGGCGGTCCCGAGACCTACACCGGCAAGGACATGATCAGCGCGCACAAAGGCATGAACATCAACGACACCGAATTCGTGGCGGTGTGTGACGACGTGCTCAAGGCGCTGGAGCAGAACGGTGTCGGGCAGCGCGAGAAAGACGAGATTCTGGTCATTCTCTACTCGCTGAAAAACGAAATCGTCTACCAGTAAGCGGTGCTGTGACCGGCAGTTACCGAGAGGAGTACCAAAGCATGTTTGGATTGTTTGCCCGCAAGGGGCCGTTCAGTGCCACCCTTACCGGCGGCCAGCGCATAACGGTTAAGCCTGGCGAGAACCTGTTGAAAGCGGCGCTGGACGCCGGTATCGCCTGGCCCCACAACTGTCGGGTGGGTAGCTGCGGTGAGTGCCGGTCGCAACTGTTGAGTGGAAAGATCAAGGCGCTCAACGACTTCAGCTACGTACTGAGCAACGAGGAGCTTGAGGCGGGTATGATTCTCGCGTGCCAGAGCTGTCTGCGCAGTGACATTGAGATCGAGGTGGCGATCGAGACCGAGATGACCCTGAATCCGGCCAAGTCGGTGCCAGGCGTCATCGAGACCTATCGCCGTCTGACCCACGATATCATCGAGGTCGGCATCCGGCTCGACGAGGCGATTCCCGGATACCTGGCCGGCCAGTACGCGCAACTGTGCATACCCGGCCTCATCGAGCAGCCACGTTCGTACTCGTTTGCGAGCGCGCCGCAGGACGGCGATATCGAGCGCATCAATTTCTATATACGCCTGGTACCGGGCGGGCGCATGACCGGTTGGCTGCACGAAACCGACAGGAGCGGAGCCAAGGTTGAGGTCTGCGGCCCCTACGGTAACTTCTGGTTGCGCAACACTCAGGGGCCAGCGCTGTTCGTTTGCGGCGGCAGCGGGATGGCGCCGATCAAGGCACTGTTGGAGCAGGTCAGCGCCGACGGCTTCAAGCGGGATGTGACGCTGATCTTCGGTGCGCGAACACAGCGCGACCTCTACTGTAGCGAGGAGTTGGATGCGATCGCCCGTCGGGCTAATGGTCGCTTCCACTATCTGCCGGTGTTGTCGGAGGAGCCTGCGGAGAGCGACTGGACTGGTTTGCGTGGTATGTGCACGGAGCACATCGCTGGGGTGATCAACAATACCGGCGCCTGTGAGGCCTATCTGTGCGGCCCTCCTGCCATGGTGGACGCCGCAATTGCGCAACTGCAGACAAACGGGTTGAACGATAAGCAGATCTTCTATGACAAGTTCCTTGACGCGTCGCATGCCCCGAAAGGACGCGCAGTGAACGCCTGAAGACAACCTGCTGCGTAGGTTAACAGTCGTTCATTAATCATTTCTCTGTTTGGAGGATATTCCATGAAAGTTCATTGGGACGAAAAATCCTGTTGCCATAGCGGCAACTGCGTCAAGTCTCTGCCTGAGGTGTTTGCCGTAGAGAACGGAAAATTTATATCAAAACCTGAAAATGCGGATGAGGAGCGCGTGCGAGAAATTGTATCGGCTTGTCCTGGAAATGCCTTAACGATAGAGGACACATAACGGCGACAATTGGCAGCTGCATCGTGCAAATTATCAGAGCCTCAATTTGTGCATGCATTGATTGATACGCCACGGAGTGGCTTAGTTTCAAACGCTATGCGTAATGACGAGCGTAAATTGAATCTCGTCGGAAATGTTACTGCCTTGTAGCGGTTTTGTGCTGAAAAACTAAAACTGCCAGACCGCGACCGAAGCGAACCCGTTGCAATTGATTGTTTTAATTGTCAAGCGAGTCGGGGATTATTCATTCAGCTACTGGAGTACACGACTGACGGTATCTTAAAT
>JARRNY010000248.1:0-1386 GCA_037384445.1 Candidatus Thiodiazotropha sp.
GGGAGCAACACGACACTCGCTTGCACCCTACTGTCAGGATTGGGATAATTGATGGTTCGACTCGACAGACTCAGGCATCCCGGCCCATTCACCGACTCGAACCCTGACAATCCGCATTTTGAGCCCACAGACGAACCGGCTCCTTGTTGCGTCGGTTTCCAATAGACATCTATTGCCACACTGACGCAGCTTGCGGCTAGCACATGGTGACTCTCGTAAGGGGAAAGCCGCTTTGTCAGCTTCGACTCAATGAAGAAATACCCGGCGTTCTGTCCGTTGTCCTTCGGCCTTAGGACGGATAGCCTGTAATCTTTCAGATTTTTTACAAAATCCCGATAGTTTGTGGGATTGGAACTTGGACATGCTTGATAAAACACCACTCACGGGCGCGCAGATCGAAGATGTGCAGAACACCGCCGACACCCGACAAATAGCCATCAACAAGGTGGGTATCAAAGATATCCGCCATCCGATGCGCATACGGGACCGTAGCGAAGGCGAGCAGCACACCATCGCCACCTTCAATATGTACGTGAACCTGCCACACAACTTCAAAGGCACGCACATGTCCCGCTTCGTGGAGATCCTCAACAGCCACGAGACCGAGGTCACTGTCGCCTCTTTCAAGGATATGCTCGCCGAGATGACCGACCGCCTGGAGGCGAAATCGGGACATATCGAGATGAATTTCCCCTTCTTCATCAACAAGACCGCACCCGTCTCCGGGGTGAAGAGTCTGCTCGATTACAATGTCACCCTGATTGGCGAGATCCATGACGGCAAGCCTGCCATCGACATCAAGGTCGTGGTGCCGGTGACCAGCCTCTGCCCCTGCTCCAAGAAGATCTCCGACCGAGGCGCCCATAATCAGCGCTCCCACGTCACCGTACAGGCCAGGACCCAGGGCTTCATCTGGATCGAAGAGATCATCGACATGGTGGAAAAACAGGCCTCCTGTCAGCTCTATGGCCTGCTTAAGCGGCCCGACGAAAAGTTTGTCACCGAACACGCCTACGACAACCCCAAGTTCGTCGAAGACATGGTGCGGGACATCGCTGTGGAACTGAACAGGGAGGAACGAATCAGCGTCTATGTGGTGGAGTCGGAAAACTTCGAATCGATCCACAACCACTCGGCCTATGCGCTGATCGAGCGGGACAAAGAGAAGGACCCTGTCTGATTCCTAGTGTGGTGTCTCATATTGTTTGACGATGATAGCGAGGCGCTAAGCGGCTAGCCGCTAGGCGCGCTCCGCAGGGAATGGCAGGCCCTTTCCAAGGAGCGCAACAACGCGGATGGCCGCTTAGCGTCTCGCCCGAAGGGAAGCCCGCTCAGGCCAGGATCCTGCGTTGCAATGCTTGACAAGGGCCTGCCATTGCCTGCGCA
>JARRNY010000249.1:0-1361 GCA_037384445.1 Candidatus Thiodiazotropha sp.
CAAGCTGTACAATGAGCGCGGGATTGCTGGCCTTGAACAATTCGGTAGCGGCGGTAGCACAAGCCGCCTTTCCGCTGCGCAGGAAGACGCGCTGAAAGCGCATGTCGCTCAGGTTTTGCCGCGCACAACGCGTGAAATCGGGGCCTTCATTGAGCGGGAATTCGGCGTCGTTTATGAAAGCCGACCGGGATTGATCGCTTGCCTGCACCGGCTGGGGCTGGAATACCACAAGCCCGAAGTCATTGGCCGGAAATTGGATACGGACAAACAGCAGGCGTTCATAGCCGGCTACGAGAGGCTGCTGAACGCGCTTGGGTCCAACGAAGCGGTGCTGTTCCTGGACGCGGTGCATCCTACTCATGCCGCGCGGCCGGTTGGTTGCTGGGCGCCTGTCCAAGAACATCTAGCAATCGAGCAGACGAGCGGCCGCGAGCGGCTCAATATCCACGGCGCGATTGATCTGGAAACCGGGCAAACGCGCATGATCGATGCTGAAACCATCGACGCTGCTTCGACAATCCGTCTGCTGGAAGCCCTCGAAGCGGCGTATCCGCTGCTGACGATGATCCACGTCTTTCTCGACAATGCGAAGTATCATCACGCCAAGCTGGTGCAGGCGTGGCTAGCCCAGCCAGGCCGCAGAATCCAACTGCACTTCATCCCAGCATATTGTCCGCATCTGAACCCCATCGAGCGGTTATGGGGGCTAATGCATAAGCACGTGACACACAACAAGTGCTACGCCAACTCACGGGAGTTCGCCGGAGCAATACTCACCTTCCTGCGCGAGAAGGTCCCGCAAAACTGGGCGGAGTTCTGCGATACCGTCACGGACAATTTCCGCGTTATCAATCCGCAGGATTTTCGGGTCTTGAGGTGAGCGGAGTTTACAATGCTTGTTTCCTGTCCGGTTGGTTCTGCGCCTGGTATTCCGACCAAGCCTGCCGCACGATCTGAAATGACGAATAGAGGAACAAGCTGGCCATAATCGCGGCGACGGTCAGATCCGGCCAAGCTGTCGATGTGCCCCATACCCCAAGCGCTGCCGCAATAACCGCGACATTGCCGATGGCGTCGTTGCGCGAACAAAGCCAAACCGAGCGGACATTGGCGTCACCGTCCTTATAGCGCAACAACAACAGCAGGCTGGTGGCATTGGCCGCGAGCGCAAGAAGACCTGTGAAGCCGATGATTTCCGCGCGCGGCAACCCGAGTATCAGGACAGGGTAAGCGGTCGAACCGAGCACCCATAATCCCATCAGCGATAAACTCGTACTTCCTATAGTATCAACTTTCAAAGATGTAGCTACATCGTCTTAGCACTGGGCCATTTAAGGAAAATCAAGGACCTAGTGTTGATC
>JARRNY010000250.1:0-2024 GCA_037384445.1 Candidatus Thiodiazotropha sp.
GGCTAACTACATGTTCGACAAGCTGTTCCGTGCCAACGACTGGGGTGTGGGTTCGGCCAGCGCCATCATCCTGATGCTGCTGGTGATGCCGATTCTGGTTTGGAACGTCATGAACGCTCGTAAGGAAATGCGCTGAAATGACTTTTCAGCGTGAAACAGGGGGTAGCCGTGAATAATATTTCCGGAACTAAATCATCGCTGGTCTGGACTGTACACCTGTCGGTACTGGCGCTGGTCCTTTTGTGGCTGTTCCCGACCGTTGGGTTGTTCGTGTCCTCATTCCGCACCGCCGACCAGATTGTAACCAGCGGCTGGTGGGCGTCGCTGGGTACCGTGCAGCAGAATATGATACTGCGTACGGCGGATCCGGACGACTTCCGCGTCGAACGTGATGGCCGTTACGTCGTTGAAGGAAATCTTTTTAAAAAGGGCGCCGAGTCGAAGATCCTCTCCTGGGGTACATCGTCGCGAGCCATCAACGCGTACCAACCCGGCGACACGGCAGATCTTGGCAAGGGTGAGACGATTGAAGTCGACGCCACCGGCAACTACCACTGGTCCGGGCCAGAAAAACGCATCAAAGGGCGCGGCCAGCGGGTGTTAGTCACCGCAGCCATGCCCCCGGATTTCACGCTCGATAACTACAAAAACCTGCTGTTCGACGAAGACAACATCGACGGTATGACCAAGGCGTTTTTCAACACGCTGACGGTGACAATCCCGGCCACCATCATCCCGATCGTCATCGCTGCCTTTGCGGCCTACGCACTGGCGTGGATGGAATTTCCAGGACGTGCATTGCTGATCGCTGCAGTCGTCGGCCTACTGGTGGTACCGCTGCAGCTTGCCTTGATCCCGTTATTGAAGCTGCATCTGGGTATAGGCATCGGCAAGGGCTATCTTGGTGTCTGGCTGGCCCACACGGGTTTCGGCCTACCACTGGCAGTATACCTACTGCGTAATTACATGGTCGGCCTGCCGCGTGACATCATCGAAAATGCCCGTGTCGACGGTGCGACCGAATTCCAGATCTTTACCCGCATCATCACGCCACTGTCGTTTCCGGCACTGGCCTCATTTGCCATTTTCCAGTTCCTCTGGACCTGGAACGATCTGCTCGTTGCCAAGGTTTTTCTGATCGACGCAACGGGCGATACAACAGTGATGACTAACCGGATCGTCGAGTTACTCGGCACCCGTGGCGGCAACTGGGAGATTCTCGCCACCGCCGCCTTCGTGTCGATCGCAGTACCACTGGCGGTATTTTTCCTGATGCAGCGTTACCTGGTTCGCGGACTGTTGGCAGGTTCGGTCAAGTAAGTTAGCGCACGTCGTGAGCGAGTACGAACTGATGTCGACAAGACATATTCCGGCAACATCAACGTACTGAACAACATCAATCTGGAGATCGAGACCGGCGAGCTAATTGTCTTCGTCGGCCCTTCGGGCTGCGGCAAGTCGACACTGCTGCGGATGATTGCCGGACTTGAGCGTATCACCGGTGGAACTCTGGAAATCGATGGCCAGTTGATGAACGACGTGCCACCGGCGCAGCGCGGCATTGCAATGGTGTTCCAGTCCTACGCACTTTACCCGCATATGACGGTACGCGAAAACATGTCCTTTGCGCTCAGGATTGCAAAGAAGTCGCAGCAAGAGATAGACGAGGCAGTCGCAAATGTGGCAAAGATCCTACAGCTCGAGCCCTATCTCGATCGTTTACCGAAAGCCCTCTCTGGCGGACAGCGTCAGCGCGTCGCGATCGGTCGCTCTATCGTGCGCGACCCGAAGGTCTATCTGTTCGACGAACCGCTTTCGAACCTCGATGCTGCTTTGCGCGTCGCTACACGAATAGAGATCGCACGACTCAAGGAAGCGATGCCCGACCGCACGATGATCTATGTGACCCACGATCAGGTCGAGGCGATGACGCTGGCCAGCCGCATCGTGGTGCTAGCCAACAAGGGCATTGCCCAGGTGGGCGCGCCGCTGGAACTCTATGCAAAGCCGCGAAACGAGTTTGT
>JARRNY010000251.1:0-1319 GCA_037384445.1 Candidatus Thiodiazotropha sp.
ATACGACGCAGGGTGGCGCTCTTGCCAACCAGGCGCAGAGTGACATCGATGCCTGGCGAGGCGGCGCGGCCGACCACCGCCACTCGCAGCGGCTGGGCCACTTTGCCCATCTTCAGCTCAAGCTCATCAGACACCTGCTGGACGGCAGCATGCAGAGTCTCATCGTTCCACTCACCCAGGGACTCCAGCGCAACGCGCATGCGCTCAAGAGGCTCCCGGGCAACACCCCGCAGATGTTTTTTTGCTGCATTGGCGTCGAATTCATCGTAATCCTTGTAGCAGAAGGCCACCATCTCCGCCATCTCCACCAGCGTGTGGGCCCGCTCCTGATGGGCCTCAGCCACTTCCGCCAGATCAGCGCCCTCTGCCGGGTCGATACCCAACTCACCCATGTGGTGACTCAGCAAGTGGGCGATACGCTTGGGGTCATCGTTCTTGATGTAGTGCTGATTGAGCCAGAGCAGCTTCTCGGTGTTGAAACTGGAGGCCGCTTTATTCACCGCATCGATATCGAACAACTCGATCATCTCATCAATGGAGAAGATCTCCTGGTCACCGTGGGACCAGCCGAGACGCACCAGATAGTTCAGCAGCGCCTCCGGCAGAAAGCCGTCATCCCGATACTGCATGACGCTGACCGCACCATGGCGCTTCGACAAGCGGGCGCCGTCATCACCAAGAATCATCGGCACATGACCGTACTTTGGCAATTCTGCCCCGATCGCCCGCAGAATATTCATCTGCTTGGGGGTATTGTTGAGATGGTCATCGCCCCGGATGACATGGGTGATCTGCATATCCATGTCGTCGACCACTACCGTCAGGTTGTAGGTAGGCGAGCCGTCAGTACGGCGGATGATCAGATCGTCCAGCTCCTCGTTATTGAAACTGACGCGGCCACGAATCAGATCATCGACCACCACCACACCCGTGTCGGGATTGCGAAACCGAATCACATGCGGCTCGTCAGCACTCACGTCGTGATGCCGGCAGTGACCGTCGTAACGCGGCTTCTCCTTACGTTGCATGGCCGACTCGCGCAGCTCGTCGAGCCGCTCGCGGGAGCAGTTACAGCGGTAGGCCAGACCTTTGGCCAGCAAGTCGTCGATGACCTCATTGTAACGATCAAAGCGCTGGGTCTGGTAGAACGGCCCCTCGTCATACTCAAGGCCGAGCCAGGTCATCCCTTCCAGAATCGCATTCACCGACTCCGCCGTGGAGCGCTCCAGATCGGTATCCTCGATACGCAGCACAAACTTGCCGCCGTGCTTGCGGGCATAGAGCCAGGAGAAGAGCGCGGTGCGGGCGCCGCCAACATG
>JARRNY010000252.1:0-1314 GCA_037384445.1 Candidatus Thiodiazotropha sp.
CAGTCGGGCTATGGGGCCGGGGTGCGGGCCCCCATGTGGTATCAGCACCTGTGGCAGGAGCGGAATAACCCGAACAAGCTGGAGCATTGGTTCGGCCAGATTGCTGCTGTGTTGCGCGAGCAGGGACATGGTGTCTCCACTGCCTCAGTGATCGAAGCCGTGCGCCTGAGCCATGGTCTGGCCGCAGTGCGCCAGCGCCCCTCGGTAGGTTTTGAAGAGGTGCGTGAGGCGGTCATCTCCTGTCTCTGCTTTGGAGAGGCTTTGCTGTGGCAACAGCTGGAGCAACAGCTGCTGCTGGGGAATCTGGTGGGCGAGGTGCCCAGCGATGCCCCCCTGGTGCCGCTGCTGGAGGATTTACAGAACCAGCAAAAGCGGCTCCGGCTGAAACCCGAAGCGCTGCCCAAAGAGCTTTCGCTCGACCTGCGCAGCGACAGCGGTTCGGGGCGATCCATCCTGCTGCACCGCCTGAATCTGTTGGATATCCCCTGGGGAGCGCTCAGCGATGCCGGTGGCAGTCGCGGTACCTTTCGTGAGCGCTGGATGCTGTGCTGGAAACCTGAATTTGCGGTGACCCTGGTGGAGAACCTGATTTACGGCAGCACCATCGAGCAGGCTGCCAACAACCGTATGGGTCAGGCACTGCAGGCCGAAACCCATCTGCAAAAGCTGGCCGATGCGGTGTTGCACAGCTTGGAGGCCCAGCTGGACAAAGCCGCCGATCAGGGGCTGGCGCGACTGGAAGAACGGGCCGCTCATACCAGCGATTGCATCGAACTTCTGGAGGGCCTGCCGGCGCTGATCCATCTCAATCGTTACGGTACCGCCAGGTCGCTGTCGCTGGGGCATGTCGAGGGGCTGATTGTGCGTCTCGCCATCCAAAGCGCGGTGGCTCTGCCCTACGCCTGTCGCAACCTGGATGAAGAGGAGGCGCAGCGCTACCGCAACCATCTCAGCGCGGCGCATAAGGCGCTGGAGTTGATCGACGACCCCTCGGTGATGGCGCAGTGGTGGGACGCATTGGCGCAAGTCGCCGAGAGTTCGAAGTCTGCCCGGCAGCTGGCAGGCTTGACCACGCGACTGCTCTATCAGGGCGAAAGATTAAGCGCGGAGGCGCTGCAAGACCTGTTGCAGCGCGCCCTATCGCCCGCTGTTCCGCCCAAGGAGGCCGCGCATTTTTTCGACGGTTTTTTTACCGATGCCGTACAAAATCTGCTGTACGACACCATTCTGCTGAATGCCATCGAGCACTGGTTGATCGGTCTGGATGAGGAAGACTTCACCGAATTTCTGCCGCTGTTCCGGCGTATCTTCGCC
>JARRNY010000253.1:0-1302 GCA_037384445.1 Candidatus Thiodiazotropha sp.
GAGCCTGTAAATAATTCTGTGTAACTGCCCGATTCACACCTAGTCCGCGAGACGGTCTTCAAATTCGATCATAAAGCGGTTCAGTGCCGTCTTCCAGTTCCGGATGGGCATGGTCCATTTTCGAGATGCCTCCTGGATCGCCAGATACACCACCTTCTTTGCCGAGTCATCCGACGGGAACAGCTTGCGCTTCTTGATGACCTTACGGATCACGCTGTTCAGTGATTCGATGGCATTGGTCGTGTAGATCGCCCGACGGATGTCTTCCGGATAGTTGAAAAGCGTGTTCAGATTAGGCCAGCAGGCACGCCAGCTGCGGCTGATCTGTGGATACTTGTCGTCCCAGCGCTCGGAGAACGCGTCCAGCGCTAGCAGGGCCTCGTCCTCGGTCACGGACTGGTAGATGCGCTTGAGATCGGCGGTGACCGGCTTGTAGTCCTTCCAGGGCACATATTTCACCGAGTTGCGTACCATGTGTACGATGCAGAGCTGGATTTGAGCTTGGGGGTACACCGTGGCGATGGCATCCGGAAAGCCCTTCAGACCGTCGATGCAGGCGATCAGGATGTCTTTGACGCCGCGGTTCTGTAGTTCGGTCAGTACGTTCAGCCAGAACTTGGCGCCCTCATTCTCGGACAGCCACATCCCGAGCAGTTCCTTGTGGCCTTCCAGGTTGACGCCCAGGGCCAGGTAGATGGACTTGTTGATGACCTGCTTGTTCTGGCGAACCTTGACCACGATACAGTCCAGGTAAACGATGGGATAGATCGCATCCAGCGGCCGTGACTGCCATTCGATAACCTGCTCGATGACGGCGTTGGTCACCTTGGAGATCAATGTCGGCGAGACATCGGCGTCGTACATCTCCTTGAAGGCGGCAACGATCTCCCGCGTGGTCATGCCCTTGGCGTAGAGGCAGTGAATCTTGTCGTCCATGGCAGTGAGCCGGGTCTGGTGCTTGCGCACGACCTGCGGCTCGAAGCTGCCGTCGCGGTCTCTTGGCACGTCGACATCAAACGAGCCATCCTCGGTCAGCAGCGTCTTGCTGGAATAGCCATTTCGGCTGTTGGTGTTGTCCGATGTCTGATGCCGGTCGTAGCCCAGGTGCTCGTCGAGCTCTGCGTTGAGGGCAGTCTCAACAGTGATCTTCTTCAGCATCGCGCTGAAATCACAGAGATCTTTCTCGGTCTTGATGCTTTTGGCCGCTTGCGCGGCCAGGGCCTGCAGTTCCTTCTTGTTCATATTGCCTATCTCCCTTTAAGGGTTAATGATAGGCAGATACACAATCTAATTTACAGTCCC
>JARRNY010000254.1:0-1271 GCA_037384445.1 Candidatus Thiodiazotropha sp.
CCATCGCTGCGGATGGGAGCCTTTGCTCCACGGGCCTGCATCGCCCGGGTTTTCCGCGAGTGCTGTACGACGCACTCCGCCAGCTCGGCTACGAAGGGGACGCTCCTGTCTACCGTGGCCGCATGTCTATGGCCCATGGCCAGGACAAGTGTGAGGTCAATGTGGTGATACCCCTCAACCCGATGGAGCCGTGGATGGCAACTGTCATCGGGGTCGAGCTGGACGAGACCGTCGAGCAGACGGCACAAGTCGCACTCACCTCCCTGTGCGAGACCCGCCTCGCCGACACCGCCGCGATGCCAATCGCGCTCTTTCCGATCCGCAACCAAGAGGATCCCGTGTGGAAGCAGCGCCTTGAGGCTGTGTCCGACCCCGAGGGGCCCCACTTCCACGCGGGCATGGCTGCGCTGGCTGGGTACGCGCAGCACCTGTTTAACCTGCAGGCCAGCACCGGCAGGACTGTCATGCGCCAGCATCTGCACTCGAGCTCGCTGGAGCAGCACGTCGAGGAGCTGAGGCGTGCAAACGCCCTCCTCCGCAGTGGTGCGCCTCCACCCTCGGATCAGGACCGGGAGCTTCAGGTCGCGTACCGCCGCCTCAGCGAGGCCGAGCATGGATGGCACTACTGCCGCCAGCAGCTAGACGCCGCCCGTGAGATGCTGGACGACCGCACCCACGCGATCATACACCTCGAGCACCACGTCGAGCAGCAGGACCTTGACCTCGAGCAGAGGGCAGCGACGATTGCCGATCTCGAGCAGCAGCTTCAGGCGCTTCAGCTTCAGGTGCCGCCTGCACCCGCAGCGCCTGCAGCACCTGCTGAGCCCGACGCGGAGTCGGATGTGGACGAGGAGTAGGTGATGGACATGTGGGGAGGCAGGGTGGACTGACTTTTGTTATTTTGAGTGGATAGGTTAGGCTAACAAATAGCTTGGTAGCTTGTAACCTCAAATGTAACCCGTGGCGTGAGAACAAAGTTCTTATGCCCCTTTTGTTTTTGATAGGCGGGTTGCATTTCAGCCACTTACTCTGATGTCGTGTAATTTGGATGTAACCTTGGATGATGGATAAGTAATGGATGGGAATGGACGTTATGCTCTAAATGCAATTGCCTCTTTTTCTATATGTTGTGTTTACCTTATGCATGGCTTACATCATATTCTACTGGACTGTTTTGAATACCTAATGATGCAAAGCTGTTTATGGCAGATGGTGCGCACGAGAACAACCGACGATGACGTGTTTGACATCCTCGTGGGATCCGCTCGACG
>JARRNY010000255.1:0-2274 GCA_037384445.1 Candidatus Thiodiazotropha sp.
ATCATGGTGGCCGACCAGATGGAACTCGAACCGCTGTCGGGTCATCTCTTTGCCTTCTGCAATCGCAAACGGGACACGATCAAGGTTCTCTACTGGGACCGCAATGGATTCTGTCTTTGGCACAAACGGCTGGAGCGGGACCGCTTTCACTGGCCGCAGACCTCGACAGAGGCTCTGTGCGTCGGCATGCGGGAACTGGGCTGGCTCCTGGACGGGCTTTCCCTTGTCCAGTCTGCGCACGGGACGCTCGAGTACTCCATCGTGTGCTGATGCTTGCTGATTTATCGATATTATGCGTGCAAAAACAGCAAGATATGCTATAGTTTCTTTATGCACTTCACCCTGGATACATTACCGCAAAACCACGCCGATCTGCAGCGGATCATTCTGGAAATGCAGGATCGGCACCAGCAGCAGATCTCGCTTTTGATGGAGCAGATCCGCCAGCTGCGCCATGCGCTCTACGGGGTGAAAAGCGAGAAACTGTCGGCCGAGACGACCATGCGCCAGTTGCCGCTGTTCGACCTGCCCGAGCCCGAGGAACTGGAGCCGGAACCTGTGGTGGTCCCTGCCCACGCCCGCAAGAAGCCCGGCCGCAAGGCCTTGCCCAAAGATCTGCCCAGGGTCGAGGTCGTCCACGATCTTGCCGACGAGGAAAAGGTCTGCAGCTGCGGTCACGAACTCAGCCGCATCGGCGAAGAGGTCCTGGAACAGCTCGACATCCTGCCGGCGGTGATCCGGGTACTCCGCCATGTCCGCCCCAAGTATGCCTGCCGGCAGTGCGAAGGGGTTGAGGATGAAGGCCCGACAGTCAGGATCGCACCGGTCGTGCCCCAGGTTATCCCCAAATCCATGGCCAGCCCCGGCCTGCTGGCCCATGTTCTCACCGCCAAGTTCGTGGACCACCTGCCGTTCTACCGTCAGGAAAAGATGTTCCGACGGTTGGGGGTTGATATCGGCCGGTCGACCATGGGCAACTGGGCCATGAAAACCGCCGAGGCCTGCCAACCCTTGCTCAACCTGCTCAAAGACGAGGTTCTTGACGGCAGGCTGATCAATATCGACGAAACCACCGTTCAGGTGCTGGACGAGCCCGGGCGTAGGCCAACAACCAAGTCCTACATGTGGATCTTTCGCCGGGGCGATCCGGAGCGGCCGGTACTTGTTTATCAGTATGCGCCCACCAAGGCGTTCCTTGACGACTTCCAGGGCTTCGTCCAGACCGACGGCTACGGCGGCTACGACTTCGTCGACCATCTGCCGGGCGTGCGCCATGTCGGATGCATGGCCCATGCCCGACGCAAGTTCCAGGAGGTGATCACTGCCCAGGGCAAGAACCGCAAACGTGGCAGCGCCGACCAGGCCCTGGCCTATATCGGCAAGCTCTACCGACTGGAAAGCGATGCCCGCGCCGCCAGGCTCGATCCCGATCAGATCCTGTCCATGCGCCAGAACCAGGTCAAACCTCTGCTGCAAGAGTTCCATGGATGGCTGCTGAAGCGGTCCTTCCAGACCCCGCCCAAGGGGGCGCTGGGCAAAGCCATCTCGTATACCCTCAAACAGTGGCCTCGCCTGACAGGCTACCTGGAGGATGGCATCGTCACCCCGGACAACAATGCCGCGGAAAATGCCATCCGTCCCTTTGTCGTCGGTCGCAAGAACTGGCTCTTCTCGGGAACCCCGCAAGGCGCCGAGGCAAGCGCCCTCCTGTACAGCCTGATCGAGACCGCCAAGACCAATGGCCACGAACCCTACAGCTACCTGCGTCACGTGTTCCAGCAGTTGCCCTTGGTGACCACGGTTGATGGCTACAGGGCACTGCTGCCGTGGAATCTGGATCCAACCACTTTGGCTCGAAGAGTTCTAGGGGTGGTAGAATAAGCGCTTACCGGATAAGATTGTAGTTCGCTCGTCCCTCGCTCACACAATCTATCCTTGTTTGTTAGATTTATTGTTTATTTTCTAATAGTTACCGCACTAACAGAATTGATAAAATTTTCACCCTCTTCTTTATTTGCCAATGCCACTTCACCGGTTCTATTTCGACTTGAATAGCTTACTTCGATTAGCTGGTAATTTGATTCTGGATGAATGCAAATATAGCCGGTGGCAAGCATAGTTAATTCTGTATTGTTAGTTGCTGGGCCTCCGTGATCAACCCACTTTCTATGAGACCTCACACATTCTAAATTGTTAATTGTACGAATTTCCTCAGAATGCGCAATTATTTCATAACTCCCATTGTTCTGAGAGTTTATTCCCTTTTGAATCAAA
>JARRNY010000256.1:0-2143 GCA_037384445.1 Candidatus Thiodiazotropha sp.
ATCCCGGCGGCTCATTTCGTGTTGGAACAGATAGTCTAACTCAGCGTCTTTTTGCTTGCTCATGGGTCGTTTCCTGCTTGTCGATATTTAATAGTTATGTTTTGGCCGCTGATTCATCAGGGGCCCAAGGGGTTGCTTGAAGTGAACTGATTGAAACCTGGCATCGTCGGAACCCGCTGCGCTCAGGCCGCTTCCTGGGTGCTGTCCCGCTCGCTCTCGGCGGTTGGCGTTTCGGGGGCGTGGGCGTCGCCGACCAGTTGCTCGAACTGGTTCATCAACTGCTCGCGCTGGTTGCTGAACTCGGCCGAAGCGCGGTTGCGCGGGAAGGGCAGGTCGATGGCCATCTCGCCCACGATGCGGCCGGGGTTGGCCGACATGATCAGTACCCGGTCGGCCATCGCTACTGCCTCGTCGATGTCGTGGGTGACGATGACCATGGTCAGGTTTTCGAGACCGACGATCTTGGCCACCTCGTCCTGCAGCGAGGCGCGGGTGAAGGCATCCAGGGCGGAGAAGGGCTCGTCGAGCAGCAGCAGCTCCGGCGAAGTGGCCAGCGAGCGGGCAAGGGCGACGCGCTGCTGCTGGCCGCCGGAGAGGCTCTGTACGTGGGTGTCGGCCTTGTCGCTCAGCCCCACCAGTTCGAGCAGGCGGTCGACCTTTGCGGGATCCTTCCTGCCGGCGAAGACCAGACCCAGTTCGGCGTTTTGGCGCACGCTCATCCAGGGATAGAGCGATGGCTTCTGGAACATCATATTCCACTTGGCGCTGGGCTTGGTGACCGTATGGCCGTGAATGCGCACGCAACCCTCGGAGGGGATTAGCAGCCCCGCCAGCATGTGCAGCAGGGTCGACTTGCCACAGCCGCTGCGGCCGATCAGGGCGATCTTCTGGCCGGGCTGGATGCGCAGTTCGATGTCCTGCAGGGTCGGCCGGGTCTGGCCTTTGAAGGTATGGGTGATGAAATCGATGCTGATATTGGCGCTCATAATAAACCTCGGGCGTTGTTTGCAGAGAATGTTGCAGGGTTCATGCCATGCCCGAATTCAGGTGCCATTGATGCGATTAGCGCCGTTGTTTTGGCCCTGTCGGGCCTATGTTTGTCCACATTGTCGACTATGTCCGACAAAGCAAACGCTTTTCTCCTCAATTGTCCGCCAGGTTTTGTCTGCTGGTGTGTGATGCAGCTTTTAAGGGTGCGCTCTATGATGGGGCAGGGCCCCACCCTGCCGGTTTCAGGAAGTGGGTGGATGAAAGGGGAGGCGTGCCTGTTGAAAAGATTGGCACTGCATTTGCTCAAGGTGCTTTAGGTATTTTTCAAACCTGTAAGCAACAAAGAGGTAAACGACCGATGAACAAGAGTGATATGCGCGAGGCCATCCTGGCAGCAAAAAAGGTGAAGGGCATGAGTTGGGAGGCGATCGCGGCGGCGGCAGGTCTGGCGCCCGAATATGTGGTGTCTGCCTGCCTGGGCATGAACCACCTGGAGAAGGTAAACGCTGACCCGCTGGCCGAGGCACTTGGGCTGGATGCCGCTGTCTCCACCGCGCTGCAGGAGTTTCCCAACAAAAAGTGGGATCAACTGGTACCGACCGATCCCGTGCTCTATCGCTTCTACGAGGCGGTGGGTGTCTACGGCGAGACCATGAAGGAACTGATCCATGAGAAGTTCGGTGACGGCATCATGTCGGCCATCGATTTCTCCCTCAAGATTGACAAGGAGGAGAACCCCGCGGGCGACCGTGTGGTGGTGACCATGAATGGCAAGTTCCTGCCTTATAAGTCCTGGTGAGCCGTATCGGCGTGGCGGAAGTGTCACGCCGGTTTCGCGGCTTGCCGTTGCTTCCCAAGCTATAGCAGTGTGGCTCCTGTCCCAACACAGTTACCCAAACATACCGGTGTGGTAAGCCGCCTCGGGTAAGGTCTGTTGCGCGGGAAATAGCAGCAATGGAGTCATGGCTGCATCCGAGATCAGCGGCAGCTCACAAGGATAGATCCTTGTGATAGTCGTGGTCGATTTGATAAAAATCGACGGATAGAAGAGGGGAATGGTGGGCGCAACAGGGATCGAACCTGTGACCTCTGCAATGTGACTGCAGCGCTCTCCCAGCTGAGCTATGCGCCCTCGTGCGGTGAGGAGCGCATT
>JARRNY010000257.1:0-1734 GCA_037384445.1 Candidatus Thiodiazotropha sp.
CCGGCGACAAGAAGCAGGACAAGGAGAATCAACCAGGTCTTTTTGTTCATTAGCCGTATTGCTTTGATCCGAGAGTTACTACACCGACTTTACTTATACCGGCCTGACAAGTCAGCACACAAACACCAAGTCTATCGCTCAAGTTGCGAGACTCGCGCATCGACAGATCAACCTGTCGGTCGATCAGATTGTGCTCACCGCAAGCTGAATTGCGGCTGAATCGGGTGGCGTGCAGGATGCTGTCACCATACAGGCGGCTTGTCAGCATCAAGTTTGGTGGTTCACTCCGTTGCACAAGAACTGTCTGTGAGTTGACGCAACTGGAAAGTATTCCGTACGGCCTACCGCAAAAATAGCAGCGACACCCATACATGAATGGGAGTCAGATGTGGATTCGGCTCTCACTGGATGATCGGTAAGACCAAACAAGAGAGTAAATCGTCGGTAAGTGGCGGAACCTCTGATGAGTGTTATGCTCAAGGAGTGGGCTGGGAAATTTTTATTGATTGACAAAAACGAAAATACTCACTTAGCTTAACTGAAGTTTTTTCGAGCAGTATGAAGATGAGCCCTAGCGAAACCTCACCGACAGCCTCACTTATCTCTGAATTGCCAGACATGGTGCAAAAGATAGAGGCGAACTGGCCCATACTCCCCTCTGGTATCTGGAACAGCTCCTCAATCCAGAAGCTGTCGCGTCATCATCAATGAGATCGATGAGATAATCACCCAGATCATCGATGAGAATGCCCCACCCGACGATGATCAGCTCGACAAGCTGAGCCAAAACCTGTCACAGATACAGGCACTGGCCGGCCGGCAAAGCAGGCCGGCTCCGGAACAGGCAACTGAGCCGGCAACACCGGCCATGAAGCTGCCGGACACCCCCTATGAGCTGGTCTACCTCTGCGCCTCCGAGGAGGAGAGCGAAATCTTCAATGACATCATGGCGACCAGGTCACAACAGGGTTTTGTGACTACAGAGAGCGAAACGCTGCAGGTCATCCTCACCGGCCCAGGCACAGAGTCACTACTGATCGATAGCGCCTTGCTCGGCACACAAGCCCTGGAGCCTATCCTCCATCTGCTCAAGATCAACCGATCAGAGGGGCCTGCGCTTTTTGTCATTTCTGACCAGAGTACGGTGGAGAAGCGATTGGACGCTATGCGTGCCGGCGCCACTCATCTCTTTACCCGGCCGATCGAAATGGACCACCTGATCGATACCATCCAGGCCAAAATCCATCCCGCCCCCCAACCCAGATCACGAGTATTGATCGTCGAGGATGATGAATCACAAGCCAATTTTGCTGAAAAACTGCTGCAGAAAGGGGGACTGGATACACGCGCCATCACCGATCCGCTCGGCGTTATGGATGCCGTAGCCCGCTTCCAACCCGACTTGATTCTGATGGATCTCTATATGCCTGGCGCCGACGGTATCGAGCTGACCCGAGTGATCCGTGACCGATGGGAGTCATCATCCATTCCGGTGGTGTTTCTCTCCGGCGAAGGCGACCCTGATAAGAAGCTACTGGCGCTGCAGGCAGGCGCCGATGATTTCCTGACCAAGCCGGTACGGCCGCAACAACTGCTTGCCACCGTCAACACCCGTATTCTGCGCGCCCGTCAGATCGCTGCAGTAGCCGCTAAACAGGCCGAGGCGGATTCCGGCCTGCTCAACCGCAGGGAGCTACTCAACCGCCTGGACCTGGCACTCGCTGCTGGCTCGAC
>JARRNY010000258.1:0-1160 GCA_037384445.1 Candidatus Thiodiazotropha sp.
AATTAAGCTATCCAATCGGTGCGGCAAGCCGCACCGAATACTTACTTAAACGCCAAGACACACCTTCTACTTGGCCTAAGCGATGGATTTTGGTGGGGCAGGGCCCCACCCTACACTCTGAATTCAACGGTAGGGCAGGGCCCCACCCTACACCCTGAATTCAACGGTAGGGCAGGGTCCCACCCAACACCCTGAATTCAACGGTAGGGCAGGGCCCCACCCAACACCCTGAATTCAACGGTAGGGTGGGGCCCTGCCCCACCAAAATGGCTAAATTTAGTGCCATTGCGATCAGACCCTCTTCTCTCCAGGGTAGTCTACTGAGCAGTAAGTCATCGCCCAGAGCCGCCATGCTTGAGCGACTAATCAACCACCGAATAATCTCCAATCGCGGATAATTACCTCACAGCCTCATGGTTAATAGCGGACTGAGCTGCTGATATACATAGAACCATCGGCTTTTCTATCCATCGGGTGAAGAGATGATTTCGCTACCTAGTGGTCGTATGGCAGGCATCACCAGTATCCGGGCGCGTTACCATGCGTTGCGCCTGAATCAAAGTGTGACCCCGCAGACGCCACGCCACGAACTCTGTCGTATGGTCGACATCGTCGTCGGGCGTGAGGAGCATCAGTGGCTACCGGGAAACCCCGCCTATCTCTTCAGCGGCGAGACGTTAGACAAACTGCCCGGGTTCTACGCTTGGTCGGCGCAGGATCGCCATGCGTTTGAGGCGTGGTTGCGTGAAGATGCCCAGGTACGAGAAATCGAAGCGGTACGTCGCCGTGTGGTACAGGAGGAGCTGCCGTTGGTGGTTCGGGAGTTCGACTATCCCAAGCGGCTGTATAGCGGACTGAAGCGACGTATCCAGGCCCTCACACTGCACCGCGCCTCACCCCACCAATGGCGTCAGACATTGACGAATATGCGCCGCACCGGTGTCAGAGTTGAGGAGCTCGAATGGTCCGGTCTGCTGGCATTTCTTGAACATGCTCAGCGCAACGGCGAAGGCTCGATCAGCCGAGAGCAGCTGCTTGCCAGAGTGGACTTCTCAGCGATCCAACTCTCCCTGACCAACGAACTGGCAACAGACAAGGGGTGCGGACTCGACTTTATCGAAGTCAAACAGTCCAAGTCACTCAATCGTCTGGGCGCGATC
>JARRNY010000259.1:0-1142 GCA_037384445.1 Candidatus Thiodiazotropha sp.
CGCGGGGGTACGCCCGCTCTGGGATGATGCGGGGCGAAGCAACTCTAAAGTGACTCGCGACTATCGATTGGAACTGGTTAACCAGCCGGGCCCGTTATTGAACATCTTCGGTGGCAAAATAACCACCTACCGGTGTTTAGCGGAGTCGGTTCTCGATAAACTTCGCCCCATACTCGATATACGCGGCAGCGCATGGACTGCAGACGCCTGCCTTCCTGGCGGTGATATAGGGCCGGGTGATTTCACCGATTTCCAAAAGTCATTACGCGTCAGATGGCCATTTTTAACGGACGACATGGCTATCAGGTTGGCGCATACGTACGGAACCAGAGTGGAGCTTATACTTCACAAAGCCCGTAGCATGAAGGAGTTGGGGGTGCATTTCGGCGAGGGATTGACCGAATCTGAACTGACATACCTGCAGCGTTATGAGTGGGCCAGTTCCCTCGAAGATGTGTTGTGGCGCCGTACAAAACTGGGTCTGCGCCAGCAAAATATCGATCTCAACGGTCTGGAAAAACAGCTTCAGCGCCAGGTCGCTTGAGCAGGAAGATGGCATGCAACGCTTGGCCAGACGCCCTGCTTGCCAGGCGCCAGGATGCCGTTGGAATCGAGCGCGTCTTTCACCTTCTCGTTCAAGCGCAGCAACGCATTGTCGTTGAAGTTGTAACTCGCGGCGACACGATCCATCCAGTCCAGGTGAGTACGGTACTCGCCATACCCGGCTTGTCGCGCGTCGGCAATCTAGGCGAGGTGATCCAGAGAAGTAGTGCATGGATGCACCGTTTACGGACCTAAGGATGGAATCTTGTCGATGATCTGCTGATCCTCGATGCTGGCAATTATCTTGGCTTCACCTCCGCACTTCTCGCAGATAGATACGTCAACAAGGTGAATTGATGCGGAGCATCAAGAGAGGGTGCCCTGGGGTATATTGAACACACGCTTCAGGCGTTGCGCCCAGGTCATGACCTGGTGACGCTGTTCGGGTGTTTTGTCTTCTTGCGATTGAGCCGGTTGACTTTGTGCCCCGTTTGGCGGGCGTTACATCGACACGGTATTTGCTGTTGGGCGCGAACACGCCATGGAAGCGGGTCAGGTTTACTCTAGGCTTGGGTACTAACGCCGCCAGCTTGGCGATG
>JARRNY010000260.1:0-1868 GCA_037384445.1 Candidatus Thiodiazotropha sp.
GACGACAGTACGATCCGGCTGCGCCAAGGCTGCCCCGATTGCCGCCGGCAGGCCAAAGCCCATGGTGCCGAGCCCGCCCGAGGTGAGCCACTGGCGCGGGCGACTGAAGGGATAGACCTGCGCTGTCCACATCTGGTGCTGCCCGACGTCTGTTGTCACCACGGCACTGGGTCCCAACAAACGACCGATCGAACGAATCAGATCCTGGGGGCGCTCCAGTGAGTCCCCCCATTGGGGTGAAGAGTTGCATCTTTGCAGTTCAGCAATTTCGCTACGCCAGGTAGCACGCTGATATTGACCAATCTTCTGTAAAAGCAGCTCCAGGGTCGGCCCCACATCACCACGCAAGGGAACATCCGCTCGTCGCATCTTATCGATCTCACTGGCATCGATATCGAGATGGATAACGCTCGCGTCAGGACAGAACTCCGCCAGCCTGCCAGTAGCCCGATCATCAAAGCGCGCCCCAACCGCAATCAACAGATCACAGCGGTGCAAGGCACTGTTCGTGGCCACCGCACCATGCATACCGAGCATACCAAGGGAAAGGGGGTGGCCCTCGGGCAATGCGCCAAGGGCCATGAGCGTCATCACCGTCGGCAGGTCGCCACGATTAGCAAGCTCACGGGCAAGATTCGCCGCACCCGCATGTATCACTCCGCCACCCAGGTAGAGAATAGGACGTTGAGCCTGCTCGATGGCGGCCGCCGCCCGTGCGATAGCATCTGACGCTGCAGCCTGAGGCGCCTCCGGAGCACCTGGCTCAGGCCAGGACGGAAACTCGATTTCGGCCAGTTGAACATCTTTGGGAATATCGATCAGCACCGGCCCCGGTCTACCTGAGGCGGCAATGCGAAATGCCTCGGGAATCACTTCGAGCAGCTCATCAATGGAACGGACTAGAAAATTATGCTTGGTGACCGGCAGGCTCATCCCGTAGATATCGACCTCCTGAAAGGCATCCGAACCAATCAGCGGCAGCGGTACCTGCCCGGTGACACAGATCACCGGGATAGAGTCGAGATGAGCATCAGCCAGTGCGGTAAGCACATTGGTCGCACCAGGCCCGGATGTGGCGAAACAGACCGCTGGCCGCCCAGTTACCCGCGCCATACCCTGAGCAATAAAGCCGGCGCCCTGCCGGCGCCCTGCTCATGACGCGCCAAGACATGATGAATTGCACTGCGGCTGAGCGCATCGTAAAGGGGCAGATTGGCGCCCCCAGGGATACCTGCCACCTGACTGATGCCTTGGCGTTCCAGCAAGTCGATGGTGAGCTCGGCGCCCGTACGTCTGATCATCGGATCGATCTCCTGTAAGAGTGATCGTCCGGCTGAAACGGCGGGGTCAGAATGAAAAAACCCCCGCCGGTTCGCACCGGACGGGGGTTATTGGATTTTTTCAGCTCCTACCCGTTACGGTGCGAACACGCGTACACCTACCACGACTACGGGCCGTACGACGACTTTGGTCAGGAGGTTGGTGGGGTGGCTCATGTGAGGTTGGTGGGGTGGCTCATGTCATACCTTCAAGTGAACTGAGGCTTCAAAATAAACGTTGGAGTTATTCCCTGTCAAGACGGCACGCAAGGTTCTGTGTTGCCGGGGAAGTGTTGCGATTATTAGCCAGATGTTCTAAAAAGAAGTCAGTTCACTTTTCCGCTGTCACAGGGATGCTTTACGTTATGGAGCAGACGAGAACGGTTGATCTAAGCAAGGTAGCTTTCCTCAGTGTCAGGGAAATAGACAGATATCCTCATAGAAATCAGGCAGTTCTGATACATTTACGGAGAAATATTGTCGGGTTTGCTTCTCGTATATTTCACAGCCTCCTCAATCACCTCATTGTCACTGGATGCAGCAGATTTG
>JARRNY010000261.1:0-1138 GCA_037384445.1 Candidatus Thiodiazotropha sp.
AATAGCGGTGCTACTCTGGACTGGCGTGGATTGAATTTGCGGAGACAGCATCTCCAACCTGATGTACAGGAAGACCACCACATCCTGTCTCAGAGTAGCCATGAATCATTTCCTGAAACACCATCACGCGTCAATCGCGAATGTCATCAGCAGCTTTGATCGTGTCATTTTCAAGGGGCACCTGAACGGGTTCTTTCCGCGCGGGGCTTTCGGACGTTACCTGCGGCGGCGTGGGGTTTTACTGAAGGACGCCGGAAAATTCTTCGAGGTCGAGACGAAGCTGTTGCGAACGCACATTGAGGCGGTAGCCGCCAAGGCCGGACGGCCGGTGGAATATCTTGCTGGCGTCAGTACGCACCGCACGGGCAGCTCGAAGGAAGCGCTGGCCCGGCAGATCGCTGAGCGTGATGGTGTGACCTCGGGGTTGGTCTGCGCGTTCTCCGCACTCGAACCTTGCCACTCGTTTGCTATCGTTCCGAACCGCATGACCCATCGCTTGGAGATAGTCAGACGCAAGCGCAAATGCCTCCACTTCTATCTGTATCTGATCGACCCGGAATTCGGCTGGATGCATGTGCGTATACAGAGTTGGGCTCCCTACAGTGTCCAGGTCTATGTCAACGGCCGGGAATGGCTGGCGCGGCAGATGGACCAGGCTGGCATCGGTTACCAACGCAGCGACAACAAGATCATTGCCGTCGATGACGCTGAAGCCGTCAAGGCATTGTGCGACAAGCTCGCCCATACCGAATGGCCAGCGTTTCTCGACAGCTGTGCGGCGATGGTCAATCCGTTACTGCCGTCCATCAAGGCTGCCAACTTTCCCGGCTACTGGTGGGTGATCGATCAGTGCGAATACGCCACCGACATTTTGTTCCGCGATCGGACGGCGCTGGAAGCGATCAATGACGATCTGGTGACAGCGTCGATCACTACACTCGGCGCTACCGACGTCATGCATTTTCTCGGCCGTAAACCACATCACAGTTTTGCCGGTGAGGTCACGATCGACAGCAAGAAGCGTCCGCAAGGTTGCCGTGTCCGCTTCCGCCTTAAAGCAAACGGTATAAAATTCTACGACCATGCCAACGTGCTCCGTATCGAGACGACCATCAACAATCCGCGTGAGTTCAAGGTT
>JARRNY010000262.1:0-1134 GCA_037384445.1 Candidatus Thiodiazotropha sp.
ACCGCACCGTAGACCCAGAACATCATCTCCCGGCTGGCTTTCTTGACCACGATGTTGGTGGCCGCCTCGATACCGGCGTTGCCGGCGGCGAGCAGAAATTCGGCACTGGGCGTGGGATGTTCGTCGACATAAGTCTGCACCGCGTCCACCACCCGGTTCAAGGTCTCCGCCTTGTGGTCGGTGAGATAGACATAGAGTGTCGTCAGACTGCAGGTGGTGTTGATCACCTCCCGCGGTGCCCGGCTCTGCACCCCGCCCAATACGGCGTTGTTGGGCACCAGTCCGATCCATTTGAAATTACCCTCGTTGTAACCGGCGGAGACGATGCGCGAGAGCTTGGCCAGAGAGTTGGTCGACTCCACGCCGGGCAATTGCTCCAACTGCCAACCCAGCTCATCCACCAGGGAGAGCGTCTCGTAGCGGCTACAACTGTCTTCGGCGGTCTTCACCATCACCACGAAGATGTCGGAACTGGCGGCGTAGTTCTCCACCATGAAGGCATTGTCCCGGTTGTAGCGGGAGTCGGGCCGCAGCTCAGGCGCGCCGGGATCGAGGTCGCCGACCTGCAGATGTTCGCTGACCAGGTAGCCGCCCACCCCCATGGCCAGGCCGAGGATCACCGAAAAGGTGGCCATGGGGCCCTGGGTGAAGCGGTCGAGGAAGGCCCAGAGCCAGTGCTTGGCCCCGGCCATGTCCTGCTGCTCCGCCTTCAGGCTGCGCTGAGCCGCCTTGGGGCTGACACCGGTGAAGGAGAGCAGGATCGGCAGCAGGATCAGGTTGGTGAAGATCAACACCGCCACACCGATACTGGCGATCAGCGCCAGGTCCTGGATCACTTTGATCTCGATGATCATCAGCACGGCGAAGCCCACCGCGTCGCACAGCAGGGCGGTCAGCCCCGCCATGAAGAGACGGCGGAAGGTATGCCGCGCGGCCACCACCCGGTGGGTACCACGGCCCACGTCCTGCATGATGCCGTTCATCTTCTGCGCGCCGTGACTCATGCCGATGGCGAAGACCAGAAAGGGCACCAGCACCGAGTAGGGATCGAGTTCGTAACCCAGCAGGGTGATCAGACCGAACTGCCAGACCACCGCCACCAGCGAGCAGGTCACCACCAGCAGGGTGGAGCGC
>JARRNY010000263.1:0-1490 GCA_037384445.1 Candidatus Thiodiazotropha sp.
CGTATACTCGGCGCCCACGTGCGGAAAGACGTGTGTTCACCCCGGGAGATCTCTCATGTGCCCATTGAGAAGTCGCGTGCGACGGAATGTAGGCTGAGGATCGGGTAACCGGTCCCTATTTCATGAGAGAAGTCAGCAGAGGGCATAGTAGGCCAGTAAATGAGCTCGGCGAATAGAAAAGCCGGGAGGTGGCAGACTGGCTAAAGGCCTGAACGGTGGCCCCAGCCGAATGGTGGGGATAAATGAGAAGAGGGCATGGAGGTACGTACTTATGATCATAGCGCAGCAGGATGCTGAAATGACCATAGCGTCATATCTTACTGATCCCTCGACAGGAGGAAGCCGGCTCATGGAGATAATCCTTGAGCGGGAGAACATCGACCGGGCGCTTCACCAGGTCCGGTCCAACAAGGGCGCCGCAGGAGTCGACGGAATGACGGTCGACCAGCTTCCAAGCTACATGAGGCGTCATTGGCAGAAGGTGAAAGCAAGCCTTCTTGACGGAACATATCGGCCGTTGCCGGTGCGGAGGAAGGAAATTCCAAAGCCACAGGGCGGCGTCCGGTTGCTCGGAATCCCCGCTACGCTTGATCGCATGATTCAGCAGGCGATCAGCCAGGTTCTACAGAAGATATGGGAACCGGTGTTTTCCGACAACAGCTTCGGTTTTCGTCCGAAACGCTCAGCACACCAGGCCGTTTTTCGGTCCAAGCAGTATGTGGAACAGGGGTACAGGCACGTCGTGGATATGGACCTATCGAAGTTTTTCGACCGGGTGCACCACGATCGGCTGATGAGCCGCCTGGCTACCAGGGTGCCGGATACGCGGCTGCTGAAACTCATCCGCACATTCCTCACCTCCGGGATTATGATCGGAGGCCTGGTGGAACCGGCGTATGAGGGAACCCCTCAAGGGGGACCATTGTCGCCGCTGCTTTCCAATATTGTCCTCGACGAACTCGATAAAGAGCTCGAAAACCGCAAACTGCACGCCGTCCGCTATGCGGACGATTTTCTCATCTTTGTTCGCAGCAAGAAAGCGGCGACCCGGGTAATGCAGAGCGTGAGCGCCTTTGTCACGAAGAAGCTGAGGCTGAAGGTGAACGAGGAGAAGAGCCAGATCACCTATCCCGTATCCGTATCCATTCAAAATCGATAAAACGATTCAAGAGCAGGGTGCGGGAATTGACCAAACGCCAATGCGGGAAGTCGATTCATCAGGTTGTCTACGACTTGAACCTCTATCTCCGGGGCTGGTGGAAGTATTATCGGCTCACCCAAAGCACCAGCCGGTTCCGGTCATTGCATGGCTGGATCATGCGGCGACTGCGGGCGATTCTCTGGAAACAATGGAAGAATCCTCGTACCAAGATCCGGGAGCTTCGAAAACGGGGAATATCTCATCGCCTGGCCGTCAGTGTCGGTAATGCCCGAAAGGGTGCTTGGCGAATGAGCAGAGTCAAGTGGGTGATAATTGCGCTGCCGAATGC
>JARRNY010000264.1:0-1121 GCA_037384445.1 Candidatus Thiodiazotropha sp.
CTATCTGCCAGACAAGGTCAATCGCTGGCAGACCCGCGCCGACAGTGAGCATGCGTTGGCCGCTGAGGGGCTGCAGCAGGCGGCCGATGCGCTGGCGCTGCGCTTTGCCCCGCAGCAGGTCAGCGAGGGTACGACCACTTTACGCATCCGTATCCATGGTCTGGTGCAGCTGGCCGACTACGTACTGGTCAGGGACTATCTGCAATCCCTGGCCATGATCTCGCAACTCGATGTGTTGGCCGCAGAGCCGGAGACGGTCAGTTTTCTGGCTCGTATCCAGGGCGGCCGTGAGGTGCTGGAGCGGGGCATCCAACTGGGCGCAGTGCTGGAGCCGGTGGTCTCACAGGATCCAGTGGCGGTTGAGGGTGCGCCACCACCTGAAGGAGTGGAGGGCGAGAGCCTCGATTATCGTTTGAGATGAAGGCACGCGACATACCCAATCTGATCAGTTTCCTGCGGATACTGCTCACTTTGCCGATTGTCTGGCTGCTGTTCGAGCGGGAGTTCTCCTATGCCCTGATGCTGTTTGCCCTAGCCGGGTTTTCCGACGGGCTGGACGGGTTCCTGGCCAAACACTACCACTGGCAGAGCCACCTGGGCGGACTGCTCGACCCGCTGGCCGACAAGGCGCTGCTGATGAGCTCTTTTCTAGTGCTCGGCGGCCTCTGGTTGATTCCGTTCTGGCTGGTGATTCTGGTGATCTTTCGCGACCTCACCATCATGGGGGGTGCGCTCTACTACCATTTCAGCATCGAAGAGGTCGATGCCGCACCTACCCTGATCAGCAAGCTCAATACCCTGATGCAGATCGTCTTGGTGCTGGTGGTGGTGACGGATGCCGGTCCTTTCCCGCTGCCCGACTTACTGGTGCAGGGTTTGATCTGGGCGACCGGTCTGACCACCCTGGTCAGCGGCGGTGTCTATGTCTGGGTCTGGACCCGGAAGGCCCGCAGCAAGGGGTGGGGGGAGTGAAAACATCCTGCGCAAAGTGCGCACCACAACTCAAGACTCAGAACCGAATGGTACTTACTTAAGCGCCAAGACACCCCTTCTACTTGGCTTAAGCAATGGATTTTGGTGGGGCAGGGCCCCACCCTACACCCAGAATTGAACGGTAGGGT
>JARRNY010000265.1:0-1084 GCA_037384445.1 Candidatus Thiodiazotropha sp.
TTGGCTTAAGCAATGGATTTTGGTGGGGCAGGGCCCCACCCTACCGTTCAATTCAGGGTGTAGGGCGGGGCTCTGTCCGAATGGCACTTACTTAAGCGCCCAGATACCCCTTCTACTTGGCTTAAGCAATGGATTTTGGTGGGGCAGGGCCCACCCTACCGTTCAATTCAGGGTGTAGGGTGGGGCCATGCCCCACCAAAATGGCTTAAGTAAGTGCCATTGGTGTCTGAGCCCGGTATGGATACCGGGCTCGGTTTGTAGGAGATCAGGATATGACGCAACTGGTCTTCGCTATATCAATATGCCGGGGCTTCCGCATCGTAGTGAATGCCGACACGCCCGGCCTGTTCGCGGATGGCGCCATAGAGTTTTTGATCCAGCGAGCTTTCGCCGCTACCTGACTCTTCCACCTTCTTTTTGAGATAGTCATTGCGCTGTGCCGAGAGGTTTGCAATCTCCTCCTGCAAGGCTTTGCGCTCCTGTGCCTTTGCCGTGATCCTGGCAAGTTGTGCTTCAGGCGCAAGGGTCTGTAGCGATGCCGGCAGCTGGTCCTGGGCGATGCTATCGAGTTCTACCCGTCCGCTCGCGACGTCGTCAACCAGCTCATTCTCACCCAGAAGATTGGACTTGCCGCTCTTGGACGCATTGAACGTTGCGCGGCGGGCGCGTGATTCAACGGAAGCCGACTCGTGCAGTTTGGCGGTGGCTGCGATTTTCTGACGCTTTTCTTCGCGCACTTTATCCGAGCCATAGTAGAGGCGAGTGTCGTCCAGTTTCATCGATAGCGCTGCCATTTTCTCATCGTATGGAGTATGAATCGCCACCGCGTCACCCGTTTGGGAGACCTGAGCGTATTGTCCGGAGCCGTTCTCAGCGATCAAGGTCCAAAACCGCTGAGTATCACCGCTGTCGCCGGCTTGAATGGTATTGACGACGATGCCCTTGGAGTTGGCTATAGCAAGGGTTGTCGGGTATTTGACATCGTCCTGATAGTCCATGTGGGGTGGTGCGTCTCCAACCAGGAAAACAACGCGATAGGTCTCTTTGTCCTGGCTCCAGGAGGTATTGTTGATCGCTTCATGCA
>JARRNY010000266.1:0-1041 GCA_037384445.1 Candidatus Thiodiazotropha sp.
CGACACCATTCTGCTGAATGCCATCGAGCACTGGTTGATCGGTCTGGATGAGGAAGACTTCACCGAATTTCTGCCGCTGTTCCGGCGTATCTTCGCCGACCTCGACGCCATGGAGCGCAAGCGCTTGATGGATACTCTGTTGCACGGCCGGGCCCAGGCCCAGGTCGTCAAGATGCTGAATCCGGCAACCTTGGCCTTATGGCCGGATCACTTGCAGCGGCTTGGCCAACTGATGAAAAGAGACAAGACGTGGAGCCAGTAGAAGAAAACAACGCAGCCTCACCATCTGACCCCGAGTTGGAAAAGGAGCGCCGCTGGCGCCTTGTGCTGGGTGTAGACGATGAGGCGAGTCAAGCACTCTCCAGTCGAGACCGGCGTTTGGCCTCCGCCCTGAATGCGCTCTATGGCAATGATAGAGGGGATGGGAAGAAACGGCGTGGTTCACTTTCCCGCTCCGCCCCGACCATCTCCAGATGGCTTGGGGATATTCGCGAGTTTTTCCCCAGCTCGGTAGTGCAGGTGGTGCAGAAGGACGCTTTTGACCGGCTGGGCCTGAAAGAGATGCTGATGGAGCCGGAGTTTCTCAGCGCCCTGGAGGCCGATGTGCACCTGGTGGCCGATCTGGTCAGCCTGCGCTCGATCATGCCGGGTAAAACTCTGGATACCGCCCGTCAGGTGATTCAAAAGGTGGTGGATGAACTTATGGCGCGGCTGGAGCGAAAAACCGCTGAGGCGATTCGTGGCGCCATCAACAAATCCAAACGCTGTTTTCGCCCCCGTTTTAACGACATCGATTGGCACCGTACCATCAGCGCCAATCTGCGCCACTTTCAAGCGGAATATCAGACCATCGTGCCGGAAAAACTGGTTGGATTTCAGCGCCAGCAACGGCGCATGGTGGATCTGGATGAGGTGGTGCTCTGCGTCGACCAATCCGGCTCTATGGCCACCTCGGTGGTCTACAGCTCGATCTTTGCTGCAGTGATGGCCTCCATTCCGGCGGTGAAGACCAGGCTGGTCTGCTTTGACACCAGCATCGTC
>JARRNY010000267.1:0-1241 GCA_037384445.1 Candidatus Thiodiazotropha sp.
GAGCTCAACGATGCGGTCTATGCCCAGCGCGGCTTCAACGTCATCGCTACCGCCAACAATCGCGACAAAGGGGTGAATGAGCTCTCTTCCGCACTCAAGCGTCGCTTCAATGTGGTGGTGCTGCCGTTGCCGGATGATATGAATGAGGAGGTGACGATCATTGCCAAGCGGGTGGACGAGATGGGTGTTCAGCTGGACCTGGCGGTACCGAAAAACACCCTTGCCGAGATCAAAAAGGTGGTCACCATCTTCCGCGAACTGCGCGACGGCGAAACCCTGGATGGCAAGGTGGTGTTGAAAAGCCCTACCGGCAACCTCTCCACCGCTGAGGCCATTAGCGTCATGGTGGGCGGGCTTAGTCAGGCCAGCTGGTTCGGGGATGGCAGCCTGGATGCATCGGACATCAGCAGCAACCTGATGGGCGCCATCATCAAAGACCCGGTGCAGGACCGCGCGGTAGTGGAGGAGTACCTGGAGACCGTATTGAAAAAGCGCCGGGATTTTTCCGCCTATTACAAATCCCTGAACGACGTGCTCTAAAGCCGAATGGCTAAGGCAGACATCCACTATTACGGCATTCGCCACCATGGGCCGGGCTCCTGCAAACGCCTTTTGGCGGCGCTGGAACGCCTGCAGCCGCAGAAGGTGCTGATCGAGGGGCCAGCCGACTGCGCTGAGCTGCTGCCGCTGCTCGCTTCGAAGGAGATGCGCCCGCCGGTTGCCCTGCTGGCCTATGCTGCCGAACGCCCCGAGTGCGCCATCTACTATCCCTTTGCCGATTACTCACCGGAGTACCAGGCCTGTCGCTGGGCGTTGCAGGCGGGACGAGAGCTTCACTACCTCGATTTGCCGGTCAACATCCAGCTGGCCCAGATGCTGGCGCGGATGATACCCGCTGAAGACGCCGAAGCGGATGGGGATAAAGCGCATCAGGATGAACAGCAAGCGCAGCCCCCTGCCGAGCCAGCTCAGGATGATGATCTGGTGCGGGACCCCATCGGCGCCTTGGCCAGGGCGGCTGGCTATGAGGACGGGGAGTCCTGGTGGAACGATCTGATTGAGCAAAACAGCGATGATGATGAGCTGATCTTCACCGCGGTGGATTCGGTCATGGACACGCTGCGCGGCGCAGTGGCCGAGCCGGAGGATGATCATCGCTACCAGCGGGATCTGGCACGTGAGGCCTACATGCGTCTGGAGATCGGCAAGCAGGTCAAAGACGTTGAGGGGCCGGTGGCCGT
>JARRNY010000268.1:0-1769 GCA_037384445.1 Candidatus Thiodiazotropha sp.
AGAAAGCGTCTGCGCAAATAGGTCGCACGAACAATCGGACTGGTATCCTGCTCATGGGCATGAACGGCCAGGAATGCGCCCGAGGTGACCAGGCCTGCACGGCTGGTTACGTCTGAAACCTTCTGCATTTCACTCCCGCTGACATTGCCGATACCGTAGAAGTCGGCGAGTGCTGAGTTGGCGAAGGTGAAGTCGCCATCATACAACGCGCTGAATGGTTCGCCTTCGTCCAGTACCACATGGTTGAACACTTCACGGATTTCCTGCGCCATTGCCTGCCGCACTTCCTGGGTGAAGTTGGGATAGAGAACGGGATCTTTCGCCAGATCCAACACCCGATCAGTACGCAGCCATTGCGCGGCAAAATCGCCAAAATGTTCACGCGCTCGCGGCGTGTGCAACAAACGCTCAACCTGGGCAGCGATCTGGGACTTCGTCTCCAACTGTTTATCAGCGGCCAGTTGATACGGCGTAAGGACATAGGCATCGGCGTCAAGCTCGACATCCGGCAGGGTTTGCGTCGCCTCTTGAGCAGCAGACAGCTCAAGCTTGCTGATGATCAGATTCTGCCCGCCCTTGTGTTCATCTGGCGCACCGATCTGCTTGTTGAGCACCTTGAGGTATATGTAGTCTCCATTGAACGCGGTGGTATGGAACTGATAGGTTTTGCTGAAAGTGTGGTCGACCAGCACGCTCCCGATCACCCCATCATTCGTTTCGATGGACATCGTTGGCCACAAGCCATTTTCCGATCCTTGGGTCCCCCTAACGGTAATAGTGATCAGGTCATCGCCGGTAAATGAGGCGTTTCTCCCTTCTTGCCCGAAGATCGCTAAGGTGTGCGGATCATCGCTGCTGTCGATAAAAGTCTGTACGGTGCCAGTCTGCTCGTACTGAACACTACCGCTATCGCCCGCATTGATATCGGCGACCGACACACCTGTTTCATCCCGATAGAGAAATTGCGGCGATGTGAACAGGATTTTCAGTGCCAGGGCTAGGCCTTCATGAATATCTCCGCCCGTATATTCATCGGTAAACAATGCCTGAAAGGCAGTGAATTCATCCTCGCTAAGCGGACGACGAAAAACCCGGGGAATATAGTTTTCGATGAAACTGTAGGCACAGGCATCATCGGTTAATTCAGAACAATCGAAAAGGAAAAGCCGCTGATCATATTATCGACAGGAATGATGTCGTAGGTGTTCTGTCCCAGATCAGCCTGTATATCCAGACCCGTTAAATCCTCAATGGAATTGACGAATTCACTGCGCGTGAGCACACGGATACTGCGCGGGCCATAGGTCACTCCGCAGGCAGTCTGAGATGTCGAGTCGCCGGAGGTATCGCCGGAATTCCAGCCCTCGATATAGGCCGCGATATCATCAGCACAGGTCCCATAGCAACCGACGGCATCGTTGGGGGGCATGGTATCGACGATATAATCAACCAGCATCTGGTTGCTGTCGCCAAAGCGCATCTTGCTCGCATCGATGGGGTACAGGCCGGTACCTTCAGTACCATGACAACTGGCGCACTGGGCATCGTACAAAGCAGCACCATGGCTTGCATTGCCGTCACCGGAAGTGTCGCCGCCGGAAGTGTCACCACCGGAAGTGTCACCGCCGGAAGTGTCACCACCGGAAGTGTCACCACCGGAAGTGTCGCCGCCGGAAGTGTCACCACCGGAAGTGTCACCACCGGAAGTGTCACCACCGGAAGTGTCACCACCGGAAGTGTCACCACCGGAAGTGTCACCACCGGAAGTG
>JARRNY010000269.1:0-1124 GCA_037384445.1 Candidatus Thiodiazotropha sp.
TGAATTAAGGTCTATCACTACGAAGCGAACAGCGACCGCCTGTCACGCATAGAAGACCTCAACGGCAATCTGCTGAGCGGCTATCAGACAGACGACGACGGCGCGATCACCCAGGCCGGGGATCTCCACCTCATCTATGACGCCGCCGGCCGGTTAGAGCGTGTCGAAAAGAACAACCAGACCATCGCGCAATACCGCTACGACCCCAACGGCCAGCGAATCAGCAAAACCGCCGATGGCCACACCCTCTATTTTCTCTACGACACGCAGGGCCGATTGGTCGAAGAGCTCGACGAAACCGGCGACCCCATCCGCCAATACCTCTACCACCCGGACGGCGAACTGCTGGCTCTCATCAGCGCCGATCACCCGCAACCGGTATTCGTGCAAAACGACCACCTGGGAACCCCGCGCTTTCTCACCGACGCCTACGCCCGCCAGAACCCGTTGATCTATAGCGACCTGTCAGGCAACTTCCTGCCGCTGATCTTTGCCGGGATGGCGATCTACTCCGCGATCTCAACCGCCTACGAAGTCACCGAGATTGGTTACGGTCTATACACAGAGGTCAAGGCCTCGGACTTAGCGGGCGATCTGGGCAAAGAACTGGCGATCAATCTGGCGCTCAAGGCCGTCCCTGGAGGCGCAGCGGTGGTGGCCGCGAAGAAGATGGGAATCTTCAAGCTGAAGAAACTGCTGCCCTACAAAGAGACACGAAACAAAATCGACGACCTTGCCGAGGGCACACGAGGGCGCTGCTGTTTTGTAGCCGGAACGCAAGTCTTGAGCGAAAGCGGCTATAAGCCAATCGAACAGGTGAAAGAAGGAGAGCGCCTATGGGCCAAGGATGTGGAGACCGGCGAACAGGGCTGGAAAGCGGTCAACCGAGTCTACGTGGAAGCAGACCGGGAAGTCTATGAAATCACCCTGGCCGGAGAAGGCAACGCACGCCAGCGTATAGAGGCCACAGACGATCACCCCTTCTACGTGTTAGGGAAGGGCTGGAAGAAGACCGTAGAGCTCACGGTGGGAGACCGCCTGGAAACGGACGAAACCGGCACGCTGACAGTCCTCAGCGTAATCGACGAAAAGCGAACCGATGTAACGTATAACTTTGAGATTGA